>CAVCRI010000017.1:18889-30004 GCA_963604545.1 Lachnospiraceae bacterium | reverse complement strand
TCTCTGGGTTAGGAGAAACTACGGTTGGGAAGTTGCCATCCACTACCATCTGCTCTGGTACCACGTTGATGTTCTGGAAGCCCCAAGAACGGAGGCAGAGAGGAACGATAACACGACCTGTACCGTGCATAGCAGAGTAAACGATGTTGAGGTCCTTCTGACGGTTGATAACTTCCTGGTCAATCATGGCTGTGTGAACAGCTGTCATGTAGTCGTAGTCAACCTCACCACCGATAATCTTGATCAAGTCCCAGTTAGCTTCGAACTTCACCTGGTCGATAGTAACCTTGTTGACCTCCTCGATGATACCAGTATCATGTGGAGCCAATACCTGTGCACCATCCTCCCAGTAAGCCTTGTAGCCATTGTACTCCTTAGGGTTGTGAGAAGCGGTAACGTTGACACCAGCCTTGGCACCAAGCTCACGGATGGCGAAAGAAATCTCTGGTGTAGGGCGAAGGCTCTCGAAGAGATAAGCCTTGATGCCGTTGGCAGAGAAGATGGCAGCCACGGTCTCGGCGAAGAGACGAGAGTTGTTGCGGCAGTCGTGACCTACGACTACAGAGAGACCTTCCTGTCCAGGGAAAGCCTTGTGGATGTAGTTGGCGAAGCCCTGTGTGGCCATACCAACGATATACTTGTTCATGCGGTTGGTACCGGCACCCATGATGCCACGCAAACCACCTGTACCGAATTCCAAGTTCTGATAGAAGGCATCTACGAGGGCTGACTTATCTTCAGCGTCGAGCATTGCCTGTACTTCCTTGCGGGTTTCTTCGTCAAAAGCAGGTGTAAGCCACTGCTGTGCTCTTTCCTCACACTGCTTGATTAATTCTGCGTTATTAGCCATAGTTAATATTTATTTTATTAATTAAGATTACATATAATAAACTGGGGCACGCCCCAAACAGCATCTCTAGTGCTATTTTGCCTACAAAGATATATAAATTATTTGAGAAACAAGGCAAGATTGAAGTTTTTTTTGTATTTTTGCACATTGAAATAGAAATGAAAATAGATTTAGGCAAATATTAAGCAATATAATATCATATATATAAATAGGTAAGAATATGGAATTACATTTCACAGGCATCATCATTGCCGTCTGCACATTTCTTGTGATAGGCCTTTTTCACCCTATCGTATTGAAAACAGAGTACTACACAGGCACCAAGTATTGGTGGGTGTTCCTCGTGGTGGGCATCGGCACCATTGCTGCAGCCTTTCTGATAGAGAATGTCTTGATTTCCGCCCTCCATGGTGTGGTGGGGGCCTCCAGCCTATGGAGTATCGGTGAGCTCTTCGAGCAACGGCATCGCTGCGAGAAAGGCTGGTTCCCGAAAAACCCAAAGCGTATCGGAACGGGATACTATGGAGACGAGAAGAAAGCGAAGGAAGTGAAGAACGAAGAGTGAAGAGTAAAGAATTCTATTGTTTCACGAATCCTATAGTTCAAATTTCAACATTAAGTTTCAACATTCATGAAGACAGAACTCATCTTGGTCGGCAAGACCGTCAACAAGCATTTCATCGCGGGCATCAAGGACTATGCCGAGCGCATCACCCACTATATGCCTTTCAGCATCACCACCATCCCTGAGCTCAAGAACACCAAGAGCCTCAGCGAGCAACAACAGAAAGACCGTGAGGGGGAGCTGATATTGAAACAGATTCAGCCTTCCGACACCGTGGTGCTGATGGATGAGCACGGACAGGAATTCCGCAGCATCGAGTTTGCCAAGTGGATAGAGAGAAAGCAAGCCACTGCCAGAAGACTTGTGTTCGTCATCGGTGGACCCTACGGATTCTCACAGGCTGTCTACGACCGTGCCAACGAAAAGATTTCGCTCTCCAAGATGACCTTCTCACATCAGATGGTGCGCCTCATCTTTACCGAGGCACTCTATCGCGCATGTACTATTATAAAAGGTGAACCGTATCACCATGAGTAAGTGAAAAACAGAATTATGGCTAAAGAAAAATATATTGAGATAAAAGGTGCGAGGGCCAACAACCTCAAGAATATCGACGTGAAGATACCACAGGGCAAGTTTGTTGCCATCACGGGTGTCTCTGGGTCGGGTAAGTCATCATTGGCTTTCGACACGCTTTATGCCGAGGGTCAACGCCGCTACGTGGAGTCGCTCTCCAGCTATGCTCGCCAGTTCTTAGGGCGTATGAGCAAGCCTGAGTGCGATTTCATCAAGGGCTTGCCGCCAGCCATCGCCATCGAGCAGAAGGTAATATCCAGAAACCCTCGTTCTACCGTGGGTACCAGCACAGAGATTTATGAATACCTGCGCCTACTCTACGCCCGCATCGGCAAGACCTACTCGCCTATCAGCGGACAGGAGGTGAAGAGACACACCACCGAGGATGTGCTGGCTTGTACACGCCAATACTCCAAAGGCACCAAGTTTGTCATCCTAGCCCCAATCCACGTGGTAGAGGGGCGCAGTCTCAGCAAGCAACTGGAGATGTATCTACAAGAAGGTTACTCACGCATCATGGTAAAAGGAGAGTTCATTCGCATCGAGGACTTCGATGGTGAGGCTGAGGCAAAGGACATTTTTCTCGTCATCGACCGTGCATCGGTGAGCGACGAGAAAGACGACATCAGCCGACTGATGGATTCTGCCGAGACTGCCTTCTACGAGGGCGATGGCGCATGCCGACTCATCTTCCTGCCTAGCAACATCTGCTACGACTTCTCCACTCGTTTCGAGGCAGACGGCATCAAGTTTGAACAACCTACCGACAATATGTTTGCCTTCAACTCCCCACTCGGTGCCTGCCCTACCTGCGAGGGATTTGGCAGCGTGATAGGCATCGACGAGAAGCTCGTCATCCCTAACACATCCCTGAGTCTCTACGATGGATGCGTGGTATGCTGGCGTGGCGAGAAGATGGGCATGTGGCTTAAGGAATTCATCCGCCGTGCCGAACCCTACAACTTTCCTATCTTCAAGCCATACTATGAGCTGACACAGAAGGAGAAAGACTGGCTATGGCACGGACTGCCTTGCGACAAGAACTATGACCCACACGAGCGAGTAAGCATCGACGAGTTCTTCAGAATGATCAAGGAGAACCAATACAAGATACAATACCGAGTGATGCTGAGCCGATTCCGTGGCAAGACCATCTGTCCTGACTGCCATGGCACCCGACTGAGAAAGGAAGCCAACTATGTAAAGATAGGTGGAAAGAGCATCACCGAACTGGTGGAAATGTCGATTACCAACCTCAGTGCCTGGTTTAAGAACCTGGAGTTGAGCGACCACGAAAAGGAAATAGCCAAAAGACTGCTCACCGAGATAACCAATCGCCTGCAATTCCTCCTGGACGTAGGCTTGGGTTACCTCACGCTGAACCGACTTTCCAATTCGCTTTCGGGTGGTGAGAGCCAACGCATCAACCTGACTACCAACCTCGGTTCATCACTTGTAGGTAGCGTATACATTCTCGATGAGCCTAGCATCGGACTGCACAGCCGTGACACCGACCGTCTCATCAAGGTGCTCAGGGAATTGCAGGAGCTAGGCAACACCGTGGTAGTAGTGGAACATGACGAGGAAATCATGCGTGCCGCCGACTATCTCATCGACATCGGTCCTGACGCTGGCAGACTGGGAGGAAGACTGGTCTATGCCGGTCCGTCTTCAGAATATTCCACCGAAGACCCTGCTCTGCAAAAGGCACTCCTGGAGAAATATCCAGAGAGCCACACCATCCAATACCTCACGCACAACGAGAACATCGAGGTGCCAACCAGCCACAGGGCTTGGAACAGAGCCATCGAGATAAAGGGAGCCAGAATGAACAACCTGCGTGGCATCGATGTCAAGATACCACTCAACATCTTTACGGTGATAACAGGTGTTTCTGGTTCGGGCAAGAGCTCGCTCATCAAGGGCATTCTCTTCCCTGCCATGCGCCGCCACCTAGACTTGGTAAGCGATGCACCAGGCGAGTACACAGGACTTGAGGGAGACATCTGTGCCATCAAGCACGTAGAGTTTGTGGATCAGAACCCTATCGGCAAGAGTACCCGCAGCAACCCTGCCACCTACCTGAAGGCATACGATGCCATCCGTTCACTCTTCGCCAACCAGCCACTGGCAAAGCAGATGGGCTTCACGCCAGCATTCTTCTCCTTCAATACCGAGGGCGGAAGATGCGAGGAATGTAAGGGTGCGGGCTACGTTACCATCGAGATGCAATTCATGGCAGACCTCACCTTGACCTGTGAGGCATGCAAGGGCAAGCGATTCAAGCACGACATCCTGGAGGTGAAATACGCGGGCAAGGACATCAACGACGTGCTCAACATGACGGTAAACGAAGCCATCGAGTTCTTCAGCGACGAGAAGCTGCAACACAACGATGGCGACTTCGACAACTGCCGTGTCATCGTCAATCGCCTGTTGCCGCTACAAGAAGTAGGTTTGGGGTACATCAAGTTGGGACAGAACTCCAGTAGTCTGTCTGGCGGTGAAAACCAGCGTGTCAAGCTCGCCTATTTCATCGGCAAGGAAGACCAGGAGCCTACGCTCTTCATCTTCGACGAGCCTACCACTGGCTTGCACTTCCACGACATCAAGCGACTGCTCCATGCCTTCAATGCGCTGATAGAGAGAGGGCATTCACTGGTAGTCATCGAGCACAACCTGGATGTCATCAAGTGTGCCGACTATATCATCGACCTCGGACCAGAGGGCGGCGACAAGGGCGGCAACCTCGTTGTGGCAGGCACTCCAGAGGAGGTAGCGGCGTGCAAAGAGAGCCTAACAGGGCAATTCCTAAAGAAATATATAAAATAATGTAAAAAAGTAGCTCTATTCTAAACTTTATATGTACTTTTGCATCCAAATAGCACAAAAGGAGTTATATAAAGACATAAAAAGTTATATCAAGAAGAAAAAGAGAAAGGAAATGGATATGAAAAGAATCATATTGGCATTGACCATGCTCGTGGCTATGGTAGCTACAGCCTCTGCCCAGGCAGAGATTAAGTTCGACAAGGTGGTACACGACTTTGGCTCTTTCGAGGAGACATCGCCAGTACAGAAGGCAACTTTCAGCTTCACCAACGTGGGCAACAAGCCACTCATCATCAACCAAGCCATCGCTAGCTGCGGTTGCACGGTTCCTTCTTACACCAAGCAACCTATCGCACCAGGTCAAAAGGGGCAAATCAATGTCACCTATAATGGCAAGGGCATGTTCCCTGGTCATTTCAAGAAGAGTATCACCGTTCGCACCAACGGCAACGTAGAGATGTCACGCATCTACATCGAAGGCGTGATGACAGAGAAGAAGTAAGCATGATTTTCTATTTTTCAGGAACAGGCAACACCAAGTGGGCGGCGTCAAAACTGGCGGCGGCTACTCATGAAGACTTGGTATCCATCGCCCAATACATGCGAGGCGATGATACAAGCCACAATATAGCCGAGCCGTTTACCCTCAAGGAGGATGAACGGCTCGGTTTCGTTTTCCCCGTACATGGTTGGAGAGTTCCACGCCTTGTAAGGGAGTTTATCAAGCAGATGAAAGTGGTCGTCAACACACCGCAAGAGAGCACCAATGGATTGCCGCAAGAAGGCAACCACCCTTTCGCCTATTGTGTTTGCACGGCAGGCGACAGCATCGGCCTCACCATCGAAAACCTCAACGACAACATCGCACAAAACGCATCGCTCTCGGCCTTGGGCATCAAGAGAGTGGCTTCCTGCTACTCACTCATCATGCCAGAATCATACATCGGGCTTCCATTCATGGATGTAGACCCAAAGGTACGTGAGATAAAGAAAAAAGAAGAGGCAGCAAAAGAGCTTGCCGTCGCTAGCGAGGAGATATTCAATCGCAAGGAAGGAGTGACCCGAGTGGTCAAAGGTCCCATCCCATGGTTTTTCACTAAAGTGGTGGGTGGATTCTTCGAGAGCGTACTCATCACCGACAAGCGATTCCATGTGGAGAAAGACCGCTGCGTGAAGTGCGGCATCTGCGCCAATGTATGCCCCGTAGGCGACATCAAGGGTGGTCATGGTGAGTATCCAGAGTGGCTGCACCATAAGGACTGTCTCACCTGCTTCACTTGCTATCACCACTGTCCGCATCACGCCATTGAGTTCGGTCACCAGACACAGAAAAAAGGACAGTACTACTATAAATAAATGGGAGGAATTCCTAGCAAATACTCATCATCTTACAACAACATCGTTAACATGAAAAAGTTTATCATCACCCTTTCCTTTGCCCTTTTGGGAATCTGTAGTGCCTTCGCCATCAAGGCTCACTCTGGCTCCATCGCCAGACTCACCTTGGCTGATGGCACAGAAGTATCCGCCACACTCCAGGGCGACGAACATTTCCATTACTATACCTTACTTGATGGCACGCCCTTGCTAAAGAATGCCAACGGCTCATACAAGAAGGCAACACAAGAAGAATGGGAGGATTGGAGAGCAAAGGTATCGGCCGTTAACAGCAGAGCAACGGGCATCGGCAGGACTTTTCCTAATTATTTTCCTCACACAGGCAGCCCTAAGGCCTTGGTCATCCTTGTACAATTCCAAGATGTGAAATTTAAGAGTCCCGACCCAAAGGCTACGTTCAACCATTACCTGAATGCAGAGATGGGCGAACCGTCTCCTGAAGATGATGCCACAGTTTTTCGCCCTGAAGAAGGCAACAACAACTATGGATCGGTAAGAGAATATTTCAAGGAAACGAGTCTCGGGCAATTCACCCCACAATTTGACGTGGTAGGCCCCGTCACAGTAAGCCAAAAGTCTGCTTACTATGGTGAAGATTCAGGAGACGAGACCGATGTCAATGAGGACCAAATGATAAGCGAAGCCTGTGGGCTGGTTGCCAACAAGGTAGACTTCTCTGAATACGACAATGACAATGATGGATATGCCGACCTGGTATATATCATCTATGCCGGCTATTCGCAAAGCTGGTCACCGAACCCCGACGAATACCTTTGGCCAAAGTGTGGAGCATATTATTTTTATCAATATGACTTTGATAAGAAAAAGCTCACCAATCAACAATTGGCATACAACAACACCAAAATTTGCCGTTTCGGCATCAACAATGAGTTGAACGTAACCCCTGAAAACGTAAATGGAGGCTTGTATTACCTAAACGGGATTGGAACTTTCTGCCATGAGTTCTCTCATGCCATGGGCCTACCCGACTTATACGACAGCAACTATAAAGGAAAAGACAATCAAAGCCCTGAATACTGGGATGTGATGGATATGGGATCATATCTAAACCTTGGTTACTGCCCTACTCCATACAGTCCATGGGAAAAGATGATGATGGGATGGGTTAGCCCTGAGACTCTTTCAAAGGACCATGCAGCCCAAATCACTCTTGAACCATACGACGAGAACTCTAAATCGTACAAGATAGAGGCCGATGTGGACGACAACAATTTCTTTGTCAACGAAAACTACTCGCCAACCATTGGGGAGATGGAGAACGGTGAACTGAGTAGCCAAGCAAAAGCTAAGCTGAAAGAGAGAGCCAAGGGAGAATACCTCTTGCTACAAAATATCCAAAACAAAGGTTGGTATCAGTCACTCCCTGGTTATGGTCTTCTAGTATGGCGCATCGACTACAGTGACAACAACAAAGTGAACCTCGGCGATGCACCCAACGATGTGATAGGCATACCAAGGGTTATGATAGTGCCAGCCGATGGATTAGTCATCAACCAGTCAAACACTGGCACCAACAAGAAATACACTGTTGTCGAGTATATGCAGAGCATGGTAAACGACCCATTTCCGGCCTACCAATCCCTAGGATGCAGTACGGATGTGGACAGCCTAACCAGCGTAAAACTAAACTGGAGTACGCTGACTACCCGCCCACTCTACAATATCCAAAAAGACGAGGCTACCGGTATGGTAACCTTTGACTACCTAAAGGATTTCAAGGCAGCAACAGGCATCAAGGATGCCATCATTGAAGAGACCGGCAATCACCGCCCAACGCAATACTTCGACCTAGAAGGCAGAAGAGTAAACTTCCCACAAAAAGGCCATCTCTACATTACCGACAAGGGCAAGAAAATCGTATTCTAAAATAGAATAACATGCTAAAAGAATAACGACCTGTACGGTTGAAAAATAATGAGGAAAAGAAAAAAAAAGGAAGGGTGCATCATCAGCTACAGCGTAGCATAAAATGATGCGCCCTTCCTTTTTATATCAATGTGTATTTCAACAAATACGTTTTCAATACACCCTAGGACCAAAAATAATGGTGCCGACACGAACCATCGTAGAGCCGTGTTCCACCGCTATCCGATAGTCGTGGCTCATGCCCCAACTACGCTCACAGAAGGCGACGTCATCGGCAAAGAACTTAGCCTTTACCTCCTTGAAGAAATCATAGGCTGCATCAAACTCATGGGCTATCTGTTCCTGATTGTCAGTATTCGACGCCATCATCATCAAGCCACATATCTGAACGTGCTTCATTTCCCGCCATTCTCCTGCCTCCAAGAGATCACGGCAAGCAGCTAGCGACAAGCCCGATTTCGTGTCCTCCTCGGCTATATGAAGCTCCAGAAGCACTTTTACCACTCGGTCATGCTTGACAGCCTGCTTATTGATTTCCTTAAGGAGCTTCAAGCTGTCAACCGACTCAATCATGGAGATGTAAGGAGCGATATACTTCACCTTGTTGGTCTGGAGATGACCGATAAAATGCCACTCTATATCCTTAGGCAAGGACTCCACCTTCTTGGCGAGTTCCTGCTCATGGCTTTCGCCGAAGAGACGCTGCCCCTCGGCATACGCCTCCTCTATATACTCGTTAGGATGAAACTTGCTGATGGCTACAAGGCGAACCCCAGCAGGCAAGTTACCCAACACTTCACGAAGATTTCCTTTTACATCATAGTCCATAATAAAACAAAAATAATAAAAACTATACTCTTTTACTCGGCAGGCTTCTGTTCTGCGTCCTGCTGCTCATATTCTGGCACATCGTTCTTCTCTTCCTTCTTGTCGTCGGAAGCGTTGTGCTCGAATACATCCATGATTGGGGTATCGTTGAGTCCCACCACATCATAATCGATCATGGTCTTGCCCATCACCTCGTCGATGTAACGGAGGGCACGAGCCAAAGACTTCGCCTGAACCAAGTAGATGACATTGCTGCGCTTCTCCTTCTCTGTCTTCTCATCGATGGTGATGAACTGCAACTTAGCCTTGAACCACTTGTCGTCATCGTCCACATCGCTGAAGAATATCTCGCCGAAGTTAGACTTAGAGATGCCACTCACCTTGAACTCGCCGCTCACGTAAACAGCCATCTCGTCGATGATAGTGCTCTCCGCCTCGGTAAAGCTCAACGCATCAACAACGTAAGTCTCTGAAACAACCTTCTCAGAACCATCTTCCTGAGTCTTCTGATATTTAACCTTTGTGGTAAACCATGTACCTGTTCTACTTCTCATAATTTTACTTTGTTACCTTTATATTTTTATTGATTCGAGATGCAAAGTTATAAAAAAGAAAGGAGAAGAGCAACAGAATCGAGAGTTTTTTATCAAAAAATAAAATTTAACCCAAAGTTCTTCTCCTTTTTCAGTTAAATTGCTTATCTTTGCAAGCGATTAGCGGGGAGAGTATGCTCTTTAACTACCCAGTTACCTTCCCGATCTCGGATAATTAGACATGATTACTCGAACAATCAATACGGATAATTAATAGAAAGAAATACATTAAATAAGATGCCTGAAATTTCAGTACGCGGCCTCGAAATGCCTGAGTCACCTATCAGAAAGTTGGCTCCGTTGGCTGCCGCAGCAAAGAAACGTGGAGTGAAGGTCTATCACCTCAACATCGGTCAGCCAGACCTGCCAACTCCCCAATGTGGTCTCGATGCGCTGAAGTACATCGACCGCACCATCTTGGAGTATTCTCCAAGCCAAGGCTATCTCAGCTATCGCGAGAAGCTTGTAGATTATTACAAGAAATATAACATCAACGTAACTGCCGATGACATCATCATCACATCGGGAGGCTCTGAGGCCGTGCTCTTCTCTTTCATGAGCTGTCTCAACCCTGGCGACGAGATTATCGTGCCAGAGCCTGCTTACGCTAACTATATGGCGTTCGCCATCTCTGCGGGTGCCAAGATTCGTACTATCGCCACCACCATCGAGGAAGGTTTCTCCCTGCCTAAGGTTGAGAAGTTTGAGGAACTCATCAACGACCGCACCCGTGCCATCTTGATCTGCAACCCAAACAACCCTACCGGCTACCTCTATACCCGCCGCGAGATGAACCAGATACGTGACTTGGTGAAGAAGTACGACCTCTACCTCTTCTCCGACGAGGTTTACCGTGAGTACATCTACACTGGCAGCCCTTACATCAGTGCGATGCACTTGGAAGGCATTGAGCAGAACACCATCCTTATCGACTCTGTTTCCAAGCGATACAGTGAGTGCGGCATCCGTGTGGGTGCCCTCATCACCAAGAACCCAGAGGTTCGCAAGGCTGTGATGAAGTTCTGCCAGGCTCGTCTCTCCCCTCCATTGATTGGTCAGATTGTGGCAGAGGCTTCACTCGATGCCCCAGAGGAATACTATCGTGATGTGTACGATGAGTATGTGGAGCGCCGCAAGTGCTTGATAGATGGACTCAACCGCATTCCTGGTGTCTACTCTCCTATCCCTATGGGAGCCTTCTATACCGTAGCCAAGTTGCCAATCGACGACTCTGACAAGTTCTGCCGTTGGTGCTTGGAGGAATTCAACTACGAGGGCGAGACCGTGATGATGGCCCCTGCCTCTGGTTTCTACACCACCCCTGGCGCAGGACACAACCAGGTACGTGTGGCATACGTGCTGAAAAAGCACGACCTAGAGCGTGCGCTCGTGGTACTCGCCAAGGCACTGGAGGCATATCCAGGGCGTGTGGAGGAAGATGGACTTTAATATATTAATGAATAATTAAGAATTAATAATTAAGAATGAGGCTTACGCCCACTAACGTCTTAATTATTAATTCTTAATTCTTAATTCTTAATTCTAATGAATTTTCCTCTATTTATAGCAAAGAGACTGTATAGCGA
>CAVCRI010000017.1:0-18879 GCA_963604545.1 Lachnospiraceae bacterium | reverse complement strand
ATGGCATACGTATTGAAGAAGCACGACTTGGAGCGTGCCTTGATTGTACTTGCCAAGGCATTGGAGGCTTATCCAGGACGTGTGGAGGACGAAGGACTTTAAACTCTATAAGTAAATGAATTTTCCTCTATTTATAGCAAAGAGATTGTATAGCGACCAGGGCGACAAACGTAAAGTTTCTCGCCCTGCTATTCATATAGCCACGGCGGGCGTAGCCATCGGGCTTGCCATCATGATTATGTCGGTATGCGTGGTGCTTGGCTTCAAGCATACCATACGAGACAAAGTCATTGGATTCGGTAGCCATATCCAGGTGGCAGACTTCATGACACTGCAACAACAGAATCAGTATCCTGTGGTGATGGACGACTCGATGATGACGGTGCTAAAGAAGATTCCTGGCGTGAAGCACGTGCAACGGTTCGCCATGAAGGAAGGCATCCTCAAAACCGACAACGACTTCCTGGGGGTAGCTTTCAAGGGCGTAGGACCTGAGTTCGACTCCACCTTCATCCACCAGAACATGGTGCAGGGAAGCATACCAAAGTTTGACGACAAGGCGAGCCACAACCAAATACTCATCTCCAAGCTAATGGCAGACAAATTGAAGCTGAAGTGTGGGGAACGTGTCTTTGCTTACTTCATCGACAACAATGGTGTACGCATGCGCCGCTTTACCATTAAGGGCATCTACGAGACCAACCTGAAGAAATATGACGAAGTCATGGTCTACACAGACCTCTACTCCACCATCAAACTGAATGGTTGGGCTGAAGACCAAGCCAGCGGTTCCGAACTCACCGTAAGCGACTTCAACAAACTGGGCGAGACGGAAGACTATATAATCAACAAGGTGAATCGCACCGTAGACCATTATGGAGAGACCTACAGCAGTGCCACCATCAAGGACTTGAATCCACAGATATTCCAATGGCTCAGCCTCATGGACCTCAACGTATGGATCATTCTCGGACTGATGATTGTTGTGGCAGGAGTAACGATGATAAGCGGACTGCTCATCATCATCCTGGAACGTACATCAATGATAGGCGTGATGAAGGCTTTGGGTGCACGCAACAAGACCATCCGCCACACCTTCCTCTGGTTTGCCGTTTTCATCATCGGCAAGGGAATGGTACTCGGCAACATCATTGGCCTAGGCATCCTTGCTATCCAACGATGCACAGGACTAGTGAAGCTCGACGCACAGACCTACTATGTGAGCACGGTTCCTGTGGAGTTCAACTGGCTATTCATCGTGACCCTGAATGTGGCGACTTTGTTCATCAGCATCTTTATGCTCTTGGCACCAAGCTATCTCATCTCGCACATCCATCCAGCGAAGTCCATGAGATACGAATAAGAAAGATTGACATTCATCGGATGCATCATCCGATGAATCATGTAATCCATATTTTATCCCAATATACCCTATTTGGTGGTATATTGGGACAAAAACTAAATTATTTTAACCAGTTTCGTAAAATAGTGCACATTTTATTTTGTAGTGTGCAGAATTTACTGTATCTTTGCACAAAATTTTGAAAACTGTGCAATGAATTCAATACCAAGTTTTAACTCGTATATTGAGCAAAGCATCATCAAAAACTGGAACCTCGATGCGCTGACAGACTACAAGGGCAGCACACTCCAGTATCACGATGTTGCCAGAAAGATTGAGAAGCTCCACATCCTGTTTGAGAACAGCGACGTGAAGAAGGGCGACAAGATAGCCGTCTGCGGTAGGAATAGCAGCCAGTGGGCAGTAGCCTTCCTGGCCATCATTACCTACGGCGCTATCGTCGTACCTATACAGAACGAATTTAAGCCTGAGCAGATTCACAACATCGTGAACCATAGCGAGAGCAAACTCCTGTTTGTCGGAGATGTGGTAGCTACAGAGATAACACCCGATGAGATGCCCTCACTCGAAGGCATCATCTATCTTCCAGACAACTCACTCGTCATCTCGCGCACGGAGAAACTAACGTATGCGCGCGAGCATCTCAACGAGATCTTTGGCCATCGCTATCCTAAGTACTTCCGTGCCGAACATGTCCACTACCACGTAGACACACCGGAGGAGTTGGCGATGATCAACTATACTAGCGGAACGACAGGCTTCTCTAAAGGCGTGATGCTCCCCTACCGTGCACTTTGGGGTAACCTTGACTACATGCTGAGTAGCATCGCCCCAAAGATTGGCAAGAACTGCAATATCTTGGTATCACTCCCTATGGCACACATGTACGGCCTGATGGCAGACTTGATATTCAACATGGTGCAGGGAAACCACATCTACTTCCTCACCAGGCTGCCAAGTCCTACGCTTATAGCGCAAGCCTTCACGGAGATCAAGCCAGACATTATCTTCGCCGTACCGCTAGTGGTGGAGAAGATTGTGAGAAAGAAGATTTTCCCACACGTGCAGACCAATCGTGCCCGCTTGCTGATGAACATGCCAGTAATCAACAAGCGCATCAAGGAGAAAATCAAGGAATTTGTACTCCGAGAGTTTGGCGGCAATGCTTATGAGGTCGTCGTGGGCGGCGCACCTCTCAATAGAGAAATCGAGAGTTTCTTCACCAGCATAGGCTTCCCTATCGCCATGGCATACGGAACCACAGAGACGGCTCCGTTCATCACCTTCGCCAACCAAGACGAATACCTGGCTAGCAGTTGTGGAGTGGCAGTGAAGCACATGGAGGTGAAGGTGCTCAGCGATGACCCAGAGAACATACCGGGCGAACTGGTTTGCCGTGGCATCAACACGATGAAGGGATACTACAAGAACGAGAAGGCGACCGAAGCCGTCATCGACCAGGACGGATGGTTCCACACGGGCGACTTGGCAACGATGAGTGCCGACGGTCACTTCTTCGTGAGGGGACGCAGCAAGAACATGCTCCTGGGCCCTAACGGACAGAACATCTATCCAGAGGAAATTGAGGACAAGCTCAACTCCATGGCGATGGTCAACGAGAGCATCATCCTGCAAAAAGACGATAAGCTCGTGGCATTGGTGCATCCCGACATGGAAGAGGCCAACACCCTGGGATTCACCGACGAAGACCTCAAGAACATCATGGAGCAGAACCGCAAGGAACTCAACACGCTGATACCTTCCTTCGCCCAAGTGTCACGCATCCAGTTGCACGACCATGAGTTTGAGAAGACTGCCAAGAAATCAATCAAGAGATACTTATACCAGAATGCAATATAATATGGAGATACCAAGTTTTAATGCACTTATACAGAAGAGCATCATCGACCATTGGGACATGGATGCCCTCACCGACTACAAGGGAGCTACCTTGCAGTATCATGACGTGGCTCGAAAAATCGAGAAGTTGCACATCATGTTCGAGAATTCTGGGGTCGTAAAGGGTGACAAGATTGCCCTCTGCGGTCGCAACAGTGCTAACTGGGCGGTGGCCTTCCTGGCTACCCTCACCTATGGTGCCGTGGCTGTGCCTATCTTGCATGAGTTCATGCCAGACCAGATACACAACATTGTGAACCATAGCGATGCCAAGTTGCTTTTTGTAGGCGATGTGGTGGCTACCCAGATTGACGCCACCAAGATGCCAGGACTGGAGGGTATCATCTACATTCCTGACTATTCGCTCGTAGTATCACGCACTGATAAGTTGACCTACGCCCGCGAGCACCTCAACGAGATGTTTGGCGTGAAATATCCTAAGTATTTCCGCAAGGAGCATGTCAACTACTATATCGAGCAAAACCCAGACGAGTTGGCGATGATCAACTACACCAGTGGAACCACAGGTTTCTCCAAGGGTGTGATGATACCTTATCGTGCCCTTTGGGGCAACGCCGACTTTGCAGAGAATGTATTGGGCAAGCAAATGAAGGCTGGCGACCCTGTCATCAGCATCCTGCCGATGGCCCACATGTATGGCATGGCTTTCGAGTTTATCTTCGAGTTCATCAAGGGCTGCCACGTATACTACCTCACCCGCATCCCTAGCCCAGCCATCATCGCCGAAGCGTTCGGGCGCATCAAGCCAGCCGTCATCATCGCCGTGCCACTGGTTATCGAGAAGATTATCCGCAAGCGTGTGTTCCCTAAGATTCAGAACAACCGCATGCGTATGCTCCTCCACATGCCAGTGATTAGCAAGAAGGTGAAGGAGAAGATTTGTGAGCAGGTAAGCAACGCCTTCGGTGGCAACTTCTATGAGGTCATCATCGGTGGTGCCGCCTTCAACCAGGAGGTGGAGAACTTCCTGCACAGCGTAGGATTCAAGTACACTGTGGGATATGGTGCCACAGAGTGTGCACCTATCATCTGCTACGAAGACTACAAGCACTTCGTGCCAGGCTCTTGTGGCAAGGCTGCGCTCCACATGATGGTACGCATCGACAGCCCAGACCCAGAGAATGTGCCGGGCGAGATTCTAGCGAAGGGTCCTAACGTGATGCTGGGCTACTATAAGAACGAGGAGGCCACAAAGGCTACCGTCGACGAGAACGGATGGTATCATACGGGCGACCTCGGAACGATGGATGGTGACGGCAATGTCTTCATCAAGGGTCGTAGCAAGAACATGCTCCTCGGTGCCAATGGCCAGAACATCTATCCAGAGGAAATTGAGGATAAGCTCAACTCGCTTGCACTCGTCAATGAGAGCGTAGTGGTACAGAAGGGTGACAAACTTATCGGTCTCGTGCATCCAGACTTCGATGAAGCTCAGACTCTCAACCTGGGTCGCAAGGAACTGGAAGACATCATGGAGCAGAATCGCCAAGAGCTCAACGCAATGGTTCCAGCCTACAGCAAGGTTTCAGAAATCCGCATCCATGACGAGGAATTTGAGAAGACACCAAAGAAGAGTATCAAGCGATTCCTCTACACGGCGGAATAAAAGTCTTTCGAGGAAAAAGAGAAAAGATAAAAAAGAAAAGATAAAGAGAAAGAAAAAGGGAAAAAGCCTGTTGCTAGTCATTTTGCAACAGGCTTTTCTTATTAAATATATATATATGCTTTATCTTACATATAATATAATGTACGCGCGTACATTATATTATTATATAGAGTCATCAACCTTATAACAGTGTATTCGATCGAATGCGTGACAAAGTCTCCGGTGTCATTTGCAGATAGCTGGCGATATAAGTCAATGGCGAACGAAGCACGACTTGAGGATTCAACTCGCACAGGCGCTTATACTTATTGGGAGCAGTCTCGAATCGCATCAAGTCGGCATGCACCTGCGACTGAATCAAACTCTCCTCCAATATCTTACGATAGAGCATCTGTATGTTGACATTGCGGATGGCGGCAGCCTCCAGCTTCGCCTTAGGCAAGGCATATACCAACGTAGGCTCCAACGCCTCCACTTGAAGACGGGAAGGTTCCTCCTTGAAGAGGCTTTCTATGCACATGAAGATAGTGTGGTCTACTCCCAGGTGCTCGGTAACCTCCTTGCCATTCTTCTCATAAAACTGGCGCACCAATCCCTTCTCGATATAAGAGATGTTCTTGCAAACCTCTCCTTCTACCAAGATCTTCTCTCCCTTGCCATACTTGATGGGTTCCAGGATACTTTCCAGCACATCCAGCTCATCATGAGTCATCGTGCTATACTTGCGAGCAAGCTCTCTGGCTATGTCACGCTTTGGAGTTATAACTTTAAAATCACTCATATTGCATTTCCTCCCTATTTCAAGTCTTCTACTTATTAATCTAGTTTCAATACGGCAAGGAACGCCTTCTGTGGAACCTCCACATTGCCTATCTGCTTCATGCGCTTCTTACCCTTCTTCTGTTTCTCCAGCAGCTTGCGCTTACGGCTCACGTCACCACCATAACACTTGGCGGTAACATCCTTACGCACCTGCTTTACGGTCTCACGCGCTACAATCTTGGCACCGATGGCTGCCTGAATGGCTATGTCGAATTGCTGGCGTGGTATCAAGTCCTTCAACTTCTCGCACATGCGACGGCCGAAGGTTACGGCATTGTCACGATGGGTCAAGGTGCTCAGCGCATCCACAGGCTCACCGTTCAAGAGAATGTCGAGCTTCACCAAGTCGGAATGGCGGAACGAGTCGATATGGTAATCGAAAGAGGCATATCCCTTGGAAATACTCTTCAGCTTATCATAGAAGTCGATGACAATCTCACCCAATGGCAACATGAAGTGCAACTCCACACGATTGCCACTCACATACTCCTGATTGATGAGCTCGCCACGCTTGTCAAGACAGAGTTTCATGATAGGTCCGATATAATCGGTGGCAGTGATGATGGTGGCACGGATATATGGCTCCTCGATATGGTCTATCATCGTTGGGTCTGGCAGTCCTGAAGGATTGTGAACCTCTTTCACCCCGCCCTGCTTGTCGTAAACCATGTAAGACACGTTAGGCACAGTGGTGATGACATCCATGTTGAACTCACGGTCTAGTCTTTCCTGCACAATCTCCATGTGGAGCAATCCCAGGAATCCGCAACGGAAACCGAAACCCAATGCCACCGAACTCTCTGGCGAGAAAGTCAGGGAGGCATCATTGAGTTGGAGCTTTTCGAGCGATGCTCGAAGGTTTTCGTAGTCGCTAGGGTCAATAGGATAAA
The DNA here is from genome assembly GCA_963604545.1 of Lachnospiraceae bacterium. Taxonomy (GTDB): domain Bacteria; phylum Bacteroidota; class Bacteroidia; order Bacteroidales; family Bacteroidaceae; genus Prevotella. The sequence continues at coordinate 12,278 of CAVCRI010000017.1, read as the reverse complement.
CGCCGGCGAAGACCATAGGCTTCACTTCCTGGAATCCTGCTATAGCCTTTTCACATGGTCGAGCTACGTGCGTGATGGTATCACCCACCTTCACCTCCGTGGCGTTCTTGATGCCCGAGATGATGTAGCCTACCTCTCCTGTTCCCAGTTCGTTGCGAGGAATCATGTCCATCTTGAGCACACCGATTTCATCGGCATCATACTCCATACCTGTATTAAAGAACTTCACCTTGTCGCCCTTGCGAATGACACCGTTCTCTATCTTGAAATAAGCGATGATGCCTCGGAAAGAGTTGAACACAGAGTCGAAAATCAATGCCTGCAAAGGGGCCTTGTCATCTCCCTCCGGAGCTGGAATCTTGTTGACCACAGCCTCCAGGATGTCCTCCACGCCCTCACCTGTCTTGCCGGAAGCACGAAGAATGTCCTCGTGCTTGCATCCGATGAGGTCTACGATTTCATCTTCCACCTCGTCTGGCATAGCCGAAGGCATGTCTATCTTGTTGATGACAGGGATAATTTCCAGGTCATGCTCGATAGCCATATAAAGATTGGAAATGGTCTGCGCCTGTACACCTTGTGTGGCATCCACGACCAAGAGCGCTCCCTCGCAGGCTGCAATGGAACGGGAAACCTCATAAGAGAAGTCAACATGTCCCGGAGTATCAATGAGGTTGAGTATATAGGTATCCCCATCCTTCGCCTTATACTCCATCTGGATGGCATGACTCTTGATGGTGATGCCACGCTCACGTTCCAAGTCCATGTCATCAAGCATCTGACCCTCAGTTATCTTGATGGTCTGTGTCTTCTCTAGAAGTCTGTCTGCCAAGGTACTTTTACCATGGTCGATATGTGCAATAATGCAGAAATTTCTTATCTTATTTATATTCTCCATAAAATATTTCTCTCTTTAGTTTGCAAAGATACTTATTTTTTTTGTATCTTTGCACAAAAATACAGGAAATAATAGTTTTTTTTGGAAAAAAGAGGAAAAAAAATGATGAAAAAGTTGATTTATATCACATTTTTGGCGGCTATGGTCACTTCTTGCACCGAAAGTCTGGAAGACAGGGCCGCTCGCGAGGCCAAGGAATATACCGAGAAATATTGCCCTACCCCATATGTCAACGATAGCCGTACAGACAGTGCTTCTTTCGACAAGGCCACCAAGGTGTATAGCTACTACATGACGCTGCGCAACAAGGCAGACAACAAGGAGGCCATCAATGCTAACAAGGATAAGTTGCATAAGATTCAGAAGGAAGCCCTTGACAACAATCCCGGCTTGAAGAAGTACAAGGAGGACCATTTCACCTTCCGATTCATCTATCATTCGGCGAAGAATCCAAAGGAAGTCCTCCTGGACGACAGCTTTAAATATTAAGTTAGGAGTTAGTATCCCATTTCCTGGAGGGCTGTCGCCAATTGGTCAGGGCAGCTTGTTGGCTTATTGCCACAAGTGATGCCCTTCAATCTGGCGATAACCTCCTTTGCCTTCATACCGCGTATCAAGGCACATACGCCCTTGGTGTTGCCATCGCAACCACCAATAAACTGTGCATCCTGCACTCTACCATTCTCGTCGATGCTGATACAGATGTACTTGCTGCAAGTACCATGTGTCTGATAAGTTACCTTAGTCAACTTATCCTTATTTTCATTGTTCGAACTAATCATAATGATACACCTTATTTTAAAGATTAATAAAAAAGGAGAAGTTCTCTTTCACAAGAAAACTCCCCCAAAACTGATTTATACCTTATAACCATAAGGTATTTTTCTGCATAATATATTTATTCTGCATCTGCAGGAACTTCTGGCTTCATGTTGGTGTAGACTGTCTGAACATCGTCAAACTCCTCCAACTTCTCCACCATCTTGTCGATGGTCTCTCGTTCCTCTGCAGTGACATCTTTCAAATCGTTAGGGATATAGGTGAACTCAGCGCCAGTTACCTCAAAACCCTCAGCCTCCAAGTGCTTCTGAATCTCACCGAAACTTGTTGGAGCGCCATAGATAGTAACCTCGTTGGTCTCCTCATCCTCGTCGTACTCATCCTCCACACCGTAGTCAATCAAGTCGAGAATCAACTCATCCATATCCAAGCCCTCCTTCTTCTTGAATGTGAACACAGCCTTGTGATCGAAGAGGAAAGACAAGGAACCAGTGGTACCGAGGTTGCCGCTGAACTTATTGAATACGCTGCGAACGTCAGCTACGGTACGAGTTGTGTTATCTGTCAATGTATCAACGAACACAGCAACTCCGTGAGGACCATATCCCTCGTAAGTCACCTCCTTATAGTCGCTTGTATCCTTACCCATTGCGTTCTTGATGGCACGGGCGATGTTATCCTTAGGCATGTTCTCACGCTTACAGTTAGCGATGATAGCACGCAAGGTTGGGTTGTTCTCTGGCTCTGGGCCGCCTGCCTTCACTGCGATAGCAATCTGCTTACCCAACTTAGTAAATGTCTTGGCCATGTGGCCCCATCTTTTCAGCTTTGTAGCCTTACGATATTCAAATGCTCTTCCCATTGGAATAAAATTTAAAAATGTTTATCGTTTTGTGTTACTATTATTATCTCAACTCTGCATTCAACTTGCCTGTCAGGTTGGCGATGAGCTTCTTCATGACAGCATCTATCTGCTTATCATTCAATGTCTTCTCCTCATCCTGGAGGATGAAGTTAACGGCATAGCTCTTCTTTCCTGCTGGCAGGTTCTTGCCCTCGTATACATCAAAGAGTACCACGCTCTTGAGGAGCTTCTTCTCTATCTGGCGGGCAATCTGCTCAATCTGTGCAAACTCTACGTTTTTGTCTACCAAGAGTGCCAAGTCACGGCTCACAGATGGATACTTGCTGATGTCGGTGTAGGTGAGATTCACCTTCTTCACAGCCTTCATCAAGTTGTCCCAGTGTACATCGGCATAGAATACATCCTGGTCGATGCCGAATGCCTTCTTCAGCTGATGGCTTAGGATTCCCAACTCAACCAAGACCTTGCCTGGGCGAGTTTCATAAGCCACAGCCTTAGAGAAGATATTGTTGTCGCTGTGCTTCACAACGATATTGTTAGCTGGCATACCTACACGACGGAGGATATTCTCCACTACTGCTTTCAACTCATAGATGCTGCTCTGCTCGTCTGCGTGAGCCCAGTTGCCCTCCACACGCTTACCTGTGATGAAGAGAGATACGTGAGCCTCCTGGTTGTAAGCCTTGATAGGGCTCTCGGCAGTCCACTTCTCCTTATTATATATATAGGTGTTACCCACCTCGAAGAATTTCAGGTTCTGGCTCTTGTGGTTGATGTTGCGAGATACACTCTCCAATCCGCCGAAGAGCATGGTCTGGCGCATGACACCGAGGTCTGCACTCAATGGGTTCATCACCTTCACAGTATTCTCGTTAGGATACTTGTTGAGGTCGAAGTCAGTATAATAGCTAGCCTTGGTGAGTGAGTTGTTGAGGATTTCCATGAAGCCCTCACCTACCAACTGCTCTGCCACGATGTTCTGTGTATGATAAGCCTTGTCCTCATCGCCCTGTACGGTCAATGAACTCTTGAGCTGGGTAGGAATCTCCACATTGTTGTAACCATAGATACGGAGGATGTCCTCCACCACATCGCAAGGACGCTGTACATCCACACGGTATGGAGGAACGAGGAGATCGAGCCCCTCTGCGTCTTCCTTCTCAATCTTCATTTCGAGGGATGTGGCGATATTCTTGATGGTCTCAGCACCAATCACCTTACCGATGAGGCGATGAGCATACTCATAGTTCAAGCGAACAGGGAAATCCTGGATTGGCTCTGGGTATACATCCTTGATCTGCATGCTAATCTTGCCACCAGCCAACTGCTTGCAGAGGATGGCAGCCTGCTTGAGGGCATAAATCTGACCATTAGGGTCGACGCCACGCTCAAAGCGATAGCTGGCATCTGTGCTCAAGCCATGGCGACGAGCACTCTTGCGAATCCATGTTGGGTGGAAGTAGGCACTCTCCAAAACTACGTTCTTGGTAGTCTCGTAGGTACCGGAGCCCTTGCCACCAAAGATACCGGCGATACACATAGGCTCCTCGGCATTGCAGATGCTCAGGTCGTGCTCACCGAGAGTGTGCTCCTCACCATCGAGGGTGATGAACTTGGTGCCCTCTGGCTGGGTACGAACCACAATCTTATGGCCTGTCACCATATCAGCATCGAAGCAGTGCAAAGGCTGTCCGTATGCCATCATGATATAGTTGGTGATGTCCACGATATTGTTGATTGGGCGCAAGCCAATGATGTTAAGCTTGTCCTGTAGCCACTTAGGGCTCTCCTTCACCTCACAGTCGGTGATGCTGACGCAAGCGTAGCGCTTGCAAGCCTCGTGGTTCTGAATCTCCACCTCGATAGGCAAGTCCTCGTTGTCTACCTTAAACTCATCGCAAGATGGGCGATGCAAGCTGGTCTTGTAGCCATTCTGCTTCAACCAGGCATAGAGGTCGCGAGCCACGCCATAGTGTCCGAGCGCATCGGCACGGTTGGCGGTGATATCAATCTCGATGAGCCAGTCGCTCTCCAGGTGGTAGTACTCGGCAGCAGGCTGACCTACAGGGGCATCCTCTGGGAGGACGATGATACCAGCGTGGTCAGTACCCACACCGATTTCATCCTCGGCGCAAATCATGCCGTAGCTCTCCACTCCACGAAGTTTGCTCTTCTTGATGGTAAAGCTCTGGTCGCCGTCGTAGAGCACGCAGCCCAGGTCGGCAACGATAACTTTCTGTCCTGCTGCCACATTTGGAGCGCCACACACAATCTGCTGTGGCTCACCCTTGCCCAAGTCGACGGTTGTCACATGGAGGTGATCGCTGTTAGGATGCATCTCACATGTCAAAACCTTACCTACATATAGATCTTTCAGTCCACCCTTGATAGACTGTACTTCTTCCAAAGCGTCAACTTCGAGACCACAAGAGGTCAGCGCGTCCGCAGTTTCCTGAGGTGTCAAGTCGAAATCGACGTATTCTTTAAGCCATTTATATGAAACGTTCATTATAATGTTTTTTTATTATTTCTTCTAAAACTTTGCAAAAATACAAAAAATCACAGACATAAACGAATAATGCCTGTGTTTTTTGCACTATTTAAACGTTATTCGAAAACTTCATCGATGCCATCCACCTTATCGAAGTCATCCTCGCCGTCATTTACATGATAGCATGGGTTGTAATCGGCAGGCAAGTCAAACTTCACGTCTGGGCTGATGCCCAGGGACGGGTCGGCATACACTTTCTTCATGAAGATGGCCCAGATAGGCAGTGCCATAGTAGCTCCCTGTCCCATGCTCATCGAGTCGAAGTGGATGTCACGGTCTTCGCCGCCTACCCAGCAACCGCTCACGAGCTGTGGGGTGAAGCCGATAAACCATCCGTCGCTATTGTTGTTGGTGGTTCCAGTCTTGGCTCCTATCTGTCCCTCCAGCTTGTAGACATAGCGCAGTCGGCCCGCGGTTCCGTTGTCCACCACGCCCATCAGCATGGTGAGCATCTTCATGGCGTTGTCGCCGCTTATCACCTCGTTCATGCGTGGCTGGAAGGTGGCGATGGTATTGCCCTCATTGTCCTCGATGCGGCTCACGAACATCGGTGCCGTGCGGATGCCGTGGTTGGCAAACGCCGTGTAGGCACTCACCATCTCGCTGACGCTCACCTCGCACGGTCCGAGACAGAGGCTCATGGAGGCATGGATATCTGGGTTGTTGATGCCATAGTCGTGCAAGAGCTGAACGAACTGCTGTGGGTTCAGCTTGCTCATCAGGTAGGCACTTATCCAGTTGTTACTCTGCGCCAGTCCCCACTTCAGCGGCACCATCTGCCCATAGTGGGCATGGTTGGCGTTGCGTGGTGTCCAGCGCTGACCGGCAACGATGTAGGTCTGCTGGCGGTTAGGGGCCAGGTCGCATGGCGAGAATCCGTTTTCCATTGCCAGACTGTAGAGGAATGGCTTGATGGTGGAACCCACCTGTCTGCGTCCCAAGCTCACCATGTCGTACATGAAGTGCGTATAGTCGAGTCCACCCACGTATGCCTTCACGGCTCCCGTCTTAGGGTCCATGCTCATGAAGCCACTGCGCAAGAAGGTCTTGTAGTAGCGTATCGAGTCGAGCGGTGTCATCATCGTGTCGATGTCGCCGTGGTAAGTGAAGACGGTCATCGGTATCTTCGTGCGGAATGCCGTCTTGATTTCATCCGGCGTGGCACCCTCCGCCTTCATCTGGCGATAGCGCTCGCTCTGGGTGATGCTGCGGTTCAGGATGCTGCGTATCTGGCTAGGGGTCAGCTTGTCGCTGTATGGGGCGCTCGGCTTGCGTGCCACCTCACGGCTGAAGGCTGGCTGCAGGAAGCGGGCCACGTGCTGGTAGACAGCCTCCTCGGCATACTGCTGCATGTGGCTGTCGATGGTAGTGAAGACCTTCAGGCCATCGCTATACACATTGTATGGCGAGCCGTCCTTCTTGAAGTTCTTGTTGCACCAGCCATAGAGTGGGTCGGTGTCCCAGGCGATGGAATCTGCCACATACTGCACCTTGTTCCATGACGGATAGTCGTTGCGCTCTGGGCGCTTCGCCATCATGTACTGGCGCAAGAACTCACGCAGGTAGGTGGCGGAGCCGTCCTTGTGGTCGGTGCGATGGAAGTTGAGCGTCAGTGGCTCGGCGGCGTACTGCTCGTAGTCGTACCTGTCTAGGTAACCCGCCTTCACCATCTGCGAGAGCACCACGTTGCGGCGGTCGCGCGCACGGTCGGGATAGCGCACTGGGTTGAAGAGCGACGGGTTCTTGCAGAGGCCGATGAGCGTGGCAGCCTCACAGAGCGTGAGGTCCTTAGGCTCCTTGTTGAAGTAGGTGTTGGCAGCCGTCTTGATGCCCACGGCATTGTGCAGGAAGTCGAAGTAGTTGAGATAGAGTGCGAGGATTTCCTCCTTGGTGTAGTATCGCTCCAGCTTGATGGCGATGACCCACTCTATCGGTTTCTGGAAGAGTCGCTCCATCGTGTTCTCAGCCTTGCCCGAATAGAGCTGCTTGGCTAGCTGCTGGGTGATGGTAGAGCCACCGCCCGCATGCGCCTGTCCCAGGATGCCACGCTTGATGATGGCACGGCCCAGGGCACGGAAGTCGATGCCGGAGTGCTCGTAGAATCGCTCGTCCTCGGTGGCGACGAGTGCCTTTATTAAATAAGGTGACATCTTCTTGTAAGGTATCACGATGCGGTTCTCCTTGTTCAGGTTCCACGTACCGAGCACCTTCCCGTCGGCGGAGTACACCTGGGTGGCGAATCGGTTGATCGGGTTCTGTAAGTCCTCGATGTCGGGCATGTAGCCTATCAGGCCAAACCAGATGGCGAAGAAGGCTACCGCCACACCTGCCACGCAGGCGGCGAGAATGGCCCACAAAGTATGTATAAAACGTTTTCTCATCTTAAGATTCTCTAATATTTTGTGCAAAATTACATAAAAGTTTCGAAATATCGCACATAAATCGAAAATTATATGTAACTTTGGGGGCGATTTCAGAACATTCAATCAATTTTCAAATGGAAAAGCATAATTTTGTGACCATTGCCGACCTATCGAAGGAGAAAATCATGTACCTCCTCGAAATGGCGCAAGAGTTCGAAAAACACCCTAACAGGGAGTTGTTGAAGGGAAAGGTCGTTGCGACCCTTTTCTTCGAGCCTTCTACTCGTACCCAACTTAGTTTCCAAACCGCTGCCAACCGCCTCGGTGCCCGTGTCATCGGCTTCTCTGACGCGAAGACATCCAGCACCACCAAGGGAGAGACCCTCAAGGACACCATCCTCATGGTGAGCAACTATGCTGATGTCATCGCCATGCGCCACTTCATCGAGGGTGCAGCACAGTATGCCAGCGAGGTGGCTCCAGTGCCTATCGTCAACGCAGGCGACGGAGCCCACATGCACCCATCGCAATGCCTCCTCGACCTCTATTCCATCTACAAGACCCAGGGCACCCTGGAGAACTTGAACATCTATCTCGTGGGTGACCTCAAGTATGGCCGCACCGTTCACTCACTTATCACTGCCATGCGCCACTTCAACCCAACATTCCACTTTATCGCACCTAAGGAGCTCGCCATGCCACAGGAGTACAAGCTCTACTGCCAGAAGCATGGCATCAAGTATGTGGAGCACGAGGACTTCAACGAGGATGTCATCGCCGGTGCCGACATCCTCTATATGACCCGTGTGCAGAAGGAGCGCTTCAGCGACCTCATGGAGTATGAGCGAGTGAAGAACGTGTATATCCTGAAGCGTGAGATGCTCGCCAAGGCGAAGGACAACATGAAGATCATGCACCCTCTGCCACGTGTCAACGAGATCGCATACGATGTGGACGACGCCCCACACGCTTACTATATCCAGCAGGCGCAAAACGGTCTCTATGCTCGCGAGGCCATCTTCTGCCACTGCCTCGGCATCACGCTCGATGACATCAAGAACGACAAAACTATTATTGAATAATTAAGAATTAAAAATTCAATGGGAAATAATAAAAGCCAATTAGTGGTTGCGGCTATCGAGAACGGTACCGTAATCGACCATATACCTGCCGAGAAGACCTACCAGGTGGTCAACCTCCTCCAGCTGGAGAAGATGGAGACCCCAGTCACCATCGGCTACAACCTGCCATCCAAGAAGATTGGCAAGAAGGGCATCATCAAGGTTGCCAACAAGTACTTCACCGACGAGGAAATCAACCGCCTATCCGTGGTTGCGCCTAACATCGGACTGAGCATCATCAAGGACTACGAGATCGTGGAGAAGAAGACCGTAGAGACTCCTGATACGCTCAAGGGCATCGTGAAGTGCAACAACCCTAAGTGCATCACCAACAACGAGCCTATGCAGACCATCTTCCACACCGTGGACAAGGCACTCGGCATCATCCGCTGCCACTATTGCGACAAGGAGCAGCAGCTCGGCAAGGTAGAGCTTTGCAAGTAATAAACTATCAACAAAAAATAACATAACTATGACTAAGGATCAAGAGATTTTCGACTTAATCGAGAGAGAGCATCAGCGCCAGCTGAAGGGTATGGAGCTTATCGCTTCAGAGAATTTCGTGAGTGACGAGGTAATGAACGCCATGGGCTCTTACCTTACCAACAAGTATGCCGAGGGTCTGCCAGGCAAGCGCTACTATGGTGGCTGCCAGGTGGTGGACATCGTGGAGAATCTCGCCATCGAGCGCGTCAAGAAGCTCTTCGGCGCTGAGTATGCCAACGTGCAGCCTCACTCTGGCGCACAGGCCAACGCAGCCGTCTTGCTCGCCGTGCTGAAACCTGGCGATACCTTCATGGGCCTGAACCTCGACCACGGCGGTCACCTCTCACATGGTAGCCATGTCAACACATCGGGTATTCTCTACAACCCTATCGGCTACAACCTCAACAAGGAGACTGGCCGTGTGGACTACGACGAGATGGAGAAGCTGGCACTGGAGCACAAGCCTAAGCTGATTATCGGTGGCGGCAGCGCCTACAGCCGTGAGTGGGATTATGCTCGCATGCGCAAGATTGCCGACGAGGTGGGTGCTCTCATGATGATCGACATGGCCCATCCAGCCGGCCTTATCGCAGCGGGTCTCTTGGACAACCCTGTGAAGTATGCCCACATCGTGACATCCACCACCCACAAGACCCTGCGTGGTCCTCGAGGCGGCCTCATCCTCATGGGCAAGGACTTCGAGAACCCTTGGGGCTTGATCACCAAGAAGGGTCAGGTCAAGATGATGAGCCAGCTCTTGAACTCAGCCGTGTTCCCTGGCATCCAGGGCGGTCCGCTTGAGCATGTCATCGCAGCCAAGGCAGTAGGCTTCAACGAGAACCTACAGCCATCTTGGAAGGAGTATGCCGCACAGGTGAAGAAGAACGCCGCCGTACTCGCCGACGACCTCATCGGCCGTGGCTTTGGCATCGTAAGCGGTGGTACCGACAACCACTCCATGCTCGTAGACCTGCGCTCCAAGTATCCTGAGCTGACCGGTAAGGTGGCAGAGAACGCCCTCGTGGCAGCTGACATCACCGTCAACAAGAACATGGTGCCATTCGACTCTCGCTCAGCCTTCCAGACCTCCGGCATCCGTCTTGGCACCGCTGCCATGACCACCCGTGGTGCCAAGGAAGACATGATGCACCTCATCGCCGAACTCATCGAGGAAGTGCTCAATGCGCCTGAGGACGAGAAGGTCATCGCTCGAGTTCGCGAGAAAGTCAATGCAACGATGAAGGACTATCCACTATTCGCATACTAGACCGATGAAGAAGATTAAGACATTGGCACTCATGGCGTTGGCTTTGCTTCCTGCAAGCAAGGCTTTAGCGCAGACCAACGCCCAGATACTCTATGATTTCGGAACCGACCGTAAGTATGTCACCCTCACCCTGGATATGTTCAAGCAGGACAAGTGGGGAAGCACTTACTTCTTCGTTGACCACGACTTCAACTACGACAAGATGGTGGTGGACAGTAAGAACGTGGCACAAGGCGGTACTTATACAGAGATTTCCCGAGCCCTCAACTTCTGGCACGACTCCAAGTTGAAGAACTGGAGTCTCCACGCTGAGTACAACGGTGGTATCACCAAGAACTACCCTATCAACAACGCCTGGCTCTTCGGTGTGGAGTATCTCATCCACGACCAGACCTACAAGAACACACTGACCCTGGAGGCACTCTACAAGACAATCCGAGAGACCGACCAGAACGTGCCGATGCAGTTTACCGCCGTATGGACCTGCAACGACATCTTTGGCGTGAAGGGACTGAAGTTTGATGGTTTCGCCGACTTCTGGTGGGAAACCCACGGAACGGTAAATGGTGATGGTGAGGCAAAGACACGCCACACCGTGTTCATCTCCGAACCACAGCTCTGGTATAACGTTGGCCAACATTTCGGCTGCGAGAACCTGAGCGTAGGAGGAGAGGTCGAGATCACCAACAACTTCGGCAGCACCGATGGCGCAAAGGTTCGTCCTTGCCTCGGCGTGAAGTGGGATTTCTAATCACCTATCAAATAAAAAAGGACTGCAAATTTGCAGTCCTTTTTTATTACATTTAGCCTTCTATTTATTTTACAACTTTCAGGTCACTATCGTGGAAGCTGCCTACCCCATCCTTGCTCTTTTGATATTCACGGGTCACGCCACTGAGGGTGATGCCACCCACGCCATCGAGCGAAGCATTGATGCGCTGGCAGTCAACATGGGCAGAGACCTTGCCAACACCTTCATTGTCGATAGCGAGCTTACCACCCTTGAAGTTACCGATGGTTACCTTGCCTACGCCCTCATTATCTACATCCACATCGTCACTCTGCAACTGATTGATAATCACACTACCAACACCTTCATTATCAACCTTTACTTTATTCGCCAAGAGTTGCTTAACTATGACCGAGCCAACACCCTCATTATTGATTTCTAGACGATCGGAGTTGATGGCATCAGCATGAAAACTGCCCACCCCTTCCTGGTCGATTTTCACGAGATCAGGACTGGACACATATACCTTCAGGCGTTTCCCCTCGCCCAAGTCCTTGACACCGCCGATGCGTCCAGAGAGCCCAATCTCCACGCCGCCATCACGGTAAACAACCTTTACCTTCTTCTTCAACTCTTCCACCAAGTTCTGGTCCTTGATGGCAGAGTAATCAAGGCGCACGCTACAAGCACTGCCATTGGTCTGCGTATAGTAAACATCCGACACCACGCTCACATCAATGGCATCAAAGTTCTTTGGCTGCAAGTCATTCTGTGAGAACTTCAAGTCACCCTTCATATCCGATGTACAATTGACAGAACAAGCACTCATGCCCCCCATCAACATCATTCCCAAGGCCACGAGGCCCAATAAATTTTTCATTCTTTTCATAATCCCTATCATTTTAATGTTTTATTGTTGTCTTTTGAATCATTTCTACACATTAGACGAAAGGAAATGGCAAAAGGTTGCATTGAATTTCAAAAAAGTCCTATTTGAATTCGAGGCAAGCCTTGTTTGAACTTGGAAGAAGCCTTCGTTAAAGTTTACGTAAGCCTTCTCCCAGATTGAGAGAAGGCTTGCTTCAAGCTGAAAGAAGGCTTAGACCAAATCATTGGGATTAGCCCCAATTGCCCTCTCATTTGAAGGCCACCCTAAAATGGGAGTTTCCCGAATTGACGAGCATAAAATATTTAATATATATATATTAATATAAAAT
>CAVCRI010000016.1:0-30018 GCA_963604545.1 Lachnospiraceae bacterium | reverse complement strand
GATGGCGGATGTTGTTGATGAAGAGCGGTATCAACTTCTCCGGGAACTGGTATGGACCGTAGTTGTTGGAGCAGTTGGTCACGATGGTTGGCATACCGTATGTATCGTGGAAAGCACGGACGAAGTGGTCTGAGCTTGCCTTGGATGCTGAGTATGGCGAGTGAGGGTTGTACTTGGTGGTCTCCACGAAGAACTCCTCGCCGTATGCCTCGTGGTTCTTGCCACTGGAAGCCTTGGTAGAGAATGGCGCAGGCACGCCCTCAGGGTGTGTCATCTTCAGGGCGCCATACACCTCGTCTGTGGAGATGTGGTAGAATCGCTTGCCCTCGTATCCCTCTGGCAGGCTCTCCCAGTAGGTCTTGGCTGCCTGTAGGAGCGAGAGGGTACCCATCACGTTGGTCTGTGCGAAGGTGAATGGGTCCTTGATGCTTCGGTCCACGTGGCTCTCGGCGGCGAGATGGATGATGCCATCCACCTTGTACTCCTGCATGAGCTTGAGCATGAGCTGGAAGTCGCAGATGTCGCCCTTCACGAAGGTATAGTTTGGCTTGTCCTCGATGTCCTTGAGGTTAGCCAGGTTGCCTGCGTACGTCAGCTTATCGAGGTTGATGATATGATATTCCGGGTACTTGTTCACGAAGAGTCTTACGACATGTGAGCCGATGAATCCGGCGCCACCCGTGATGATGATATTCTTTTTCATTGAATGTTATGTGTTGAATGTTGAATGTTGAATTTATTTGGCTGCTGCCAATTCAGCGATACATTTCTTGAGACTGTCTGTCCAGTAAGGCACCTTCCATCCGAAAGTCTTCTTCAGCTTGCTCTTGTCGAGCACGGAGAAGTGAGGTCGCTTCACTGGGCTTGGGAACTCCTCGCTGTAGCATGGCTGTATGTCGCAGTCGTTGCCCGAGAGCTCGCAGATGACCTTGGCGAAGTCGAACCATGAGCACACGCCCTCGTTGGAGAAGTGGTAGATGCCCGTCTTGCCGAGCTGGTTGGTCTCGATGATGTGGGCAATGACGGCAGCCAGGTCGCCAGCGTATGTAGGGGTGCCCACCTGGTCGAACACCACCTTCAGGGTGTCGTGGCTGGCGGTGAGACTCTGCATGGTCTTCACGAAGTTCTTGCCCCACTGTGAGTAGAGCCAGGCGGTGCGTATGATGATGTGCTTGCATCCTGTGGCTGCGATGCTCTGCTCGCCGGCGAGCTTGGTCTTGCCATATACTCCGAGCGGGTTGGTCTCCCAGTCCTCGCGGCAAGGTATGTTCTTGTCGCCCTGGAACACGTAGTCGGTGCTCACGTGGATGAGCGTGCCGTCCACCTCTTTCATCGCCTGTGCCAGGTTGCCTGCCGCCGTGTTGTTGAGCAGGTTGGCGAGCTCCTGGTCGCTCTCAGCCTTGTCCACGTTGGTGTAGGCGGCGCAGTTCACGATGACCTGTATGTTGTTTTCCCTCACCTTGGCGCGTATGGCGTCGAGGTTGGTGATGTCTAACTTCTCATAGCCTTCAGCCACATCGGTGAAGACGAAGTTGTGCTTGCTTTCCTTGGCCACCAGCTGCATCTCGTGTCCGAGCTGGCCGTTGGCGCCTGTCACTAATATATTCATTGGGTTCTATATTTTCTACTATTTATTACATTGATAAGTCGCTCATCCCCTATAAATTTTCATTCCATCTCTTGCCTGCAGGGGTATCCAGGAATATGGCGAAGCCTCCTCCTATGAGCAGAGCCAAGAGAAAAACAAATCCTAAACCATCTAACTTAGTTATTGCTTTTTTATTTGATTAGCCATGATCATATTTGCACAATAAGCAAAAATATAGGCTGCCATTTGCTATACGCTTCCAATTATGTGGCAAAGATAAGCATTCTTTTCGAGACCGCCAAACTTTCGTGCGTTTTTATACGATAAAGTAACATTATTTATACATTGCAAAAATCCGCCACCCTCTTTCACAAGAGAGTGGCGGAAGTCTTACCTAAACATAATAGAAAAGCATCGCTGCCTTCATGCATTCTCCTCCGAAAATCCATAGAGTCTGTTTTCGAAGTGTATTATTTAGAACCCAATCCAGCAGCGTGCGTTTCCTTGTTTATGCACAATCTTTTTCCCTTTAACTAAACCTGCTTTTTTATTTAAATCAACATACTAAATCAACAAAAGGAATTTTTGTATACCTTATATTATTAGAAGACTTGAAGCGGTAACTAAACCTACTTTCTTTTTTACAACATTTAGTTTAAATCATTCTGCTTTTTTGAATTCCGATGCAAAGATACGACTTTTTTGGCTTGGTTGTATGCCTCGGTAGGCGTTTGGTAAATTATTAATCTTCTCCATATACAGATAACTACCGAATTATCAACACCTTCTGTGATTTAACGATTTTTTAGGGAAGTAAACGCTATTTTATCGAATCTTTTTCTTAATTTTGCAATCTGAATCAACATATTAACAGTAAAATCATCATTATCGCTTATGAGAAAGGTCATCTTTTTGCTCCTGTCATTGTTCCCGCTCCTCGCCCTCGCCCGCATAGACGAGAGCCAGATGCTGGAGCGCCTCGACAACACCATCGCCAGCAACAGCCAGTACAACACCGCCAAGGAGAAGAACATCAAGCGGCTCAAGCGGCTCGCCAGCGATGCCACCAGCGACATGCGCAGGCTCGCCTACCTGGACAGCCTATATTATGCCTACAGCACCTACCGCTACGACTCCGCCACCTACTACGTGGAGCAGGGGCTGCAGCTAGCCCAGGCCGTCGGCAACCGCGAGTACCAGCTGCGCTTCCAGGTCAACAAGGCCTCCGTGCTCTCGGTGGGCGGGTTCTACAGCCAGGCTGAGGAGCTGCTCGCCAAGATTCCCGAGGGCGAGCTGTCGCACGAGCTCAAGATGCACTACTACGTGACCTACGCCTGGCTCTACAACTACTGGGCCTCCTTCTGCGAGAAGTCGGAGTTTGCCGCCCATTACTCTGCCCTGAAGAAGAAGCACCTGCTGCTCTACCTCGGCGCCTGCACGGCCGCCGAGCGGCGAGACCCACATTATTATTACTTCAAGGGCGAGAGCCTCTATCTCGACCACCCCACCCATCGCAACGTGCTCGCCTACTTCACCAAGGCGATGAACCAGTCGGCCATCGACACCCGCATCCATGCCTCGTCGGCATACGGCGTGGCGCGCTACTTCCTCGACACCGAGCGATACGACCTCTACGAGAAATACCTGGTGGAGGCTGCCGTGAGCGACATCCACTGCCAGCTCAAGGAGACGCTAGCCCTGCAGAAGCTCGCCTACTTCCTGTTCAGGAAAGGCGACGCCTACAGCGAGCGGGCGGCGAGGTACATCCGCTTCTCGATGAGCGACGCCCAGTTCTTCAACAACCGCCTGCGCATGATGGAGATTTCCAACGTGCTGCCGGTCATCGCCGCCAGCCAGCAGCAGGCGGCCGAGCGCTCTCGCACCCGCTTCGCCATCGGCCTGGGCGTGGTGAGCGTCATCCTGGTGGTGATGGTGGTGATGGCCATCGTCAACACGCAGCAGAAGCGCCGGCTGAAGCGCACCCGCCGCGAGATAGCCTCGAAGAACATGCAGCTGGAGGAGATCAACGCCCGCCTCGTGGCCACCAACAAGCGCCGCGAGACCTACATGCGCCTCTTCATGGACATCAGTGCCGTCTACATACGCAAGCTCGACGACTACCGCAAGCTGGTGAGCCGCAAGATCAAGGCCAACCAGGTGGCAGACCTGCTGCGCAACATCAACAGCTACAAGCTCGCCGAGGAGGAGTCGAAGATGTTCTACAACCGCTTCGACAAGGCGTTCCTGGAGCTTTACCCCGACTTCGTCGCCGAGCTGAACCGCCTGCTGCTGCCTGAGCACCAGATACAGCTGCCACAGCCGGGCACGCTCACCACCGAGGTGCGCATCTTCGCGCTGATGCGACTGGGCGTCACCGACAGCCAGGAGGTCGCCACGCTGCTCTTCTACTCCACCCAGACCATCTACAACTATAAGTCGGGCATGAGGGCGAAGGCGAAGAACCGTGACACCTTCGAGGAGGACATCAACCGCCTGTGCCACCTGATTTAAAGGTAAAAAAGTAAAAGGGTAAAAAGGGAAAAAAAGTAAAAGGGCAAAAAGGAAGCAAGATTGTTTTTTACCTTTTTACCCTTTTACCTTTTTACTTTCCTCTATGGATGACGGTGCCGTTGGCCTGATGGGTGGCAAGCACCAAGACCTCGGCTATCTGCACGTGCTCAGGGGCGCTGGCGGCATAGAACGCCACGTCGGCGATGTCGTCGCCATTGAGCGGCTCAATGCCGTGGTATACGTTCATGGCGCGACGGGTATCGCCATGGAAGCGCACGTTGGAGAAGTTGGTCTCCACGAGTCCCGGCTTCACGTTGGTTACGCGCACCTTGGTGTGCGCCACGTCGATGCGCAGTCCGTCGGTTATCGCCTTCACGGCAGCCTTGGTGGCGCAGTACACGTTGCCGCCGGCGTAGGCTGCGTCTCCAGCCACGCTTCCGATGTTGATGATGTGCCCATGGTTGCGTCTCACCATGCGTGGCACGATGAGCCGTGTCATCGTGAGCAGGCCCTTGATGTTGGTGTCTATCATCTGGTCCCAGTCGTCGAAGTCGCCCTCGTACTCAGGCTCCAGCCCACGGGCCAGGCCGGCGTTGTTGATGAGCACGTCGATGTTGCGCCAGGGCTCCGGTATATAGTCCACCGCCTTCTTGGCTGCCTCTCGGTTACGCACGTCGAAGGCGAGCGCGAGCACCTGGATGCCCTCCTGCGCCTCCAGTTCCTTCTTGAGCACCTCCAGCTTGCCGGTGTTTCTGCCGGTCAGGATGAGGTCGTAGCCGCCTCTGGCGAAGCGGCGTGCGCAACCCTCGCCTATCCCGCTGGTTGCGCCTGTGATAAGAGCAATCTTGTTCATTGTCTTTCCTTGGTTTTTATTGTTTTTATTGTATGTTTTGTTTTTAAATCACGAGTACCCTCACCTCGGCGTTGGTCATTTTCTCGATTTGGTTCATGGGGCGCTTGTAGTACACGCTCTGCACGGCCTTGTTGATGATGCCGTGTCCGACGGCGAGCACGGTCTTGCCGGGGTAGGTCACCTTGAGCCAGGTGAGGAAGTTTTGTGCGCGCGACTTCATGCGCTCCAGGGTCTCGATGTTGTCGGGCCAGTCCTTGGGGTCCTTGGGCAGCGAGGGGATGAACTTGCCCGTGAAGTCGCCCCAGTCTCGCTCCCTGAGCAGTGGTGTTGTAACGATGTGCTGCAGGATTCGCTTGTCGGCCTGCGAGGGATGCGATGCCTCAGCCTCGTCGGCCTGCTCCATCAGATGCGGGCGGGCGATGATCTCGCAGGTCT
Organism: Lachnospiraceae bacterium; assembly: GCA_963604545.1. Classification (GTDB taxonomy): domain Bacteria; phylum Bacteroidota; class Bacteroidia; order Bacteroidales; family Bacteroidaceae; genus Prevotella. The sequence goes on along the minus strand of CAVCRI010000016.1, from coordinate 24,631 downwards.
GAATGCTTCGCCACAGGTCGCTCGCCACGAAGGCGTCGATATGGCTATTGGCCATCTTGCGAGCCACCTCCTCGGCCTGCTGGATGCCCTTTTCGTTGAGTTTGCCGGGGGTCTGCCCCTGCAGGATTTGCGCTGCGTTGTCCACGGTCTCGCCGTGGCGCACGAGATATAATGTCGTCATAGTCAATATAAAATATGTGTCTTTAATATGATATGTATGTACCTTTAATCGCTTACAAAGTTACGCATTTTTATCGAGAAAGAGGAAGAAATAGCGTTAAATAAGTTATAAAAATCACGCCATATCGAATTTCTTTCGTATTTTTGCAAAGACATTGCAATCGGCGACTTTACATAACGATACCACAAGCGCCATTATAACAAGAAAAAATATTATAGAAAGAAATATCATAACAAGAAAAAAAATATTATAACAAGAAAAAACAAGAAGAAGATTATGAAAGTAATGCATAGTTCATTGTTCCGCGCCCTGTGCTCCATCGTGGTGGGCTCGCTGCTCATCGAGTACAGGGAGCAGACGGTAACCTGGATCACCATCCTCATCGGCGTGCTGTTCTTCATCTCGGGCGTCATCTCGCTCCTCACCTACTACAGCGCACGACGCAACTTCGAGCGCATGCAGGGCAACATCCTCTACGACGCGCAGGGCAACCAGGTGGTGGGCTTCCGGCCACGGTTCCCGCTGGCGGGCGTGGGCTCGCTGGTGCTGGGACTGGTGCTGGCGCTGATGCCCAACGTCTTCGTGGCATGGCTGATGTTCATCCTCTCGCTCATCCTGGTGACGGGCGCACTCACGCAGATGGCCAACCTGGTGCAGGCATCACGCATGGGCGGCGTGGGACTGGTGTACTGGCTGCTGCCTTGCGCCCTGCTGCTGCTGGGACTGCTCGCCATCATCAAGCCTTCGGCGATAGCCTCCGCTCCGCTGCTCGTGCTGGGATGGGCGATGCTGGTGTATGGCGTGGTCGAGACGGTCAACTCGCTCAAGATCGCCAACAACCGCCGCCGCTGGCAGAGGCAGAGTGAGGCAACCCACATCCGACAGGACGGCAACCATCAGGACGGCCCCGTTGACGCCGAGGCCACGCTCATCGAGTAACGCCGGAGCTACCCCCATCGCAAGAGGCCTTCAAGTGACATGACATTCACTTGGAGGCCTCTTTGTTTTTCGTCAGCAAGGCCAAGACCTCGAATCACCGACAAAACAAGACCTCGAATCAATGACAGACCAAGCACTCGAATCACTAACAAAACTAAAAACAATGAAGAAAGCTCTTAAAAATATATAAATTCAATCACAAGCACTATAGGATAAACTATACGCCCCATGTCGAAAAAAAGTGCTTCCTTTGCATAATTTTCAAACAAATGAATAATATGGCTAAGAAAGCACCAACAACTAACAACGACTTGGAAGAGAGAGATGTAAGACTACTCTCACCCGAGGAGGCGACACCCGAGGAGGCCGCCAGAAAGATGGAAGACCTCGACAAGGTCTTCGCCAAGAAGTTCACCGCCAGCAACATCAAGGGCATGCACGTCATCTTCCAGCCCGCCATCGAGATGGAGCAGGGCAAGCGCATCAAGAGCATGCTGCGTGGCATCACCTGCGAGGAGCAGCCGGAATACGAGAGCCTCAAGGATGCTGGCGACGACAGCCAAGACGGCGGCACCACCCCTTCAGGCGGCTCAGGCTCAGATAGCGGCACTGGCTCTGGTAGCGGTTCAGGAAGCGCTGGCGGCTCAGGCTCAGGAAGCGGCTCAGATAGCGGCGACGTCGGCTTGGATTAAAAGAAACACGACATTGCCGTGAAACTAAAAAAACAGCCCGGGGCATCTATACCCTGGGCTGTTTTCATTTTCATTTCCGTTTTCCTTTGCCTTTGCTCCTACTCCACCAGTCGCTCCACATAGCTGCAGAGGATGCCGATACCCTTCTCGTTCTCGCCACCCTGCGGTATGATGATGTCGGCATAGCGCTTGGTAGGCTCGATAAACTGCTCGTGCATCGGCTTGAGCACCTTCAGGTAGCGGTCCACCACCATCGAGACGGTGCGGCCACGGTCGATGGTGTCTCGCTGGATGTTGCGGATGAGACGCTCGTCGGCATCGGTGTCCACGAACACCTTGAGGTCCATCAGGTCGCGCAACTTCTTGTCCACCAAGGTCATGATGCCCTCGATGATGACCACGGGCTTAGGTTCCACGTGTATGGTCTCCTTCTCTCGGTTGCACTTCAGGTAGCTGTAGGTAGGCTGCTCGATGGCCTTGCCGGCGCGCAGGTCGGCGAGCTGCTGGTGCAAGAGCTTCCAGTCGAAGGCTGCCGGGTGGTCGAAGTTGATGGCGTGTCGCTCCTCCTCGGTCATGTGCGAGGTATCGTTGTAGTAGGAGTCGAGTGGCACCACAGCCACATAGTGTGGGGGCAGTACCTCCACGAGTCTCTTCACCACGGTAGTCTTGCCAGAGCCCGTGCCTCCGGCGATACCTATCACTGTCACTTTATTCTTGTTGTCTTCCTTCATGTCTCTATCTGTTTTATCTTTATTATGTATCAATTTTATCTTTATTATGTATTTCCTCTAGCATCGCCCGGTAGTACTCCGCCTTCTTCTCCACCGCCATCGGGTAGGCGCGGCTGCTGGAGGGCATGCGGTAGAGCCTCAGGGTCCTGCCCTCGAAGGCGAACTCCACGTAGCCCCCCATCCTCAGGGCATCCTTGCCCCCTATCTTGATGCCGAAGTGCTCGCAGAACACCTTGGTGGCCAGCTGCCCGGCGGTGAGCACCGCCCGGCACTGTGGCAGCTGGCGCAGCATGCCGTCGAGGTCTGACGGCTCCACCACCTGCAGGTCCTTGTCGCTGGCAGTGTTCTTGGTGCGCACCACCCGCTGGGCGGTGTCGTAGATGGCGACGCCCTTCTCCAGCAGCAGTTCCTTGATGGCGGCGAGGCGGTAGGTCTTGTGCTCGGCGTCGACGAAGTGCATCTTGTCGCCGAAGTAGATGATGCCGAAGATGCGCCACATGTCGTTCTGGAAGTTGGGGTAATACCAGGGCATGCACCATCGCTTGGGTGATGGTGGGAACGTGCCGAGCATCAGCAGCTTGGCGTTAGCGGGCAGCCAGGGCTCGAAGGGATGGTTCTCTGTCATGTTGCGGTTTAACATTAATATATATATATTGCTTACTGGATGCAAAGATACCTCATATTTTGCAATTACCACCATCAAAAGGAAGTTTTTTTCAAGTTTCCGCCGAATTTTAACTAAAAAGTTTGCATAATATAAAAAAGAAACTTATCTTTGCAGCAAAATAGACTAGCACCTCTTCATCCCTTAGCGACTTAGAACTACTTAACAGTTTTAGCGGCAATTGGGAAAACGACAAATGACAATCATAACCCACAACATCAAACACTTAGGACGGATTCCCGATATACAAATCGAAGATTGGGAAGCATTAGGCGTAAATTAACACAAAAATTTCCAAAAAACTTTCCGAAATGTTTGGCGGTTCCAGGAAAAAGTCGTAACTTTGCACCCGTTTTAATTCAAAGGCTATAATGGGCATGCCCCGAGGAGGGACACGAATGATGTATAACGAAAGATAAAGCATCCCCATCACGTCTATTTAATAATAACCCAATAAAAATAAAAAAAGAAATGAAAAAAGGTATTCATCCAGAGAACTATCGTCCTGTAGTATTCAAGGATATGTCTAACGGCGATATGTTCCTCTCAAAGTCTACATGCAAGACCAATGATACAGTAGAGTTTGAAGGTGAGACTTACCCAGTAGTGAAGATTGAAATCTCCAGCACCTCTCACCCATTCTATACAGGTAAGAGCAAGCTCGTCGATACAGCTGGTCGCGTAGACCGCTTCATGAACCGTTACGGTAAGTTGAAGAAGTAATATACCTTTTTGATAAGGATATATTATCATCGCAAGATACTAGAAAAGTGCATTCCAGCGTAGTTGCATATACGCAGGAATGCACTTTTTTTTAGATAGGAGTTACAAGTTAGGAGTTAGGAGTCTAACTCCTAACTTTTTTATTTGATGACAAATTTCCTCTCCGGTTTCTTCCCTATGGCATTCTCCTGCCCAGCGGCACCACGAGACATCACGCCCAGAGTGTCCACCCCAGAGGCTTGCTGCTTGCTGTAGCCCCAGCTGTTGTAACCATAGCCCCAGTCATAGTCTCGCCAGTTGTAGCCATAGCTGTCGCGATAGAGCTCGAAGTAAGCCCTGTTGCCATTGCTAGCCTCCACATAGCCCGAGAAGCGGCTGTCGCTCAAGGCATAATCGCAGATTACCACGTCGCTGCCCTCGTCTTCGAGAGAGATGTAGATGTTGCGGTTGCGCACCGTCCAGGTGATGTGGTTGGCTATGTAGTTGTGCCTGTTCCAGTAGTTCCCGTCAAAGTAATCTATCCAATACCCCGTGCCCGAATAGAGCCCATCGTTCTGGTTGAAGTGTATCACCGAGTAAGTGGCGTCATAACCACCATACTGCACATACATGTTGCCCTTCCAGGTTCCGCCGTCCAGGGTATATGCGATGTCGGAATCCTCGTCGCAGGAGGTAAGCCCAAGACTCATCAATGCCACCAGCATCATGGTCAGTAAAGATGTAAACTTTCTCATATCGTCAATAGTTTTAATGTTAATATTCATCTGAATTCTGGGGCAAAGATAGTGCATTTTTCTCACCTCGCAAAGGGAAAACGGGAATATTTTTGAGGAAAATCCCTACCAACAACAATTTTTCCCCTATTTCGCTTGCATTTTCCAACAGATTTTACTACCCCAGGTCAACGAAAGCCTATCCAAATGGCAACGAAAGGTCGAATTTCGTGCCCATCTGTACAGAAAACGTGCACAAATGGGCACGATTCACTTTATTTAACACAATAATTACGAATTTTAAGACGCCAAACGATACAACTTATCGGAAAAAGTCGTACCTTTGCAGTAAGTTCTTAGAAAAGTTAAATGATAGATTAATCGTAAACTTCTCTCCTCAACTTTTTTGAAGCGAGAAGTTGAAAGGTTCTCCGGGGATTGTGAAATTCCCGGATTTTTTTTGCCCTTTTTTTAGAAAAATTATGCAAACATTTTATTCTGTCTGCAAGAAATATAGTATCTTTGCACTCGTTATCAACGTAATGGTCATCAAATAATACGGAATCAGAAACAAAACACAAATAAAGATACAGACAAAAAATGAGAACTGTTTACGAATTTTCTGTCAAGGACAGAAAGGGAAAGGATGTTTCCCTCAAGGAGTATGCCAACGAAGTGCTGCTCATCGTCAACACAGCCACCAAGTGTGGCTTCACACCCCAGTATGAGGAATTGGAAAAGCTCTATGAGACTTACCATTCCCAGGGCTTCGAGATTCTCGATTTCCCTTGCAACCAGTTCGGCCAGCAGGCCCCTGGCACTGATGAGAGCATTCATCAGTTCTGCAAGCTCACATACGGCACTGAGTTTCAGCGCTACAAGAAGATCAAGGTAAACGGCGACGATGCCGCCCCTCTCTTCAAGTTCCTCAAGGAGTGCAAGGGCTTCGCCGGATGGGACGAGAGCCACCCTCTCTACCCTGTGCTCGACAAGATGCTGAGCGAGGCCGACCCTAACTACAAGGAGAGCCCGGACATCAAGTGGAACTTCACCAAGTTCCTCGTCAACAAGAAGGGCCAGGTTGTGGCTCGCTTCGAGCCTACCACCAGCTTTGATGTAATCGCCAAGGCCATCGAGGAATGGCTGAAGGCATAATATAAACTAATAAGACAACAAAAAAGTCCCTCGCAATTGCGAGGGACTTTTTTTTATTCTTTAATCCACCTGTGGCACAGTCTTGAGGAACTTCTGGATTTCCTCGTCGCTCACGGCGTAGTTCTGCAAGTCGCCATTGATATAGCTGTCGTAGGATGGCATATCGATCAGTCCATGGCCTGAGAGACAGAACAGGATAACCTTGTGCTCGCCCTTCTCGGTGGCCTTCTTCGCCTCACGGATGGTGGCAGCGATGGCATGGCAGCTCTCTGGGGCAGGGATGATACCCTCTGCCTGGGCGAAAAGCATACCCGCCTGGAACGACTCCAGCTGTGGGATGTCGACACCGTGCATCATGCCGTCCTTGATGAGCTGGGAGATAATCATGCCCGCACCATGGTAACGCAAGCCACCGGCATGGATGTTGGCTGGTTTGAAGTCGTGGCCCAGGGTATACATCGGCAGCAATGGGGTATAACCAGCCTCGTCGCCGAAGTCATACTCAAACTTGCCCCTCGTCAGCTTAGGACAGCTCTCTGGCTCTGCGGCGATAAACTCGGTGTGCTTCTCACCACTCAGGTTGTGGCGCATGAAAGGGAAGGCGATGCCGCCAAAGTTGCTGCCGCCGCCAAAGCAGGCTATCACCTGGTCTGGATACTCTCCTGCCATCTGCATCTGCTTCTCCGCCTCCAGTCCGATGATGGTCTGGTGCAGGGCCACGTGGTTGAGCACGGAGCCCAGGGTGTACTTACAGCCCGGCGTGGTGGTGGCGAGCTCCACAGCCTCACTGATGGCTGTGCCGAGCGAACCAGGATGATGAGGGTCGCGGGTGATGATGTTCTTGCCCGCACGGGTACTCATCGAAGGAGAGCCCTCCACGGTAGCCCCAAAGGTACGCATGATGCTGGAGCGGTAAGGCTTCTGCTGCATCGTGATCTTCACCTGGTAGACGGCAGCCTCCAGCCCATAGAGCTTGGCTGCGTAAGAGAGGGCTGCGCCCCACTGTCCGGCACCCGTCTCGGTGGTCACGTTGGTGTCACCCTCCTGCTTGCAATAGTAGCACTGTGGGATGGCAGAGTTGATCTTGTGGGAGCCCAGCGGCGTCACGCTCTCATTCTTGAAGTAGATGTGAGCGGTGGTGCCCAGTGCCTCCTCCAGCCCGTAGGCACGCACGAGAGGCGTAGAGCGATAGTAGGTGTACTTCTCGAGCACATCCTGAGGAATGTCTATCCAGGCATGCTCCTGGTCGAGCTCCTGCTTGGAGCACTCCTTATTGAATATGTGTGACAGGTCGTCGGCATTGAGCGGCTTGTGGGTCTGTGGGTTCAAAGGAGGCAAAGGCTTGTTGGGCATCTCCGCCTGGATGTTGTACCACTGAGTAGGAATGTCCTGCTCCTGAAGGATGAATTTCTTCTGTCTCATGATATAATATGTTTAAAGTGAATATCTCTTATTAATTAAAACGAATGTCTCTTGTTTGTTTAAGACGAATATATCTTTAGGTATATTTTGATAAGCTGCCACAAAGTTACAAAATAATTTTCACTTATGGCACACTTTACCCTTTTTTATTATTATCGACCTTTAATTTGCCTTTTTTCAGGGGGCGAAAACAGTGCAAATTGTACTAAAAGGTGTTTTTTCGCACTATAAAAACAGTTTTTACCCCCGTAAATAACAAAATTTCCCCCATTGCTCGATTATTTTTTGCTATCTTTGCATCAGTTAAAACAAAAGCGTTGTGAAACGCATTTCATCATCTTTTACTTATACAAATAAAAAAAACAATGAAAGCCGGTAGGGGTACCGATACTTTCATTGTTTTTTGCTTTTTATATACCCATACATTTTAGGTACCTATTCTTATATGCCTATCGAAATGCTAGCCTAACATTTCAAGTTCATATTTTGTTTTATAAAACATTTTATGCCCGTTACGACTGCGGCTCAGACTCAACGTCAATCTTGCTTATCTGGGTGAGCAGCTGCACGGCTTGCTCCACGCTCTTCACATCCTGGATGCGAAGAAAACGCTTGTTGTTCTTTTCCTTCAGTGCGCAGCCCTGGATGTGGGTGGTGACATATACCAGCACCCGGGAGAACATCTTGCTCTTATAGAACGGGCTGTTCACGTTGCTCACAAACTGCAACTGCATCGTGCCCTGCTTGAGCATAATCTTCTCGCAACCCAGCAGCTTGCCCACGCGCCGCAGAGGCACCACATGCAAGAGCTCGTCACCCTCCTTCGGCACAGGGCCGAATCGGTCTACCAGGCGCTTGCGATAGTCAGCCACCTCATCATCTGTCTCCAGACGGTCTAGCTCACGGTAGAGCAGCATTCGCTCGCTGCTGCCCGGCACGTAGGTGTCTGGGAAATACATCTCCAGGTCGCTCTCGATGGAGCAGTCGTCCACGAAGTCATCGCCCGTGAGCTGCTCGCCCTCGTCCATCTCCTGCTGGTAGAGGTCGTTGAACTCCTCGTTCTTCAGCTCGGTCACCGCCTGCGAGAGAATCTTCTGGTAGGTCTCGTAGCCCAGGTCCTCCATGAAGCCGCTCTGCTCGGAACCCAGCAGGTTGCCGGCACCACGAATATCGAGGTCTTGCATGGCAAGGTTGAAGCCGCTGCCCAGGTCGCTGAAGGTTTCCAGAGCCTCCAGTCGGCGGCGTGCCTCACCTGTCATCGCACTCTTAGGCGGTGCTATCAGGTAGCAGAACGCCTTCTTGTTGCCACGCCCCACACGGCCACGCATCTGGTGCAGGTCGCTCAGTCCGAAGTAGTTGGCATCGAATATGATGATGGTGTTGGCGTTGGGGATGTCAATGCCGTTCTCTACGATGGTGGTGGAGAGCAACACGTCGTAGTCGTAATTGATGAATCCCATGACGACCTTCTCCAGTTCCTCTGGCTTCATCTGTCCATGTCCTATCGCCACACGGCAGTCGGGCACTCGCTCCTCGATAAACAACTTCATCTCTGGCAGCTTGGCGACACGGTTGCACACGAAGTAGACCTGCCCGTTGCGACTCATCTCAAAGTTGATGGCATCGGTTATCGCCTCGCTGCTGAAGGTTAGCAGCTCGGTTTGGATAGGATAGCGGTTAGGTGGCGGCGTGCGCATGATGCTCATGTCGCGGGCTCCCATCAGCGAGAACTGCAAGGTGCGAGGTATCGGTGTGGCGCTCATCGTGAGCGTGTCGATATTTACCTTCAGCTGGCGCAGCTTCTCCTTGGTGGAGACACCAAACTTCTGCTCCTCGTCGATGATGAGCAGTCCCAGGTCATGCCACTTCACGCTCTTCGAAATCAACCTGTGGGTGCCTATGAGGATGTCTATCTTGCCGTCCTTAAGGTCGGAATACAACTGGTGCGATTCCTTGTCAGAGCGGGCACGGCTCAGGTAGTTCACCGTTACGGGCAGCCCCTCCAGTCGGCTCTTGAAGGTCTGGTAGTGCTGGAAGGCCAGCACGGTGGTAGGCACCAGCACAGCCACCTGCTTGCCATCGCACGCAGCCTTGAAGGCCGCACGGATGGCGACCTCGGTCTTGCCGAAGCCCACGTCGCCACACACCAGTCGGTCCATCGGGCGGGCGATCTCCATGTCCTTCTTCACGTCGGCAGTCGCCTTGCTCTGGTCGGGCGTGTCCTCATAGAGGAACGAGGCCTCCAGCTCGTGCTGCAGATAGCCGTCGGCGCTGAAGGCGAATCCCTTCTCACGGCGGCGCTGGGCGTAGAGCCTGATGAGGTCGCGGGCAATGTCCTTGATGCGCTTCTTCGCCTTGTCCTTCAGTCGGTCCCAGGCTCCTGTGCCCAGGGCAGAGAGGCGAGGTGGCTCGCCGGTGTCGCCACGGCGGTACTTGCTGATCTTATAGAGCGAGTGGATGGAGACATCCACCTTGTCGTTGTTGGTGTAGATGATGCGTATCATCTCCTGGTAGCTGTCGCCCGCAGGCACTCGCACCAAGCCGCCAAACTTGCCGATGCCGTAGTCCACATGCACGATGAAGTCGCCCGGTTCCATCTCCTGCAGCTCCTTCATGGTGAGTGCCATCTTGCCGGCGCGCGCCGAGTCGGAACGTAGGTTGTACTTGTGGAAACGGTCGAATATCTGATGGTCGGTGAAGAAGCAACACTTCTTGTCGTTGTCCACGAACCCCTCGTGCACGGTCTTGTCGACAGGCGTGAACACGATGTGATAACGCTTCAGCTCCTCACTCTCGAAGATTTCCTTGAGGCGTTGCTGTTGCTTCTGGCTGTCGGCCAATATATACAGGGTGTAGTGCTTGAGCAGATAGTCCTCAAGCGTCTGGGTGAGCAACTCAAAGTTCTTGTGGAAGAGTGGCTGTGCTGCAATGTTGAACCTGATGATGGCCTCAGCCTCCTCTCGCTTGCGCTCCACATACTTATCCGACATCAAGCCAAACTCGACGCGCTGGTGGCATGCCAATCCCTTCTGGAATTCGGTGGCTGTCACCAGGTTGAGTTCCTTCTTCATCTCATGGCGGATGCGTTCCGCCTCCACCTCGGTGGCACCCTCCAGTTGCTCGGTGAGGCTCTGCGAGGAGAATCCCTCGTCAAAGATCTGGCTGATGCGGTCGTGCACGTAGCCATAGTCCTTCATCACCACGAGGGTCTGAGGGTCGAGGAAATTGAGGAAACTCTGCTTCTGCGACTGCGACTGGGCCAGCTCCGGCACAATCTCGATGTTCTCGCGCTTGTCCTTAGACAGCTGGTCCTCGATGTTGAAGGTACGGATGGTATCAATCTCATCGCCAAAGAAGTCGATGCGGAACGGATACTCACAACTGTAGGAATAAACATCCAGGATGCTGCCACGCACGGCAAACTGGCCAGGCTCATACACATAGTCAGTCTCTTGAAGCTCAAACTCCCGAAGTGTATGAACGATGTCGGACTGCGAAATCTGCTGTCCCACAGAGAGCTTGAGAATGCGATCATCGAGATGCTGCTTGGAAACCACCAACTCAGCCAACGCCTCCGGATAAGACACGATATAAATCTTATGGTCAGAAGCCAGGCGTGCCAGCACCTCGGTACGCAAAATCTCGTTGGCGGCATCACGCTGCCCATACTTCACGGCACGGCGATAGCTGGATGGGAAGAAGAACACCCTCTCCTGTCCCAGCATCTGCGTGAGGTCGTGGTAGAAATACCCCGCCTCATCGGCATCATCAAGCACAAAGAGCGCACTCCGCCCCAACTTCTTCTGCACCGAGGCGAAGAACATGGAGGCGGAAGAGCACACCAACCCCTGGAGAAGCAGGGCATGAACCTCCTTCTTCCCCAATAAATCAAAGAAGGCATTCGCCTGAGGCGAACGCCCATAAAGTTTGTCTATCTCTTGTATTGTCACTTATCTAGAAAAAACTATCAGCAATCCAAAGACTCCTAACTTCAGACTCCTAACTTCAGACTCCTAACTCCTAACTTCTAACTCCTAACTAATCTTAGGGTATTTCTTAAACCATCCGTCGAGTCGGAGTCTCATCACGCCCAAGAATGCCTCACCAAAGATTCCGCCGCTCATCTTGCTCACTCCCTCACGGCGGTTGACGAAGATGACCGGCACCTCCTTGATCTTGAAACCTATCTTGTGGGCGGTGAACTTCATCTCTATCTGGAAGGCATAGCCCTTGAAGCGGATGGCATCCAAGTCGATGGTCTCCAATAACTTGCGACGGTAGCAAACGAAGCCTGCCGTGGTATCGTGCACCTTGAAACCGGTGACGAGACGCACATACTTGGAGGCAAAGTAGCTCATGAGCACCCTGCCGATAGGCCAGTTGACCACATTGACACCCGACACATAGCGGGAGCCCACTGCCATATCATACCCCTCATCGTGGGTGGCTGCATAAAGGCGAGGCAAGTCGTTAGGATCGTGGCTGAAATCGGCATCCATCTCGAAGATGAAGTCGTAGCCATGCTCCAGCGACCACTTGAAGCCCATGATATAAGCCGTGCCCAAGCCCAGCTTGCCCGAACGCTCCAGGATGTGGAGGCGGCCGGCAAACTCGCCTGCCATGAGCGACTTGACGATGGCAGCCGTGCCGTCAGGACTTCCATCGTCGATGACGAGGATGTCGAACTGCTTCTCAAGCCCAAAGACGGCTCGGATAATTTTCTCGATGTTTTCCTTCTCGTTGTATGTAGGAATGATTACTATGCTATCACTCATATTTTTCTTGATTTTCTATATTCACTTCCAACAGATGCAACAATCAATGCAGCTATGATGCTGCAAAGTTACAACTTTTTTCTGAATTATCGACCAAAAACGATAAATAATTGATGGTCAGTGGGAATTTATACCCATTGGTCTGGGTAACCGACCATTCCTAATTACTGGTCTGGGTTCTCCACGAAGCCCTGATACTCCTTGTCGAGTCCCGACATGATGGCATCGTAGCTCTTGGCCATCTGATTCTTGATGTTGTCGGTGCCCTTGCCAATTGGCTCGATAGGCTCATGGATGGTGAGGCGCAACGGATGCCAGAACACCCAGTAGATGTCCTTCATGCGTGGCTTCACATTGAAACTGCCATTGATGGTGAGCGGACAAACCGGCAACTGCAACTCATCGGCTAGCATGAAGGCTCCACGGCGGAACACCCCCATGTGACCGGTGAAGGTACGGGCTCCCTCAGGGAACACGACGAGCGACATGCCCTCCTTCAACTCCTCGCGGGCAGCATCGTAAGAGGCGCGAATCTTGGAAGGTCCGCTCTTGTCGACAAAGATGTGATGGGCATACTCGCTGGCAACACCCACCAAAGGCACCTTGCGCAACCCCTTCTTCATCATCCACTTGAAGTTGCGGTTCAGGTAGCCATAAATCAGGAAAATGTCGAAAGCTCCCTGATGGTTGGCCACGAAGACATAGCTCTGATGCTTCTTCAGGTGCTCCCTGCCCTCAACCTTTACGGGCAGGAGCAGAATTCTGATCCAAACCTTCGACCACAACTTGCCCGGGTAATATCCCCAGAAATGACCATTGCCAAGCATGCACCCCACAACGGTGAAGATGCAAGTAAGAACGGTTGCCACCAGCAGCACTGGCACACAAACCAACAATTGATATATGCGATAGAGGTATTTCATCTTTTCTTGCTTTTATGTCTATTATCCTATATGGCTATTTATTCTATTTATCAAATCGATTTCTTTATCTTCCTATTTTCTCTTGACCGTGATTAGTTTATTTTCTCTTGACCGTGATTAGCCTATTTCCTCTTGAGCGTGATGACGACAATTTCTGCCGTAGCACCAATTCGGATAGGCACCGTACCGCCCAGGCCGGAGGTAGTATAAAGCTGGCATCCCTCTCGCTCATAGAGTCCGTAGTCGAAGGCCGTGAACATCGAAGGTCGCAAGCCCAGCACCGAGACCTGTCCGGCATGGGTATGTCCGCTCAACGTAAGCTGTGGGGCCACGAGAACGGTGTCCTTGGTGCCATGCTCCTCATTGATGGTAGACGGCCACATCTCCTTCCACTGCTTTGGGATGTGCTGCAACATCAGCACAAACTGTCCCTTCCGGATGCCATACAGTGCCTTAGCCACATGGGTGCGCTTCGGCTTGTCATAGTTCTCCGTACCTGCCACGTAGATGGAATCACCCCCACGGTGCAACACGATGTGCTCGTTGTTGAGCAGTCGCCAGCCCATGTCGCGCTCCGTCTGCTGCACCCGCTTCTCGATGGCCGCCTTCTCGGCCTCGTCGTCCACATCCATATACCAGGTGTAGTCGTGGTTGCCAAGCACACTCACCACCCCATCCTTCGCCCGCAAGGTGCTCAGGAGCTTCTGGTAAGGCTGTATCTCCTCGGGCTTCACATTCTGCAAGTCGCCCGTAAAGCAAATCAGGTCGGCATGTTGGGCATTGATGCTGTCTACATCTCGCTTGGGCAGGTCGCCTCTCCATCCATAGTAAGACCCCAGGTGGATGTCGCTGAACTGTACGATGCGATAGCCATCAAACTGCTTGGGTAGGTCGGGCACATAGATGGTGAGCCGCTTCATCTCCATCTTGCGGAACCCATAGGTAAAGCCATAGATGAAGCAGAAGAACGCCACCACTGCCAGCACCACGCCCGTGAGCTTGCCCCAGTTGCGGGAGCCATGGAGCACTCGCATGCACTGCCAGCCCAGAAAGCTGCAAAGGGCGAAAACAAACTGAGGCACGGCAAACAGGGCCATCACCACAAACCATATATCCTCCAAGGCTGGATTGGCTGGCAGGAAGTCTGGCTGAAGGGTCAGGTAAGCACTGTAGCCTATCACCACCACAGCTGGCAACCAAAACGCCACTCGTTTCCATCTCGTCCTAAAACGGCAGAAGTGCTTGTCTATCCAGAGATAGGGCAATACCGTCAACACAAAGATGGGTATCAATATGCGTGCTATCATTCTTTTATCCTTAAATATATACTAATACGTTATATATATACTAATATGTTATATATATTATTACATTATAAATTGAGTCATTACTTCAGCAAACTGGATAGCAGGAAGCGTTTCATCAGTTCTACTGGCACCCCACGGCGACGAGCATAGTCGCGCAACTGGTCGGCTCCTATTTTTCCCAGCTCGAAGTAGCGAGCCTTGGGATGGGCAAACATCAGTCCCGACACACTGGCATGCGGTGTCATCATACCGGTCTCCGTGAGGCGGATGCCAACTTGCCGCATGTCTAGCAATTGGTCGATGAGGAAATTGGCACTCGTATCAGGCAACGACGAATAGCCTATGGCTGGTCGGATGCCCTGGTACTCTTCCCGATGCTGCTGTTGGATAGTGAGCTGTTCATCGGGAGCATATCCCCAGTAGTGGCGACGCACCTCCTCATGGAGCTTCTCTGCCGTAGCCTCAGCCAGTCGGTCACAAAGCGTCTGTGCCATCATGCCCAGATACTCATCATGGCGATAAGCCTCGGCTGCCCCGGCATCCACCGTGACGCAAAACATGCCTACATGGTTGGCTATATCCTTTGGTGCCAATGGCCGTGCCAGCCTCATTCCCTTGGGCAAGATGAAATCTGCCAAACAAAGGTTGGGTTCACCAGGCTCCCTCGGCTGTTGCTGCCTGAGCATCGGGAATCGAACCAGCTTCTTACCAGACGAAGCCAAAGAACCACCCAGAGCGTCGGATGAAAACGAACCTACATGACCTTCTGACGGAAAGATCAAGAGATCATCCCCCTCACTCTCCGCTTCGAAGAGACGGAAGATGGCGTGGGTGTAATATTTACCGCACCACGACTGGAGCATCGCTTCCGCTTCCTTTCTCAGTTTTTCCTTCTCCTCACGAGGCTTTCCGCTTAGCCCCCACGCATGGTAGAAGTAGAGCCAGTTGATGTAGGGCTCCACCTCTTTTATATCATACTTCTTGAGCATTCTATCACATACTTATTCTGTTTTTCCCTCTTCCATCCTAAATTCCAGGGCCTCACCACGACTGTTGGCATCAAACTTGCCATTGTCGTATATCAAGCGACCATTGCAGAAGGTCTTGGCAACAGAATGAAAGAAGAAACTGCCCTCCAATGGAGTCCATCCACACTTGCTCACCACCGCACTGTTGTCAAGTACCCAAGGCATCTCATGGTTTTTCACCACCACAATGTCTGCCTTATATCCAGGGCGCAAGAAACCTCGCTTACTGATTTTGAACAAGCGAGCCGGATTATGGCTCATCAATTCCACAACTCGCTCGATTGTCAGGACTTCCTGGTCGACCAGGCTTAGCATGGAGATGAGCGAGAACTGCACCATCGGCATACCAGAGGCGGCCTTGGCACAACCTCCCTTCTTATCCTTCAGTTCATGAGGAGCATGGTCGGTGCCAACGGTATAAATCAACTTGTCGTCGCCCAACGCCTTGCGCAAGGCATCACGGTCATAGATTCCCTTGATGGCAGGGTTGCACTTGATGAGCGAGCCCTTCTTCATGTAATCCTCGTCGCTGAATACCAAGTGAGCAATGACTGCCTCACCAGTAATGTTATCGTCATTGGCAAAAAGCGTCAACTCACGGGCCGTACTGATATGGGCAATATGCAAGCGAGTGCCAAACTTTCGGGCAAGTTCCACAGCCAGACGGCTGCTCAAATAGCAAGCCTCCTCGCTGCGAATCACAGGGTGAAACTCTATATCCGGGTCTTCGCCCCACTTTTTCTTCGCCCAAGCCATGTTTTTATTGATGATGGCCGTGTCCTCGCAATGAGTCATCACGGGCAAGTCCAATTCCTTGGCTGTGCGGAACACCTTCTCCAGGGCAGTATATTTATCTACCAACATGTTACCCGTACTGGAGCCCATGAAGAGTTTGATGCCCGGCATGCGATGCAAGTCCAACTCCTTGAAAGACTCCGCATTATCATTGGTGGCACCATAGAAGAAACCATAGTTCACATGGCTCTTCGCTTTCCCAAGCCGATACTTCTCATTGAGTGCCTCAAGTGTAGTGGTTTGCGGAATGGTGTTTGGCATCTCCAGATAAGAGGTAACGCCCCCATAAGCGGCAGCCCTGCTCTCGCTCTCGATGTCGGCCTTACGGGTAAGCCCAGGCTCACGAAAATGCACATGGTCGTCGATGACACCAGGCAAAACGAAACACCCCGAGGCATCCACGACCTCATCGTAGGTGCCACGGGGAGCCTCTCCTTCACATACATCAGAGATGTATTCACCATCCACAACCAGGTCGCCCACGAATGAGCGTCCCTCGTTGACTATGGTTCCTCCTTTAATTAATATCTTTGACATAGAACGTTAATTTTTGATTGAACGTTAAACTACTATATTAGTTGCAACATGCTTGTCACCCCCACAAAAGAACTTATTTCTTCTCTGGGATGGTTGGTGTGGCCAATTCGTTGGCTGTTGGGGCAGGAGCCACATTAGGGTCAACCTGTGGAGCCTCCTCCATTTGTGGCGCACCTGCCTGCATCTCCCGGGTACCATTCATGATTTGCTCGTTCTCCTGAGCCTTCTGGTAATAGTCCTTCACGTATGGGTCGTTCTTGAAGTGGTCGGTAGCCTTGCTCATGATGTCCTCTATCCAAGGCGAGAGCATCGGATACTGGTTGCCCATCGTAACGAGGAAGAACACGCCTGGCCCCAGCACGTTGTCAAAGTTGTCGGTCACAAATCCTGTAACCAACTTATCCTCCTGCTCAGAAAGATGCTGAGCCTCAGCGTTTAGCTTGGCGGTAACCACATTCATGTCGCTACCATTCATGATAGCTTGGTCGTGCTTATGAACAAGCTCACGTTGCTGGTTCTGCAATTGCTGGTACTTCTTGAAGAACCCGAAGAGTTTATCGTTGAGCGGAGAGCCGCTCACCACTTGCTGGGTATCATCCAGCTTGACCATGATGCTGCCGCCCTCCAACACGAGAGGCAACACGGGTTCGTCGTCCATAAAGATGTTGGCCATTCTTACGGAGTCTACACTTCCCTGGAAATGGAATTGTCCATGTACGACATCGCAAGAGTCGACATTGCTAAAATCGTTGTTTTTCAAGATTTTCAGGTATAGCATACGACCATCCAGGGTACTTACATTGGAAGTACCCGAAATATCGTAACTATTGGCGCAAGATGCAAGCGCCGCCAAGGTGATGAATGCGTAAAATATCTTATTCATAAGCTCTGTATATCACAATTCTGTGAACAAAAGTACAATCAATTATTGAAGTAATGAAATAAATTTATGCAATTTAATTGATTATTACATGTATTTATGTTTTATTTGCATTCTTCCTTTTTCAACTCATGCGAAATGCGATGGGTAGTGTACATTTCTAGCAATGCCGCAATGAGCAAGAACACGACCCACTTATTATAGAAATAGGTGATGTAGGTCTCGTAGTTGGAAAACCAGTTGCGGGCGAAGGCATAGACGGTATCTACCATCGATATGCCCGATAGCACGAAGAAGATGTCGGCGACATACTGCATGCGCTTCAGACGATGGATTACCATCGACTGCCCCTCGTAGAACTGCATTGCCTGTACGACACTAAACAGCACCGTGCCAGCCAGAAACGCCCAACAAGTATAAAGCAGCATCGCTGGATAGATAAAACCAAAGGCGAAGCAAGCCGCACCAACGACCATCAACACGCCACCCAAAAGAAAAATTGCACTCTGTAACTTACTTAACTGTCTCATCGTTGTCTTCTTGATCTTTTTCGTCATTATTCTCAGGTAAATCTGTACTTAGGACGAAGATGTCCTCGTTGTCCGCTTTCATGAAGTAGCGCTCGCGGGCTATCTTCTCAAAGGCCCTTGGCCCATGTCGCATCTCCTTAAGCTGGCGAGAGTCTTTCTCATACTGCGTGCGGTATTTTTCTATCTCCGAACGTAGCCCAGCTATCTGAATTTGATACTTGATATGCTGGCGGATGCTGTTATCATCGACAACACCCACTACCAAAACACCCGCAATTATTACTATAAGATACTTATAGTGAGCGAGATAATTCCATACTATACCTAACTTTTGATTCATTAATTTCCGAATTTGTTTGCAAAGATAATATTTTTTTGTTATCTTTGCATCATCAATTAAGAAAAAATAATGGAAGAGTATATAGTTTCTGCAAGAAAGTACCGTCCGATGACCTTCGACTCGGTCGTTGGACAGCGTGCATTGACCACCACCTTGAAGAATGCGGTGAAGAGCGGCAAGCTAGCGCATGCCTACCTTTTCTGCGGTCCGAGAGGTGTGGGAAAGACCACCTGCGCCCGCATCTTTGCCAAGGCAATCAACTGCGAGCACCCTCGCGAAGACGGCGAGGCATGCAATGAGTGCGAGAGCTGCAAGGCATTCAACGAGCAGCGCTCCTACAACATCTTCGAGCTTGATGCCGCCAGCAACAATGGCGTGGAGCAAATCAAGACCCTCATGGAGCAAACCCGCATCCCGCCACAGGTAGGCAAGTACAAAGTGTTCATCATCGACGAGGTGCACATGCTCAGCGCCGCCGCCTTCAACGCCTTTCTCAAGACTCTGGAGGAACCGCCATCGCATGTCATCTTCATCCTAGCCACCACCGAGAAGCATAAGATTCTGCCTACTATCCTGAGCAGATGCCAAATCTATGACTTCGAGCGCATGACTGTGCCCAACACCATAGAGCACCTCAAGATGGTAGCCGAGAAGGAAGGCATCAAGTATGAGGAGCAAGCCCTCGCCGTCATCGCCGAGAAAGCCGACGGCGGTATGCGCGATGCCCTATCCATCTTTGACCAGGCTGCCAGCTTCTGCCAGGGAGACATCACCTACCAGAAGGTGATAGAAGACCTCAATGTGCTAGACAGCGACAACTATTTCAAGATTATAGACCTAGCCCTCGAAAACAAGGTGAGCGACATTATGCTCCTACTGGACAACATCCTGGGCAAGGGGTTCGATGGCGGCAACATGATTCAGGGACTTGCCCAGCATGTGCGCAATGTGATGATGGCGAAAGACCCACAGACCCTGCCGTTGCTGGAGACCAGCGACGAGCAAAAGGCCAAGTTCCAGGAGCAAGCCAAGAAGGCACCTACACCTTTCTTATATAAGGCTCTCAAAATCATGAACGATTGCGATGTGCAATATCGCCAAAGTTCCAACAAGCGTCTGTTGGTGGAGCTTACGCTCATCCAGATAGGTCAAATTACCCAACCAGAAGACAAGGATGTGCCTAGTGCGGGGCGTATGCCCCACAGACTAAAATCCCTGTTTCAGAAACTCGTTGCCCAGCTTAAGCCTGCCTCTCAGGGTGCAGGTGCCGGGCAATCTAGCGGCAGCAACACTTCCAAAGGAACCGAGCCTGTCGCTACAACCACCCATGCCCCTCAGCCTGCTGCCACAACAGCCAAGCCTATCGCCCACAAGACTGTCAACCAGGTTAAGTTGGGAGGCATCGGCATGACCTTCGCCAACCTCAAGAAGAACAAGGAGGCTTCACAAAAGGTATACAATCCTATCGACCAGCTCAAAGAAGACAAGCCCGATATCACCATCAGCAACTTGGCAGAACCAGTCGACCTCAACTTTACCCAAGAGCAGGTGGAGGGAGAATGGATTAACATGTGCATGAAAATGCAAGCCATCAAGGACCTCATCGGCCTTGCCAATCGCATGAAATCCATCACGCCGAGAATCACTACTTTCCCAAACATCGAAGTTGTGATAGACAACCAACTATTGCTCAACGACCTACAGAAAATAAAGGGTAGAATCATCAAGACCTTCATGATAGGTCTCCAAAACAGGTCACTGACCATGGACTTCCGACTGGCTGAGCAAGCTGAGGTTACCAAGATTCTCTCCAAGCGAGAGATTCTCGACAAGCTGATGGAAAACAACCCAGCTATCGCAAAACTGACGGAAAAGCTCAAGCTAGTGATGGTTTAAAGAAGAAAAAAAACAACAAGAGTCGCCCCATCAGGGCAAAAGCTATTCATATTCTAATGCTTTTGCGCTGATAGGGCGACTTTTTACAAAAAATGCTCTCGCTTTAGTTGTTGTAAGCACTCTCACCATGCTCATAGATATCGAGACCTTCCTCCTCTACTCGCTTGTCGACGCGGATACCTACCATCTTGTCTACTACCTTAAATAACACAAAGGTGACGATGACGCTAAAGGCGATGCTTACCACCGTTGCGATGATTTGAACCCAGAGCTGATGCCAATCTCCATAGAGGGCACCTTGCACTCCATCAGTGCCAGTCACGTATCTCGTGGCAAACACACCGGTGAGAATTGAGCCTAAGATACCACCCATGCCATGCACACCGAAGGCATCGAGCGCATCATCGTACCTGAACCTTGCCTTAACCACAGCCACCATGAAGAAGCAGACACAGGTACTGATGATACCGATGCAGAAAGCACCAAAGATATCGGCACTGCCTGCCGCAGGCGTGATGGCCACCAGTCCGGCAACGGCACCCGTACAAGCACCCACTGTGGTTGGCTTCTTGTTGACCACCCAGTCTATGACCATCCAGGTTGTAGCCGCAGCAGCCGTTGCCACATGGGTTACGAGGAAGGCATTGGCAGCCAAACCATCCGCAGCCAAACCGCTACCCGCATTGAAGCCAAACCATCCCAACCAGAGGAACGACATTCCCATGAAGACGAAGGTGATGTTGTGAGGTGTGATAGGATGACCTGCACGATAATCATCGCGCTTGCCCACCATCAATGCCATCACAAGAGCAGCCACACCAGCATTGATATGCACCACGGTACCTCCCGCAAAGTCGATGGCACCCATCTCCTGCAAGAAACCGCCGCCCCACACCCAATGCGCCATTGGAAGGTAGGCGATGATAACCCATAGTACGGTGAAAAGCACATAACCGCTAAACTTGACACGCTCGGCAAAGGCTCCAAGAATCAAGGCTGGAGTAATAAGCGCAAACATGCACTGGAACATCACGAAGGTAAGCTCTGGAATGCCTGTAGGCATGATGACATCAAGTCCTACACCATGCAAGAAGCACTTGTCGAAGCCACCCATCACACAAGCCAATGGATTCCCCTCATCGGCAAACTGGGTGGAGAAAGCCCAAGAATAGCCAAAAGCAACCCATATCAAACTCACCACTGCCACGATAAACATGGTTTGCATCAAGATGCTGAGAATATTCTTCTGGCGAACCAAACCGCCATAAAAGAGTGCTATACCCGGGATAGACATCAAGAGCACCAAGATGGTTGCCATGATCATCCACGCCGTGTTACCCGTATCGAGTGTTGTCAAAAATAAACTGCTCATCATATTATCTTATAGTTAAAATTAGAATGTCTTATGAATATCATTTCTCTTGCTCGGCATTATACAATGCGATGTCGCCTCTTTCGCCAGTGCGGATTCTGATGGTGTCAAGCACAGGAATGACGAAGATTCTTCCATCACCTATCTCTCCTGTCTGGGCCGCTCCCTGAATGGCCGCAATGGTTGGCTCTACATTCTTGTCACGCACCACGATGTTGAGAAGCACACGTTCGATGCTGCTCGTATCGTACATCACACCACGGTAAATGCGAGCCTGACGCATCTTTCCCTCTCCTCTTACATTATAATAAGAGAACCACTCGATGTCAGCAGCCAAAAGTGCCTTCTTGACATCCTCGAATCTAGACTTGCGGATAATTGCCTCAATCTTCTTCATAATCCTTATTCCTTTAATATAATAATGTGTTAATACTTTTATTGATTGTCTTTCATTCAATGACCATTCTTTTATCAATTGTTTTCAAAACAAACAATTCTTTTACTTAATGCACGTTTTCGGCTACAAAATTAATACATTTTGTTGTTATTCTAGCTATTTCCAAAACATTTAGTTTCTTTGTTTTTCTTCTTGTTTTAGATTTATCAAGATATTCAGTTTACTTCTTACAAATTGAAAGGAGAATGAAAGATTTGTCTATCAAATTGAAAGAGCGTAAAAATTAATAGATAATTATTGCATTCTTTTTCTTGCATATTCCAGCAAATTGTTGTACTTTTGCAACCGAAATCAAACAAATAGTCATCGAAGCATTCGAAAGACTAACAAAAAGTCAAACTTAAAGGACAACATAAAAAATATGAAAGAAGCAGTTCATTTCACCAAGATGCACGGGGCAGGCAATGACTACATCTACGTAGACACCCAGATGCACGACATCCCAGACCCAGAAAAAGCAGCCATCGCATGGAGTGCCTACCACACTGGAATCGGAAGTGACGGACTGGTTCTCATCGGCAAGCCGCAGGATGGCAGAAGGGCAGACTACTCGATGCGCATCTTCAATGCCGATGGTTCAGAAGCGATGATGTGCGGAAACGCAAGCCGTTGCATCGGCAAGTATCTATATGAGAAGGGACTGACCCGCAAGGACACCATCCGACTGGAGACACTTTCGGGCATCAAAATATTGAAATTACATATTCAGGACAACAAGGTGGTAGAATCGGTAACGGTAGATATGCTGAAGCCAAGACTGGAAAACGCAGAGCAGTTTACGGGAACTACCACGCTAGAAGCCGACGGTAGGAAGTTTGAGGGAACATTTGTCTGCATGGGCAATCCTCACTTCGTTACCTTCGTGGATGACATCGACACCATCGACATCGCCCACTATGGCAAAATCCTGGAGAGGGACAAGGCCTTTCCACAACGTTGCAACATCGAGTTCGCACAAACGACAGAAACTGACATAATTCGAACACGAGTTTGGGAAAGGGGAAGCGGCATCACGATGGCTTGCGGTACAGGAGCCTGTGCAACAGCCGTAGCCGCCGCCCTCACCAACCGAGCCAGCCGCAAGAGCAGCATCGCGATGGATGGAGGAACACTCCACATCGAATATAATGAGGAAGATGGGCATGTCTACATGACGGGGTCAGCCGCTTTCGTATTCGAGGGAGAAATCGAATTACCAGAGTAATTAATAAGAGCAAACTTAAACATAAATAATAAAAGGAGAATAATAATATGGCATTAGTTAATGAACATTTCCTGAAGTTGGCTAACAATTACCTGTTTGCCGACATCGCAAAGAAGGTGAACGCCTACAAGATTGCACACCCTAAGCAGCGTGTCATCAGCCTAGGCATCGGTGACGTAACCCAGCCTCTCTGCCCTGCCGTCATCAAGGCAATGCACAAGGCTGTAGACGAGATGTCGGTACAGGCATCCTTCCGTGGTTACGGTCCGGAGAGAGGTTACGACTTCCTCCGCGAGGCCATCATCAAGAATGATTTCTTGCCTCGCGGCATCCATCTCGACCCTAACGAGGTCTTCGTAAACGATGGAGCCAAGAGCGACACGGGCAACATTCAGGAGATTTTGAGATGGGACAACAACATCGGTGTGACCGACCCTATCTATCCTGTTTACATCGACTCAAACGTGATGATAGGTCGAGCAGGAGTATTTGAGGATGGCAAGTGGAACAACGTGACCTACATGCCATGCGAGGAGGGCAACAATTTCACCCCAGCCATACCAGACCACAGAGTAGACATGATATACTTGTGCTACCCTAATAATCCTACGGGTACGGTCATCACAAAAGAGGAACTGCGCAAGTGGGTGAACTATGCTATCAAGAACGAGAGCATCATCCTCTACGATGCCGCTTACGAGGCATACATCCAAGACCCAGAGATACCACACTCCATCTATGAGATTCGTGGAGCCAGAAAGGTTGCCATCGAGTTCCATAGCTATTCCAAGACTGCGGGATTCACCGGTGTGCGTTGTGGTTACACCATCGTTCCAAAGGACTTGAAGGCAAAGACACTGGATGGACAGGAAGTCGCTCTCAACCAGATTTGGGATCGCCGCCAGTGTACCAAGTTTAATGGTACCAGCTATATCTCCCAGCGTGCCGCCGAGGCTATCTACACCCCGGAGGGCAAGGAGCAAGTGAAGGCAACCATCCACTATTATATGGAGAACGCCCGCATCATGAGAGAGCAACTGCAGAAACTTGGTCTCAGGGTATATGGTGGTGAAAACGCCCCATACCTTTGGGTCAAGACTCCAAACAACACGCCTAGCTGGAAGTTCTTCGAGGAAATGCTCTACGGAGCCAGCGTAGTCTGCACCCCAGGTGTTGGTTTCGGACCATCGGGCGAAGGCTACATCCGCCTCACGGCCTTCGGCGAGCGAGAGGATTGCATAGAGGCCATGGAGAGAATCTCAAAATGGCTGGGTAAGTAAAAATAAAAACATTCAAAACATTTAACAATATTAAGGTATGAGCAACTTAAGATTTGAAGCTGTTTCAGAGGCTTCCAAGAGAAAGCC
>CAVCRI010000015.1:0-30574 GCA_963604545.1 Lachnospiraceae bacterium | reverse complement strand
GGTATAAGGAAACTTGTCGTAGAATGTTTGGAGATAAGGTAGAAAAGCCTCCATGTCGTCTTCCTGTTCCACCTTTTCCCTATATTTATAGACGACCACATCCAGCTCGCCCATCATCGTAGGGGCGTAATAGCGATAGAGACTTTCCGAGAATCCTTGACGAACTTCCTCGTTAGGGAATCCCAGGCGATACATACGGAGCTTGCGGTTGTATTCCTTGATGGTGAGATAACCACTCTGATAGAGCACAGGGATAGGGTCGGTGATGGTGTCGGTAGGCACGTCAAATCGTCTGTCTCTTGCCCAGAGATTATCCAACTGCAACATATCTATGCCGTTCTTCTGGAGCAATTCTATCAAGAATGTTGGTGTGCCAGAGGTGAACCAATAGCTGTTGAAGTCTTTGTCGTCCAAGGCATTGATGATGCTGTATGGGTTGAAGATATCAGGACAGTTAGGTGTGAAATGATAGCCGTCATAGTGCTCTTTCAGTCCTTCGATGGTTTCCTCTATGGTCAAGCCGTTATGCTCTGCCATCGCCTCGATTCCTTCCTTGAAATCTGTGACGAGCTGCTCCTTGGTGATGCCGCAGATGTCGCTATACTCGTCTTTCATGCTCAGGTTCTTCAGGTTGCTTAGCTCGCTGAAAATGCTGAGTTGGCTGAACTTTGAGATGCCTGTGATGAGGACAAAGCGTAAGTCTCCTTCATGCCTTTTTAATGGACTGAAGAAATCTCGCATGATGTTGCGAATTTTGTCTTGAAGAGTTTTGTCGCTCATGGAATCGTGCATAGGAGCATCGTATTCGTCGATGAGGATGACAGCTTGCTTACCTGTCCTTTGGATAGCGGTCTCTATGAGGCGAGTGAAGCGTGTGCTGTAGGCTTTTTTGTCTTCGGTTTTTAGACCATACTTTTCTTCTTGGCGCAATAAGATGCAATTGAGTATGGCATGTAGATTTTCCAAAGAAAAATACTTGCCACCACTCATGTCTAGGTGAATGACAGGATATTCTGTCCATTCCTGTTCCAACTTTTCGATAGCCAATCCCTTGAACAACTCCTTCTTGCCCTCGAAGTATGACTGTAGGGTAGAGACAAAGAGACTCTCAGAGAACGTCTGGATTCCCAGTGGATATTTCTTTGCAGCCATAATCTTCTGTTAAATGGTTCTCATTATGGCTGCAAAGATAAATGAAAAAAAATGATAATGCCAAGCAAATAGGGGAGAAAAGTAAATAAATACTCTTGCTTATGGTACTATTTGCTTCTTTTTGAGCTATAGCTTGATGAATATCTTCTTGCGATACATCCAAATGCCCATGACGGCATGGAGGCCTACGAAGAGAACGGCATAGGTGAGGGAAGCAAGATAATCATCGGTGATGAAGCTTTGAAGGACACCGAAAATGGCGGACTTAATGCCGTATGCACCGAAGACAATGGCTAGGAACTCGCTCATGACATACAGGAAGAGAGGATTCATGCCAAAGGCTAGGAATAGCTTGGCAACAGCATTCTCAGTTTTTTGCTTCTTATCTACAAACTGGATAAGCAAGCTCAATATCCATGCGGCGAAACCACAGGTCACGAAGACATAGCTTGGACTCCAGATGCGCTTGTTGATGCCAAAGCCGATGAAGGAGAGGAAGAGGCCGAGAACGAGCATCACCAATCCTGAGAGTTTCAAGAATTTGATTTTGGAATGTACTTCCTGCCCAGGCAAGGAGATGTATTTGCAGCAGAGAAAACCGATCATCGTATGTGCGATGGCTGGGATAGTGCTCATCAGTCCTTCCGGGTCAACGGGACTCTTGTGGTAGAGATGGTCATAACCGAAGAGCTGCATATCGACTTGCGAGAGGATATTGACAGAGGAATCGTAGGCGTATCCATTGCCGAACGCCAAAATGCCCATGTAGATGACGAGCAGACCGATAATCGTATGGATGAAATAACGATGGTTGATGGTGATGGCGAGCAAGGAGACGATGCCGTAGCAGAGGGCGATGCGTTGCAATACAGCCCATATTCTGAGGTGAGCGAAGTCTAGTCCGTTGCCTGCGCAAATCATGTCAAACCAGTTGATTGCCAGTCCGATGAGGAATAGCAAGATGGTACGCTTGGCTATCTTCTTGTAGATGGCTGGCGAGGGCTTGAAATCCGTCTTCCGCAAGGACAGATAGGTGGACATTCCCATCATGAAGAGGAAGAAAGGGAAGACCAAGTCGCAAGGAGTCAGTCCATTCCATTTGCTATGCACCAAAAAGCTATAGTTGTGTTCCCCGCCATTGTTGACGAGTATCATGAGGACTACTGTGAGCCCTCGCATGATATCAAGAGATTTTAATCTTTCCATTCCTTTATTTGATAAAATTGATGACTTCCTTGGCTACATCCACACTGTTTCCTTCTGGCTTTGACGAGTAAGTGTTGTGTTGCAATGTCCATGGTTCCTCCATTGCATACCAGTCTATTTGTGGTCCACTAGGCAAGGCTAGTTTGAAGAGTTCGGCTGATGTCTTGTTGGCATTTTTTCCACCTCCCAAAGCCTCGTAGTCTACGTGGGTGGAGGCTTCCATTTGGTCGCCTAGGGCTTGCATGTAAGTGCTCCAGCGCTTGTAGTAGAAGTCCTTGAGCAGGCCTTGCCATTCCTTGTGGGCATAGTCTCGAAGACCTCCTTGGTCAGCACATGTACGGTTGCCCCAAGTGGTGATTTGCACTCGGGCATTCCATTCGTACAGGTCTTTCTCTGTAGTCGTCTTGCCCAGGCTTCTTGCGGCTTCAGTCCAGTGTCCCAGTCGGAACTCCTTGCGAGTGCCGAGCAGCTTATCTTGCAATAGAATCATCTTCAAGAAGCGCTCTGCGGCCTTGTCAAACTCCTTGCGGGAGAAGGCGTTGTAATCGGCGATGGCCTTCAAGTACTGACGGCGACCCTGGTCGGCAAGGGCTTGGCGACAGATGTCCACAAGGTCGTACTCAAAGTTATTGTTGCCTTGGTACTTGTCAGCGACGCTTGCCATGAGGAGAGCGGCTTGTCGAGTGTCCTCTGGGTCATAGTAGTTGTGCATCTTCGACCAACTGGATGCCTGGAAATTGTTGAGTCCCGGGCGACCACAGAAGATACTCTCGTGAGGACCTTGCTGATTGTTGCCCAACGGACAGTTATAGATGCTCTTGGCAAGAATTTCCCAAGCCTTTTCGATGGTGGCGTCGTGTACGCCATAGCGGGCGAAACAATAGTCCTTCACCCATTCCTCCTTGGTTATCTTATGAGAAATCCAAGGTAGTTCGCTCATCAACTCATACATCACAGGGTTGCTTTCCGAGCCTTCCATCGTATAGCCCCAGCCAGAAGGAGGAGTTAGGAGTGAGGAATTAGGAGAGAGGAGTTTTCCTGTCGCTAGGTAGAAGTTGTTGATGAGCTGGTCCATCCTGCCGTGCAAGCCGACATTGGCGCCGAAGTTCTCGAGCATACAGAAAAGCCAAGAGTGCTTGCCGTATCCTCCTTCTCGCTTCCAGATGCTAGGTGCTCCAAACATCGGACGGCACTCAGAGAAGAGGTCGAGGATGAGAAGGTCGCCTACTTTTAGGTCTTGTATCATTTGTGGGCGTGGATTCTCCGTCCACCCTTGCACGACCCAGACGGCATTCGGGTTGGCACGCTTCATGGCATCCATCAGTACTTTCCCAGCCTTGCCATAGTCGATGTTGGCATCGTCGTTGCTTTCATGGAAAGGGTCCATGGAGTAATAGTCTGCCTTGCCAAAGAGCTTGGTCAGTTCCTTATAGTATAGGTCTGCAATCTCTGTAAAGCGGCTATCGGTAGGCGAGAGGTTGGCTGGTCGCTGATAGCCGTTCCACATCCCTCCGTCGGTTACGTTGAGTCCTAGCTTTTGCTTGGCATCGTGTGGCATCATCCCACAATAGCCTGGCAATACAGGTCTCATGCCTAGCTCTTTCATCCTGCCTAATATCTTCTTTTGCAAGGCTTCTTGCTGCTTGTACCAGTTTTGTGGCAGTGGTCCGCCCCAACCCTCAATGTTGTTCATTTCCCACCAAGCTAAGAAGGCAGGGCCAGCGATGAACTTGCCCACTTCTTCCTCTGTGTAACCTAGCTTAAGGAGCATGTTCCTCCATACGCATTCCTCTCCCACGATGGCAAGAGGCATGTTGATGCCATGTAGTGCCATCCAGTCTATCTCCTTCTGCCAACGCTTCCAATCCCAAAATGCCATAGAGTAGGAGAACGTGCAGTAATTGAAGTCGTAGCGTAACTTGAGGTTTGTTTCATGGCGTTCCTTCTGCTTTACCTCAGGCAAGGTGACAGGCAGGTTGGTGGTCATGTTGTTCCAGGAGATGTGGATGCCTGCATAATGCTTCAGATACCAGTTGATGCCCACGGCGATGTTCACCCACGAGTTGCCTCGAATGATGATGGGTCTCTGCTGAGCATGGCCAGTCTGGGAGGTGGCGCCACTTCGGGATTGGTCTATCTCGAAGAAATCCTTGTCTGATTTCACTAGTTCTGTCTTAAACTTAGCCGAAGCACCTGGGGAAAGGCGATTCAGAAGGTCGTCGGCAGGATTGGCATGAGTACCCATGGCGACGATGCAAAATATGCTTAGTAATAATTTTCTCATAAACGTTATTAGTTGATAGTTTCTAGGTGCAAAGATAGAAGAAAAAGCTGACAATGCCAAGTAAAAAAGCCATAAATGTATAAAAATGCCTATTTTATTTTGTGTTGTCTATTATTTGCAGTATATTTGCATTATCAAAAGATAACTCTAGGTGCGTCTCGCCCTCGATGGGCACGGCGTATCCATGGTAACTAAAAAGAAAGGACTGAACGATGAACATAGATGAAGTAGTAAAGAGAATCAGCAACACCGATGGTCTCTCAAAGACCCTTGGCATGCATTTTATATCAACTCCCGAACCTGATACCCTTCAGGCAACGATGAAGGTGGATGAGCGCAATCGACAACCATTCGGATTTCTGAGCGGTGGTGCATCTTTGGCACTTGCCGAGAATCTGGCAGGTATCGGTTCGTTGGCTCTTTGCCCGGGACAGATAGCTGTGGGTATCAATGTGAGTGGTACTCATGTGCTAGCCGTCAATGAGGGTGACACTGTGACGGCTTATGGAAAGTTGGTGCACAAGGGCAGGACATTGCATACCTGGGAGGTGCAAATCAAAAATTCCAAGGAGGATTTGATTTGTACGGTGCAGGTAACCAACTATGTGTTTACTCCTAAGAAGGATTATTCTTGTAAGAACGCAGAGTAGGGCATGGCGGCATTTGCATATTATCGTCTGCCCTATTTGCACCATGCCACGTTTGTGGCGCAACATGAGGGCGAGCCTGAGGTGCTCTCCTCGGTGGCAGAGCTGAATGGTAAGGAAGGCTTTGTGATTGCTCCTTTCTCCCCATCCAGCGATTGTCCCGTATTGCTCATTCATCCAGACGAAACTCGTTTGCTGGCTATCGAGGCAAAGGAATCTTCCGATAAAATCCATCAAGCGGATGGGCAGAATGCCCCGAAAAACCAAGCCCAGGACATAGCCTTGGATAAACTAGATTCTGAACACTTGGCTTATTCTCAAGATTTTTCTATTTTCCATGACCAACTTGACAAGGCTATGTTCCGGAAAATCGTCTTGGCTCGAAAGAGCGTTATGTATACTTCGATGCAGGCGGAAACTCTCTTTATGCGAGCTTGTCGTCTGTATCCTCGTCTCTTTGTGGCATTGGTTTACACTCCTCAGTCGGGCATGTGGCTTATGGCAACCCCCGAGATTCTTCTCAAGGGTGATGGTAAAGATTTCTCCACAATGTCTTTGGCAGGAACCCAACGTGCACAGCCATCTATAACCATTGCCGATTATCCTGTGGATGGTGTCACGTGGTCGGAGAAGAATAGGGAGGAACAGCAATATGTGACCGATTATATCAAGCAATGTGTGGCGACCTTTACGGATGAGTTCACCATCAATGGACCATATACCACAACGGCCGCCAACCTCTATCATCTGCGTACCGACATCACTTTTCGATTGCCTGATGTTCTGCATTTGGGTGATGTACTCGAAAAGCTCTATCCTACGCCAGCCGTCTGTGGCATCCCGAAGGCTGAGACTCGCGAGTTTATCTTGAGCCATGAGCGTCAGTCGAGGAAATATTATAGCGGTTTCGTGGGACCTCTCTCGTTGTCGGGCAAGACCCACCTCTTCGTCTCCCTTCGTTGCATGAACATCATGCAAGATGGCAAGAAGGATTGTCAACTTGCAGAAAATACAAGTCTGAGTACCTGCGAACTCTATGCCGGAGGAGGCTTACTCAAGGAGAGCGAGATGGAGAGAGAATGGATGGAGACCGAGGCAAAGTTACAAACAATAAAAAAGGTGCTAGCCTAAAAAAATAATTTCTAAAAACTAAGAGATGTATAGTGATAAAGAAAATGTCAATATCTTAACCAGCTTGTTGGTCGATTACGGAGTGTGCCATGCGATAGTTTGTCCAGGTAGTAGGAATGCTCCTATAGTAAACAATCTTGAAGAATGTGAGGAGATAGCCTGTTATCCGGTTACCGATGAGCGTAGTGCTGGATTTCGGGCTCTTGGACTTTCTATGGCTGAAGGTTATCAGCCTGTCGTGGTGTGTGTGACTTCAGGCTCAGCTCTGCTGAATCTTTATCCAGCTGTGGCAGAGGCGTATTATCAGCAGATTCCGCTCATCGTGATTTCGGCGGATAGACCGATGCAATGGATTGGACAGCTTGATGGGCAGACTCTTCCGCAGCCAAATGCTTTTGGTGATATGGTGAGAGTAAGTGTCTCGCTTCCTGAGGTATGTGAGGGCGAACAGCACGAGGAGATGCACTGGTATTGCAACCGACTCGTAAATGAGGCTTTGCTGGCTTGCGTGGACAGGGCGAGAGGTCCGGTGCACATCAATGTGCCCATCTCCGAACCTTTGTACACTTTCAATGTGAAAACCTTGCCTGAGGAGCGTAAAATCAATGCGTATCGTTTGAAAGATAATCTGGATAATATAGAATGTATTTCCTCTGATGCGATAGCAGGCAATCATCGCCCTTTGTTCATATTCGGGCAGCTGGCAAATGATGAGGATTTCGTGGACTTTATGTATTGGATATCTAGCAAATATCCAATGCTGTGGGAGTCTTTGGGCATGCCTCCTTACCTTTATCAAGTTGATTGTGAGGGATATGATAACTGGAATCATACACAGGCTCTTGGTGCTTTTGATTTGTTGATAGATAAGATAAAGGATGATGAGAGATTTCGTCCAGATGTGGTGATTTATGTAGGTGGACATATTGTGAGCAAGAAGTTGAAGGCTTACCTTCGTTCGTTGGAAGGGGTACAGCAAATTCGTATCTCACCCGATTGTTCAATCGAAGATACCTTCATGCATCTCACAGATGTGATAGAGATTCCTAATAGTATGGTTGATGAAATCCTCGAAGGCTTGGATGTGGATGACGAATATCGCGACCTTTGGCAGAATGCCTTGAAGGAGTGTTTGCACAAGAAGT
The DNA here is from genome assembly GCA_963604545.1 of Lachnospiraceae bacterium. GTDB lineage: Bacteria > Bacteroidota > Bacteroidia > Bacteroidales > Bacteroidaceae > Prevotella. The sequence continues at coordinate 23,009 of CAVCRI010000015.1, read as the reverse complement.
CATTCTTTACCCCTCATTACAGCAGTCTGGCCGTCGTCAAGGAGTTTTGGGAGAGAATACAAGAGAAGGAGCCTATGGAATATCTCGAATTCAACAAGGGGGATCGTTCTATACCGCAAGATCATTCTTACTGCTATTATTATGATAGTTTCGACCCTGACTTGATGAGTAACATCTTCTCGGGCAATAGCTCTGCCATTCGAATGATGAACTTGTATGCCGACCGACATGTCTATTGCAATCGTGGCGTAAATGGCATAGAAGGTACTCTTTCCACCGCTGTCGGTTTCTCTCTTTGCGAGGAGTCTGACAAGAATGTATATTGCATCTTGGGAGACCTCAGTTTCTTCTATGACCAGAATGCCCTTTGGAACCAAAACCAGAATGGAAAACTCCGCATCATTGTGCTCAACAATGGTGGTGGTGCCATTTTCGGTAAGTTTGGCGGTCTGAGACAAAGCAAGGCAAGGGAAAAGATGGTTATGGCGCAACATCATACTTCCGCTGAGGGTATTTGCAGACAGAATGGTGTCACTTACTTATCTGCTCATAATATGGGTGAGATGAAAGTAGGCATCGAGCAACTGATGGGTATTGAGTCTGATCGCCCAGTACTCTTGGAGGTGTTCACCGACCTGGAAACTGACAACCGGGAGTATGAAGTGCTGATGAACATCAATAAGTAGCAACTTATATAATAAAGAATTTTTATAATGATAAAGAAATAAGTATGAGAGAATGGAAAAAAATAGAAGGTTTTGATTTCAAGGAAATCATCTTCGAGGAGTATAACCATATCGCCAAGATAACCATCAACCGTGAGCGTTATCGCAATGCTTTCACGCCGTTGACAACTTGGGAAATGTCGCAGGCTTTCAGCTATTGTCGTGAGTGCTTGGATATCCGTGTTGTTATTCTGACTGGTGCGGGCGATAAGGCGTTCTGTGCAGGTGGCGATATGCACGTAAAGGGTAGGGGAGGTTATGTTGGCAATGATGGTGTGCCTCGTCTCAATGTGCTTGATGTGCAGATGCAGATTCGTCGTCTGCCTAAGCCTGTCATCGCTATGGTGAATGGTTATGCCATTGGTGGAGGTCACGTGCTCCACGTGATGTGCGACCTTACCATCGCCTCAGAGAATGCTATCTTCGGACAGACGGGACCTAAGGTTGGTAGTTTTGATGCTGGTTTTGGTGCTTCTTACTTGGCAAGAATGGTGGGGCAGAAGAAGGCTCGTGAGATTTGGTTCCTTTGCAAGCAGTATACCGCTAAGGAAGCCGAGGAGATGGGAATGGTTAACAAGGTGGTGCCATTCGACAAGCTGGAAGATACTTGCGTGGAGTGGGCAGAAATCATGATGGAACGCTCTCCTTTGGCTCTTCGTATGATTAAGGCAGGCTTGAACGCCGAGTTGGATGGCCAGGCTGGTATTCAGGAGTTGGCTGGCGATGCCACCATGCTTTATTATACGATGGATGAAGCGCAAGAGGGCGGCAAGGCTTTCTTGGAGAAGAGAAAGCCTCGCTTTGATGACTATCCTCAGTTCCCTTGATGAATCTCACGGATAAAGTAGGATGCTTGCTGCCTATATATAAAACGCACACGGATCTCACAGATTTCACGGATTTTCATTCTCTGTGAGAGAATATAATGATAAATTTCCGTGAGATCCGTGAGATTCGTGTGGTTCTTTTTTCGCTTAATGTTTGGACAATTTATTCGTGGGTTGCGAAACGCTGCTCTGCCAGCTTCTCGTATTTAGTGCCTGGTTTGCCATAATTGGCGTAAGGCCAGATGCTAATGCCACCACGAGGAGTGAAGATACCTGTTACCTCGATGTACTTAGGATCCATCAGCTTGATGAGGTCCTTCATGATGATGTTGACGCAATCCTCATGGAAATCGCCATGGTTGCGGAAACTGAAAAGATAAAGTTTCAGGCTCTTGCTTTCTACCATCTTTACGTCAGGAATGTAACTGATGCGAATCTCTGCAAAGTCAGGCTGTCCTGTGATAGGACAGAGCGATGTAAACTCAGGGCAGTTGAAGCGTACCCAGTAATCATTGCCAGGGTGCTTGTTGACGAAAGTCTCCAATACTTCTGGTGCATAATCCATTTTGTATTCGGTCTTGGCTCCTAATGCGTGAAGACCATCTTGTTTTCTATCCATAGTCTTGGTAATTTGTAATGTTGAATGTTAAGTTTTCTCACTAATTTTAGTTCAGCTTAGTTGAGGCTGAACATCTTGAATACGTTGTAAGAGATGTCATTGTCGTAGGCATCCTCACCCTCATGATTCTTGATGTATTTTACCACACGGATGGTGATCGGTAGCACGATGATTTCGTATACGGTCTTTAATACCACCTGCCAGAGCATCAGCCAAGGCAATTCAGAGGTAGGGACTACTCCTCCCAGTGCTAGAGGGAAGAAGATGATGCTGTCGCAACTTTCACCAGCCACAGTGCTCAGGATGGCACGTGCGGAGAAATGCTTGCCGCCATCGCGAATCTTCATTACGCTCATCACATAGGCGTTGGCAAACGAACCCACGATGAAAGCTACAAACGAGGCAGCTGCTATGCGAGGAGCCAGTCCGAAGATGGCATGAAACCCCGCATCGTTATCCCAGTAGGGCGCACCGGGTATGGCATCGCAAAGGGCACCCATGGCAACGAAGAAGAAGTTCATGATAAATCCCGTCCATATCAGTAGGCGAGCCTTGCCATATCCCCATACTTCGCACACTACATCATTGATGATATAACTCACTGGGAACACGATGATACCACCCGTCAGGGAGAAAGACCCAAAGGCGATTTGCTTTGTTTCGAGCACGTTTGCCGCAATCAGACAAACGCAGAAGAGGATGCTGAAAAGCATGAATAGCACACTCACTTGTTGTTTGTTATTCTTTTCCATTTTCTTGTTTTTTACGAGGTTTACCAAGCACTCGGGTTTATGAATTCTGATAATTGCATCGGGTGGTAAGCTAGCCACCCTTTGCGAAAACGGCTGCAAAAATACTACTTTTCTCGCTAATAACCAAATGTTTAGTGGAATTTCTTCATAAAAAAACGGCCCTAGATGCTATCACTAGTACCTAGGGCCTAATTAATTACCTAACTAAAAACCTAAATCTCAAAAATCCAACCTAATGAAGATGGGGCGATTCGCAAACCTTAGCCCACTGTAATCTGGCGAGCTATCTTCTGCTCCTCCTGAACAATCTTTGGTAACTTGATGGTGAGTACACCATCAGCTACGCTGGCTGAAATCTTCTCACGATCTACATCGTCGGGAAGAATCAAGGTCTGCTCAAACTTAGCGTAAGAGAACTCACGGCGCAAATAAACATGCTCCTCGGCTTCTGGCTGTTGCTTGTTCTCCATCTTGATGTGAAGGTCGCCATTCTCATTGAGGTTTACCTCAAAGTCCTCCTTGCGCATGCCTGGAGCTGCGACTTCCACAATATATCTCGTTTGGCTCTCCTTTACGTTGATGGCAGGGGCGGTAGTATTCTGCTTCTGCATGTTGCCCTCGTTGAAGAGACCATTAAATACTTCTGGTATCCAAGAATTTCTGTACATCATAATAATAACCTCCTAATTTTATTTTTATTGTATTTATTCGTTTAAAATTTTATTTCTTTGTTGCGTTATAGTTTTCTAACTTTCCGCTTACATTTCCCTTTTAGGCTAATTTTGTGCCAAAGTAGATTTTTCTGCCAAAAGGGCAGAGAGGAGAAGCATGGCAACAAAAATCCCGACATTCTGTCGGAATGCCGGGATGATTTTAAGAAACTATTTCAGACATAGCATATTTTGCACTTTTGTCATTTCGGGGTTATGCCCCAGGAGTTTAGTTCTCCATAAACTTCTTGGCGGCTCTGAGCTGGTGTCTCATCACGCTCAAGAACTCCTGGCTCTCCTGCAAAACGTTGAGGTAGAGCAAGGAAACCTTTAGAAGGGTGTTGTCGTTGAGATGCTGGATGCGGTCGATGTGCTTCTTGCGGAGTACGGAGAGCTCATCCTTGCAGGCATCAGCTTCGGCGAGGATTTCGCGATAGTTCTCATATCGACTAGTTTCTATCTGCTCACAGCTCATCTTCATCAGGTCGTTTATCTTCTGGCGGATAGGAGCAAATTCCTTGATATATTCCTGAGGCAATGGGTTGAAGTTGTTGTCCACGTGTTCCTTGATAGGGTCGAGCATACGGCGCAGGGAGTAGATGAAGCCCTGGTTGCTGTTGGCTCCCAAGTGGAACCATGTATTGCGCTCAATGGCAATTTCCATTGGGCTCTTCTTCAGTCCCAGCATCTCCTGACGACGGAATTTCTTCAGCATATCCTGTTCCTTGCGTAGCTCTTTGTTGGCATGGCGAAGGTCGCGAGGGTTCTCAGTGGCGAGACCATCCATAATCTGATTAAACTCCACCAGTGCGAAGTGGCATACGAAACTCTGGGTGCGTGATACCTGGCGACGAAGCAAGTCCCATACAATCTCTGGGTCGTGAGAGCGCATCATCAACTGGAAGGTGCTTCCCTTGCTCTCCTGCTTAGCCTTCTTGTTGTACTTGATGTTGCTGCGGATGAGTAAGAAGATGACCAATGCAATGAAGATGCTCTGGATGGCGATGCCGCCGAAATGCATGGCGAGGCAAACCACGGAGCAAGCGAAGAAGGCAACGCCGGCAGTGATGAACCATCCGCCGATAACGCTCAGCACACCTGTTACTCGGAACACGGCACTCTCACGGCTCCAAGCTCTATCGGCAAGTGAGGAACCCATGGCAACCATGAAGGTAACGTATGTGGTAGAGAGTGGCAACTTGAGGTTGGTACCGATGGTGATAAGCATACTTGCCAGCACTAGGTTGACGGCTGCACGAACTACGTCGAAGGCAGCACTCTCCTCCAACTCCACATCGTTCTTGTTGAAACGAGAGTTGATCCAGTTTTTCAAGCCCTGTGGCAAGTAATGGTTGAGCCAAGAGTCGGAGGCCTGGCAGTTGCGTACGATAACACGAGCTACCTTGGAGCTACCAAACATCTCGTCGCCCTCGTCCTGGCGGCTTAGGTCAACAGAGGTCTTGATAACGTTCTGTGCCTTCTTGGAGGTTGCCATGGCGATAATCATGATGGCTCCTGCTATCAAGAGATAGAGAGGGGTGGTCTTGGCACTGTCCATCAGTGAGGTCATCAAGAACTGGTCTGGACCAGCTCCATTGGCGTTGGCCATATAGTCGTTGTATGAAGAGAGACCAGCGAGAGGCACACCGATGAAGTTGACCAAGTCGTTGCCTGCGAAAGCCATCGCCAAGCCAAAGGTACCCATCAACACGGTGAACTTGAAGATGTTGACACGGCAGAGGTGCAAGAACTCCATTACAATGGAAGAGATGACGAATGTAGCCACGAGCAACATGCCGATGTTCTCCTTGATGTAGTCGCGCACATCGCTTGGTAAGTATGGGCTCTTGCCCAAGCCTTTCATGAAGATGAAGTAGGAGAGGGCTGTGAAGGCGATGCCACCGAAGATGGCGATAGAATAGCGGCTGTGCTTCTTGTAATTGAAGGTGAAGACGATACGGGAAATCCACATCACGACAACTCCAAAGAAGAAGGCGATGGCTACACTGGCGAAGATACCGATGATAACCTCCAAAGCCTTGTCGCTGTTCAGCAGGATACCATAGTTGAGGCTTGGGTCTCCCCACATCTTCAGGGTAGCGAGGATAAAGGCACCGCCCAACAGCTCAAATACCAGCGATACGGTGGTAGAGGTAGGCATGCCTAGTGTGTTAAACACATCCAGCACAATGACATCTGTCACCATGACGGCGAGGAAGAGAGTCATCATTTCCTCGAAGGTGAAATGGTCTGGGCTCATGATGCCATGGCGGGCGATGTCCATCATACCCGATGACATCATGGCTCCGAGAACCACACCGCAGGATGCGATAATCAGCACCGTGCGAAACTTTGCCACCTTGGCACCGATGGCGGATTGCAGGAAGTTGACAGCATCGTTGCTGACTCCCACGAAGAGATCAAACACTGCCAGACAGAGCAGGAAGATCACGATACAAAGATAAATCGTACTCATATATTTCTATTATAGTTTTATCTTGTTATATATAATAAGGTATAGAGCCAACGCCCCCACCTTTTCTGGGTGCAAAGGTACGGATGCGATGTTACAGACGATTTAAACAGGTGTTACAATCCAATTAAAATTGTAATAAGTGTGTTTTTATTGTAGCAAAAGATGGATTTCTGAGAATAAAAACGTACCTTTGCAGTCATATTGCAACAAGCACCATAAGGCTTGATGCAAAAGTATGAAAATAGAAACAAAAGCATAAAATCGAAAAATGACAAACAAGAAGATAGAGAATGTAAAGGCGATAGCCTTTGATGCGGATGATACGTTATGGGCTTTGCAAGACTATTTTGAGGAAGTGGAGCATGAGTATTGCCAGGTGCTTGCAGAATATGGCAAGGAAAAAGAAATCTCGGCTTCACTCTTTGAGGTGGAAACCGAGAACATGCCTTTGTTGGGTTATGGTTGCAAGGCTTTCACCATCTCGTTGGTGGAAAATGCAGTGAAGGTGAGCCATGGCAAGGTGGAGGCGAAGGTCATAGCCCAGATTGTGGGGCTGGGCAAGAGCTTGCTCAGCATCGATGCCACTCCCTTGGAGGGCGTGGAGAAGACCTTGGCTCGCCTGTATGAGATGAAGTCTCTGCTAGGGGATGGGGATGCTTCCAAGGAAAAGAGGAAATATAAACTTGCCGTGTTTACCAAGGGAGAATTGAAGGACCAAGAGAACAAGTTGTGGCGTTCCGGCTTGCAGCGATACTTCGATGTGGTGAGCATTGTGAGTGACAAGACCCCCGAGGCTTATCGACGATTGTGCCACGAACTGGAAGTGAAACCAAATGAACTGGTAATGGTGGGCAATAGCTTCAAGAGCGACATCGCCCCTGCATTGAAAATAGGAGCTTCGGCTGTCCATGTTCCTTTTCATACCATTTGGGCGCATGAGAAAGTTGAAGAGTATGAGCACGCTAAGCTCCGTCGTATCTCAAGATTCGATGAACTCCTCGAACTGCTCTAAAATGATTCTAGCTGTACCCAGGCTATAGCTATAGCCTGGGTACAGCTAGTTTTTCTTACTCTTCTTCTAGGTGCTCCAGCTCGTCGAGTGCCTCGCAGAAAGCACTATGGAAGGTGCTGAAGAGATGGATGATTTCTTCGCGCTGTTCCAAAGGCTCATCCCAGAGGTTGAGCTCACCTGCCTGGTGTGCCTTGATGAGCTTGGCGCAACGATGAATCTTGCGCTTGTTGTTGCGAGCTTGCAACTGGTCGCCCTGGATAGGCTTCTGGGTGACATACGAGAAGGCGCAAAGTTGCTTCATGAACATGTCGAACATAGGGTCGTCATGGCTCCAGTCGTCTTCCTTAAGCCAAAACCACTGGAAGGCATACTTCTGCTCCAAGGCGATGAGGTGCTGCCCGAGCGAGTCGATGTCGGTGCCCTTTGCCATCTGTTCCTTCACGAAGGCTATCAGACCTGCAGGATGGATGTCTAGCTCTGCCTCTTCGGCGATGCTGCTGCCCGAGATGTTGATGCGCCAACGATAGCTCTTGTTCTTTACCAGAGCGGAGTGGGCGTTCATCATCAGCTCGCTCAACTTGCCCTCTGATGGAATTTGGTCTACGATGGCAAGGCGGTCTCGCTTGTCGCGTACCACCAGTTGGGCATCTTCATGGCGCAATACGCACATGTAGATGAGTTTCTCTCCATCAAGTTGCAGGGTGAAGCGGTCGTTGCCCTCGTCGCCCACGAACTCATAGTGATAGTCGTCCACCTTGTCGTGTGCCACCTTCAGTTCGCCATGCACCTTGTTGCCCTCGGCATCATAGAGCGAGAAGCCGATGTATGGTATCTGTAGATAGAGTGAGAATGGATTGCCTTCCTCCGGAATCATGGTGAGTTTCAAGCCCTCGTCACCGAAGTCTTCCTTCTTGCATACGAACCCCTCGTCGGTCTTCTCAGCCTTCTCCACCTTCACGTCGCCATGTCGCCAGTAGATATCGAAGATGATGTTCTGGTCGTCCTCATGCTCCACGTGGATGAAGTCCTCGATGTCCTGGCCCAGGTAGGTGACCTTGGCTGGTTCATACTCCTCAGTGTCATCGTCCTCAAGCGGTTTCACCCAGTTCTCGCCAGGCACAGGGTCGTCTTCCCACTCTGCGTCTTCGGCGGCGGCTGTAGGTTTGAACACCAGGAAAATCATGCGCTGTTCCTCTCGCGAGCCATTCTCGCGGCACAGGAACACCTTCGATTCCTTCGGGATGAAGAAATGAGCCGAGAGATAAGGATTCTTGCATAGAGCTGTATACTCCACCTCTGTCCATACGGGCAGGGAATGTTTTTTCATATCGTTCGCCATTTTTATTTATTCAGTAGTTTTGATACGTGTTATCTTAAATATTCTTTTTATGTGTTTCTTAAAATACGTGTTATTCCGAAAACGAGTGCAAAGTTACTGCAAAATACAGACAATACAAAATGAATAAACCCACTTTTAGACATTTTTAATGAAGGAATAACCCCGATATTCAAAAAATAATAGTAGTTTTGCAAACGTTTTAGAAAAAGATAAGTGTAAAATGAAGATAAAGACTTTGATGGCGATGGCATTGGTGGCTGCTTCCTTGGTCGCTTGCCACAAGAAGAATGATCGTCCAGCTTCTCCGATGAATGAGAAGCTGGCGATAAGCCTGTCTAAGCCTGCCAAGGGCGACAAGGCTATCTATGGATTGGCATGTATGGGGTGCACCGACACCACGATAGTGTTGCTGCCGAATGCTGGCGGAGACCCTGTGAAGTATAATATCTTGGATGCCAACCGCAACCATCAAGTGTTTGGCGAAATAGAGATTGGCGACTGGATTTGCGTGATTCCGTGTACCGACAAGGATGACAAGAACGGTGCCGACATGGTAATTGACCTCGACAAGCTGAAAGCTACCTGGACTTACCCTGTGATGCCTAAGCTGAGAGATGTTAGCCATCTCTCCAAGCGTCAGCAGGCTCGCATCCTCGCGAATATGCCAGATAGCATCGTGGAGACCTATATGGTGCCACGCCAGTATGGCTTTACCTTGAAACGTATGAGCGAGGCTCAGTCGGTGGGCTTTGTTGCGGCCAATGCTGATATAGAGGATGATAGCCCTGTGGAGTATCCTCCTGTGCCTCAATATACGGAATGGCACGCCTATAATGGTAAACTTATTCTTGTAAAGGGAAGAAGGGAAATCGGTGGTGTGGTGTTTAACGAAAAGACCACATTCGATACGCTCTCCTTTGTCTATATGAGGGGTGACTCTCTAGCTCTGCGTGACAGCAAGGTCAATGTGATGGGCTATCATCGCTCCAAGGATGCCCGTGGTGTGAACGCCAAGGCACATGCCGCTGCTCAGAAATTGAGCAACAAGCTGAAGCAAGAACTGAAATAAGTTAGGAGTTGGAGGGTAAGGGGGATTCCTTAACATCTAACTCCTTAATAACATAATAAATATAAAAAGATATAGGCAAACGACCGATTTCTCGGATTTTTTGCCTAATTTTGCACCTTGGTATCGAATGCCTAAGTCTCTTTAGCTTGCTTTGCGGCTGGGGAAGGCATTATGATACACATTATATATAATATAAGGAAATAGTTTTTAAAAGAATAATGAAGAAGAAAATTCAGTTCAGTCTCGTATACCGAGACATGTGGCAGAGTTCTGGTAAGTTCCAGCCACGCAAAGACCAGTTGGCTAAGATTGCCCCAGTCATTATCGAGATGGGTTGCTTTAGCCGTGTTGAGACTAATGGTGGTGCCTTCGAGCAGGTGAACCTCTTGGCAGGTGAGAACCCTAACGAGGCTGTTCGTGCTTTCTGCAAGCCTTTCAATGAGGCTGGCATCAAGACCCACATGCTCGACCGTGGTCTGAACGCTCTTCGTATGTACCCAGTGCCAGACGATGTACGTGCCCTCATGTATAAGGTGAAGGCTAAGCAGGGTACCAACATCACTCGTATCTTCGATGGTTTGAACGACGTGCGCAACATTATTCCTTCCATCAAGTGGGCTAAGGAAGGTGGCATGACTCCTCAGTGTGCGCTCTGTATCACCAACTCCCCTGTACATACTCTCGAATATTATATGAACGTTGCCGACCAGCTCATCGCTGCTGGCGCAGAGGAAATCTGCTTGAAGGATATGGCTGGTATCGGTCAGCCTGCATTCCTCGGCAAGCTCACCAAGATGATTAAGGACAAGTATCCTGAGATCATCATCCAGTACCACGGTCACTCTGGTCCAGGTCTCTCTATGGCCAGCATCCTTGAGGTCTGCAACAATGGTGCCGACATCATCGATACAGCCATCGAGCCATTGTCTTGGGGTAAGGTTCACCCAGACATCATCTCTGTTATCAGCATGCTGAAGAACGAGGGCTTTGAGGTTCCTGAGATTAACATGAGCGCTTACATGAAGGCTCGTGCCTTGACACAGGAGTTCATCGACGACTGGTTGGGTTACTTCATCAACCCTGGCAATAAGATTATGTCTTCTTTGCTGCTCGGTTGCGGTCTTCCTGGTGGTATGATGGGCTCAATGATGGCAGACCTCGGTGGCATGCGTCAGACCATCAACAATATTCGCAAGAAGAAGGGTGAGGAGGAATTGTCGATGGACGACCTCTTGATTAAGCTCTTCGACGAGGTAGAGTATGTATGGCCACGTGTAGGTTACCCTCCATTGGTAACTCCATTCAGCCAGTATGTGAAGAACATCTCCCTCATGAACCTCCTCACTATGGAGCAGGGCAAGGGTCGCTTCGTGATGATGGACGACTCTATGTGGGGTATGATTCTCGGTAAGAGTGGTAAGATTCCTGGAACCATCGATCCAGAGCTCGTAGAGCTTGCCAAGAAGCAGGGCCGTGAGTTCACAGATGTAGATGCTCACACATTGCTCACCAACGCTCTCGACGACTTCAAGAAGGAGATGGACGAGAACGGTTGGGACTATGGTCTGGACGACGAGGAGCTCTTCGAGCTCGCCATGCACCCAGAGCAGTATCGCAACTATAAGAGCGGTCAGGCTAAGAAGAACTTCTTGGCAGACCTCCAGAAGGCTAAGGACGCTAAGCTCGGTACCACATTGACACCAGCTCAGCTCGCAGAGTTCAAGCACGCCAAGGCTGATGCCATCGTAGCACCAGTGGCAGGTCAGATTTTCTGGGAGTTCCAGGGCGAGGGCGAGTGCCAGCCAGCAGTAGAGCCATATATCGGCAAGGAATACAAGGAAGGCGATGCTTTCTGCTACATCCTCGCTCCATGGGGTGAGTTTGAGACCGTTCCAGCCGCTCTTGGTGGCAAGCTCGTAGAAATCAATGCTAAGCAGGGCAGCAAGATCCGCAAGGGTGATGTCATCGCTTACATTGAACGAGAGAACAAGGATTAATGTATAATTAAAATGTATAATTAGGCATGCGCCCTTGTTATGCAATAATTATAAATTATGAATTATAAATTATTAATTGATAAGTATTATCCTGAGGATAATGAGCTTCGTCATATCCTCATTACACATAGCCAATCTGTAGCGCGAAAAGCGCTACAGATTGTTTCGTCTCATCCCGAATTGCATCTCGATGCCCAGTTTGTGGAAGAAGCAGCCATGCTTCACGACATCGGAATCTTCTTGACAGACGCTCCTGGCATCCAGTGTTTCGGCTCTCAGCCATACATTTGCCATGGCAGACTTGGAGCAGAATTGATGCGCAAGGAAGGGTATGAGCGCCATGCTCGCGTCTGCGAGCGACATACAGGTGCCGGTATCACCTGCAAGCAAATAGTGGAGCAAAATCTGCCTTTGCCTCACCAAGACTTCTTGCCAGAGACCATGGAGGAGAAAGTGATTTGCTATGCCGACAAGTTCTTCAGCAAGACCCATCTCGACAGAGAGAAGTCAATGGAAAAGGCAGAGAAAAGTCTCGCTAAGTTTGGCGAGGAAGGAGTGAAACGCTTCCAGCAGTGGGAGAAACTTTTCGAATAAAGTAATTCCCTCAGTGGGAGAGAATCTTTGATTAATTAATGAGAAAACAATCAACTATAGCTATTCTGACCTTTGCCAGCATCTGTGCAATGATGGTGGCAAACCCTGGCATGCCTGCTTCCAAGAAGAAAAAGAAGGCGCAGGCAGACTCCACCGTTGTGGCTGTGGGCGACTCTGTCTTTGTCGACTCGCTTGGCAATGAGATTAAGCCAGATGCCAACGACACTACGCAGATGGACTCCCTCCAGAAGGCTATATGGAAACATAACAAGGTGGTGGATGATAGCATCCGCCTCGACAGTATCAACCGCAAGAAACAGGGAGGCATCGACGCTCCCGTGGAATATCAGGCCGACGACTCGCTCGTCTATGATGCCCACAACAAGGTGGCGCATCTCTATGGCAACTCCAACGTGAAGTACCAAAATATGGACCTTACTTCCGACCGTATCGCCATGGACATCGACAAGAGCAATGTCAAGGCGATGGGTACTCCCGACAGTTCTGCCGATGGCGGCGTGAGGGGAAAGCCTATCTTCAAGATGGGCTCAGACACCTACGACACCGACACCATCAAGTTTAACTTCAAGAGCAAGAAGGCTCTTATCAACAATGTATATACCGAGCAGCAGGATGGATTCCTCACGGGCATGAAGTCGAAGCGCGACTCATCGGGTGTCATATATTTGCAGCACGGTCGATATACCACCTGCGACGACCCGCACCCAGACTTCTACATCTCCTTGTCTCGTGCCAAGGTGCGCCCTGGCAAGGATGTGGTCTTTGGACCAGCCTACCTCGTGGTGTGCGATGTGCCTATGCCGCTGGGTATCCCATACGGTTTCTTCCCATTCACCAAGAGCTACAGCAGCGGTTTCATCATGCCAACATACGGTGATGAGAGTGACCGAGGCTTCTACCTCCGTGACGGTGGATACTACTTCGCCATGAGCGACAAGTGGGACTTGAAGCTGCTCGGCGAAATCTACACCAAGGGCTCGTGGGGCATCTCTGCTGCCAGCAACTATCGCAAGCGCTACAAGTACTCGGGCTCGTTCTACTTTAGCTACCAGGATACCCGGACGGGCGACAAGGGCATGCCAGACTTTGCCAAGCAGGAGAGCTTCAAGATACAATGGAGCCATCGACAGGACTCCAAGGCTAATCCGTTCAGCTCGCTCTCGGCAAGTGTCAACTTTGCCACGTCGAGTTATGAGCGCAACAACCTCAACTCGCTCTACAACCCGCAGACGATGACGCAGAGCACCCGTACCTCATCCGTGAGCTGGAGTACCACGTTCTCCAGCATCGGCATGTCGCTTAGCTCTACCGCCAACCTCTCGCAGAACATGCGCGACTCTTCGATAGCGATGACCCTGCCAGACCTCAACATCAGCATTTCCCGCTTCTATCCGTTCCGTCGCAAGAAGATGGCGGGCGACGAGAAGTGGTATGAGAAGATAGCCATGAGCTATACCGGTCATATCTCCAACAGCATCAACACCAAGGAGGACAAGCTCATGCACAGCTCGCTCATCAAGGACTGGCGCAACGGATGGCAGCATCAGATACCTATCAGTGCCTCGTTCACGCTCTTCAAGTATGTCAACGTGACGCCTTCCTTCAACTTCACTGACCGTATGTACTCCAACAAGGTGACGAAGTCGTGGGACGCAACCACCCAGAAGGAGGTGTGCGATACCACCTACGGATTCCACAACGTGTACAACTGGAACATGAGCGTGGGACTCTCCACGAAGATTTACGGATTTTGGACACCTAACCGCAAGATTTTCGGTGACAAGATTCAGACCATCCGCCATGTCGTGACGCCGACCGTGAGCTTCAGCTATGCACCAGACTTCGGTGCCTCTCGCTATGGCTACTGGGACACTTATCAGAAGACCGATGCTGACGGCAACGTGTCGCTCGTGAGCTATTCGCCTTACCAAAACCTGCTCTACGGTGTGCCTGGCAAGGGCAAGAGCGGAAACATCAGCTTCACCCTGGGTAATAATCTAGAGATGAAGTGGAAGGACAAGAACGACAGCATCAAGAAGATAAGTCTCATCGATGCGTTCGACATCAACATGAGCTACAACACCGCCGCCAAGGTGCGCCCTTGGAGCGATATGAACATCAACCTGCGACTGAAGTGGTGGAAGAACTACACGTTCAACATGAATGCCGTATTTGCCACCTATGCTTACGAGATGGACGACAAGGGCAACGTGTATGTGGGTAACCACACAGAGTGGAGCCGTGGCAAGTTCGGCCGATTCCAGGGCATGTCGCAGAACCTTTCGTTCACGCTCAACCCGGAGAAGCTGAAGAAGCTCTTCGGCGGTGGTAGCGACGAGGATGACGACCGTAACAAAAAACAGCGAAAGGACGATGATGATGATGGTATGGACACCGACATCGAGAGCAATGTGGACGAGACCATGGAGAAGGGCAAGACTGCCGCCAAGAAGAGTGGAGGTGGCAAGGCGAAGACCGACTCGGATGGCTACATGGCATTTAAGATGCCTTGGTCGTTGACCTTCGGATATGGTATCACGATGCGTGAGGATACTCGCCGTGAGAAGTTTAATGAGAAGACGATGCGCTATCCTTACAAGTTCACCCAGACGCTCAACATGAGTGGCAACATTCGCATCAGTGATGGCTGGAACATCAGCTTCTCTTCTGGTTACGACTTTGAGAATTCGAAGATTAGCATGACCACAGCCAGTTTGGCTCGTGACCTGCACTGCTTCAACATGAGTTGCTCTGTGGTGCTCGCTCCATATACCAGTTACAACTTCACCTTCCGATGCAATGCGGCAACATTGACGGATGCACTGAAGTATGATAAGCGAAGCGGATACTCCAATGCTGTTAAGTGGTACTAGAGAAGATTAAGAATTAATAATTAAGGATTTTCAAGGTTGGTCTATAATAAAAATCCCAGGCGATTCATTTTCGTCTGGGATTTTTTGTGGCTGTTCGCTATAGGCGAGATACCTTTCTTGTTTTTAGATGCATTTTATCTTTCAGGTGTCTTTTGTTATTTCAGATGTTTCAGCCTCCGCTTTGCCTCGGGATGGCTAGGGTAGAGAGTGAGGGCCTTGCGATAGTTCATGATGGCAGCCTCCCTCATGTGCTCCTTCTCGCACTCCTTGCCCAGTATCACGTATTCTGTGGCTAGGCGCTTGAGAAATTTCTCCTGTTTCTTCTTCTCCTCGTCCCTTTGCTTGATAGCCTCACGCAGTCGTTCGTTCTCGGCTTGCAAGGCCTTCACCTTGTCTTGGTTTCGGTTCAGACCATTGCTCAGTTTCCGGCGAATGAAGCGCTTTGCCAGTGGCTTCTCGATGTCATAGCGGCTGTGGATGGCGAGGAAGAAGTTGTCGAGCGCATCCTGCATGTCGCCCCGGTCGAATGCCTTCACGGCATCGTGGTACTGGCGGTCTGCCTTGCTCTGGGTAAGAGCGGTGTTGATGGAGTTCTGGTCGTTGTAGTGGCGGGCGAACTGTTTTACTTCGTTCCTCACGAACACCTCGCTTGGACGGATAGGCTCTTGCAGGCTGATGCCCTCCAGGCTGGTGCAGCGGGATAGCGCCACGTAGGTCTGACCACCTGCGAACACGCCTCCCGTGAAATCGATCTTCACCTGGTTGAAGGTCAGTCCCTGGCTCTTGTGCACGGTTATCGCCCATGCCAGGCGCAGCGGATATTGCTCGTAGTGGCCTATTTCCTCCTCCTCAATCTTCTTCTCCATCTCGTTGAAGTGGTAGCGCATGTTGCTCCAAGCGGCTGGTTCCACCACCACGTCCTGTCCGTTCTCCGTGCGCACGTATATCTTGGCGTCATCCTCGTCGTCGAATCCGATGATGGTGCCCAGCGTACCGTTCACCCACTGGTGCTCGATGTCATTCTTGATGAAGATGATTTGCGCCCCCGTCTTCAGGTATAGCTCGATGGGAGTGGGCAGGCTGCTCTCGGGGAACTCGCCCTGTATGTTGCCACGGAAAAGCACAGGCTCGCCCGGCAACAGCTTGAGCTGGCTGTCGTTGATATAGTCTACCGTGTCGCGGCGCGTGGAGAGGGTGATGGCGAGCTTGGAGTCGCTCTCGTCGAGCTGGGCGCCCACACGCTGGTTGAGGCGTTGCAGGTCTTGCATCGCCACCTGCGAGGTGCGTATGTGGTCTAGGATATTGATGAAGACTGGGTCACTCTGTCGGTATACCTTCTTCAGCTCGATGCTGACGAGCTGGAACTGCTGGAAAATCTTGGCATCAAAGAAGAAACTGCTGCGATAGAAGGGCGAGAGCAGACGGCGGTCTTCCTCCCTCACCACAGGCTCCAGCTGGTAGATGTCGCCCACCAGGAGCAACTGCTTGCCTCCGAAGGGTTCCCTCATGTTGCGGCAGTATACGCGCAGCACTTTGTCGATAAAGTCGATGATGTCGGCGCGCACCATGCTGATTTCGTCGATGACTATGAGCTCCACCTCACGGATAATCTTGATTTTCTCTGAATTGTACTTCAGCGTGTTGCGGATGTTACGCACGCTGTACATGCTGTCGTTGGGCAGCAGCGGATGGAAAGGCAGCTTGAAGAAACTGTGCAGGGTGCTTCCGCCCGCGTTGATGGCGGCGATGCCCGTAGGGGCTAAGACGATGTGTTTCTTCTTGGTATTGGCGGCGATGTATCGCAAGAAAGTAGATTTACCCGTCCCCGCCTTTCCGGTGAGGAAAAGCGAGCGACGGGTAAACTGTATGATTTGGAGTGCGTTCTGCAGCTCCGTATTATCTAAGTCAATGTTCATTGTGAGCAAGTTTTTTTAGGCACTGCCTAAAAACATGATTACAAATCATCGAAGTTGACAGGCTGCTCCGTTGGCTTGACCTTCTTCTTCTCTTTCTTTTCTTCTGTGGTTCCGGTGGCATTGCCGTTGGCGTCGCCCTCAGCATGTCCAGCAGGAACCTCCTTGATGACAGGGTTGCCATTCTCGTCGAGAATGATCTCCTCGTTGACGGCGGTGCTGTCCACACGGGTGGTGTCCACCTTAGGCTTAGGCTGGTAGCTGGCGCAGATGTACATGTCGCGGGTGATGTCCTCGTCCTGAGGCTTGTCAAACTTGCCGTGGTACTGTTGGAAGGCAGGGTCCTTGAAGACCGCCTGCAGGAAGTATCCGCAGATAGGCAGTGCCGTGCGCGAACCCTGTCCGAGGGCTCCTGTGCGGAAGTGGAGGCATCGGTACTCGCCGCCTACCCAGGCACCGACCACGAGCTTAGGGCTCACGCCCATGAACCAGGCGTCGGAGTGGTTGTTGGTCGTACCGGTCTTACCACCAAACTCGGTGTCTCTGTAAGGCCCCACATAGCCCCAGAGGCTCTGCGATGTGCCGCCAGGCTCACGCATACCGCCCTGCAGGAGCTGCTGCATCAGGAAGGCACTCTTGTAAGGGATCACCTGCTCGCTCTCGCTAGGTCCCTCGTAGACCACCTTGCCCTCTCGGTCCACGATTTTGGTTACCAACACAGGGTCGTGGTGCTTGCCGTTGTTTGCCACGGTGCTGTAGGCGCAAGCCATCTCCAGCAGGTTGACGTCGCTGGAGCCCAGTGCCAGTGATGGCTCATCGTCTAGCGGACTCTGTATGCCCATCTTCTGGGCGGTCTCGATGATGCGCTTGATGCCCATCTCCTGTCCCAGTCTCACAGCCACGGAGTTGATACTCTTGGCGAAGGCACTCTTCAGTGGAATGCTGTCGCCCGAGAACGAGCCGTTGGCGTTGCCCGGCGTCCAGGTTACCATCTCGTGCTTCTTCTTGTCGTACACCTGCATTGAGATATACTCGTCGCGGCGCTTGTCGCAAGGGGTCAGTCCCTGGTTCATCGCCTCGGTGTAGACGAAGAGCTTGAAGGTAGAGCCAGGCTGTCGCTCGGCGGTAACCTTGTCATACTTCCAGTGGTTGAAGTCGATGTCGCCCACCCATGCCTTGACGGCACCCGTCTGAGGCTCCATCGCCACGAAGGCGCAGTGCATGAAGGTGGTCATATACTTAATGCTATCTTCCGAGGTCATCATCTTCTCCACGGTGCCCTTGTCATAGTCGAATACCTTCACTGGGTGAACCCACTCACGGTAGTAGTAGTTTACTGAGTCTGGGTTGTTAGGGTATTTCGCCTGCAGCTCCTTGTAGAAAGGTTGTCGCTCGGCGATGTTCTCGATGAAGTTAGGGATGATGTTGTGGTTCTCGTCCTGCCAAGGGTCCTGGCTCATCCAGTTGCCCTTGCCTGCCTGGTTGCGACGGATGCCCCAGTGGTTGTTGAAGTTGTCCTGCACCTGCTTCATCTGCTTGCGTGCAGCCTCCTCGGCATACTTCTGCATGCGGGTATCGATGGTGGTGTATATCTTCAGTCCACTGGCGTAGAGATCGTATCCCTCGTCCTTGCACCAGTCTTTCAGGTAGTTGGCCACCGCTTCACGGAAGTACTTCGCCTGTCCGTCGTAGTTCTCCTCTACCTTGAAGTCCAGAACGATAGGCTTCTCCTTCAGCTCGTCATATTGGTCGCGGCTCAGGTCGCCGTGGCTCATCATATTGTAGAGCACGGTGTTGCGGCGTGCCAGGCTGTTCTTAGGGTTGGTGCGGGGGTTGTAATAGGTTGTGGCCTTGAGCATGCCCACGAGCACTGCGGCCTGGTCGGTGGAGAGGTCCTTCGGTGTAGTGTTGAAGTAAGTCTTGGCAGCGGTTTTGATGCCGTAGGAGTTGCTTCCGAAGTCCACGGTGTTGGCATACATCGTGATGATTTCCTTCTTGGAGTAGACGGTCTCGAGCTTGACGGCTATGATCCACTCCTTGCTCTTCACGATGAGGATGCGTAGCAATGGAATCTTGCCCAGCAAACCGGTGGAGTATTGTGAGCGCACGCGGAACATGTTTTTCGCCAGCTGCTGTGTGATGGTCGATGCGCCACGGGCATCGTGGTGCACGAAGGCATCCTTGGCTGCACCGAACACGCCGATGGGGTCGATGCCGATGTGCTTGTAGAATCGCTCGTCCTCGGTGTCTACGAGGGCCTTGAAGAAGTCTGGGTTCACCTCCTCGTATTTTACTGGCGTACGGTTCTCGTTGAAGTACTTGCCGATGAGTTTTCCGTCGGCGCTATAGATTTCCGATGCCTCGGATGTCTGTGGGTCCATGATGCCGGAGAAGTAGCCCGGCGACTTTCCGAAGAGCCACAGGAAGTTGATGTCAACTGCGCCCAGATACAGGAAGAAGGCGACGATGAGGCTCGCCAAGGCGACGGCGGTCTTGGTGTACCATGCCCTGCCCACGTACAGATGCTTGTACCATGGCCAAAAGGCGATGAACTTATGCCATAACCAGGCAAAGATAGTCTTGATTTTATTCATATATCCTAATTAGAATTAATTTGATGGCAAAGGTACAATAAATATTTGGAAAACCCACCATTTAGACTTGTTTTTTAACACTAGGTTGCGACTCTGTGCCAGTGGAGAGTACAGACTGCAAAGATTGTGGAGGCTAGGGACTGGGACGAGGCGATATGGATTACCGTCATCTGCTTGCGGATTGCTCCTATTGGCACGCTCTGAACTTTACCTCCAGGTAAGCCATGATTTTCTCTTGCTGGTCGGGATGGAACCAGCGAATCTCTGGGTCGCGCTTGAACCACGTGAGCTGCTTGCGCATGTACTCGCGGCTGTGAGATTGTATCTGGCGGATGGCCTCGGCGAGGTCTATCTCGCCATCGAAGTAGGCAAACATCTCCTTGTAGCCCACGGTGCGGAGGGCGGTGAGGCCTTTCTTGGGATAGACGCTGCGTGCCTCCTGTTCCAGCCCCTCGTCCATCATCGTCAGGACTCGCTGGTTGATGCGGTCGTAGAGCTCGGTTCTGTCTCGGTTTAGGCCCACCTTGACGATGCGAAAGGGGCGCTCCTTCTTCTCGGCGGTGCGAAAGGAAGTGTAGGTCTTGCCCGTCTGGTGGCATATCTCCAGGGCATGGACTACACGGCGTGGGTTCTTCCTATCTACGATAGACCAGTGCTCGGGGTCCATCTGGTGGAGTTCCTCCACCAGTGCCTCCAAGCCCTCCTGCTCCAGGCGTTGCTTCATCCAGGTACGGATGTCGTCGCGCACGGTGGGGATGTCGTCGATTCCCTTGCATACAGCATCTATGTACATCATGCTGCCGCCCGTGAGCAAGGCTACATCGTGTTGGGGGAAAATCTCCTGCTCCAGGAGACGCATCACATCTGCCTCATACTGGGCTGCGCTGTAATAGTCATCTATATGATGGTTGCCCACGAAGTAGTGCATCACTCGCTGCTGTTGCTTGACGGTGGGGGCTGCGGTTCCGATGGGCAGCTCGGCGAATATCTGTCGGGAGTCGGCGTTGATGATAGGTGTGGCGAGATGCTCTGCCAGAGAAAGGCAGAGCTCAGTCTTGCCTACTCCTGTGGGGCCTAGAACCACAATCAATGTTTTCATATCTTTTATAATCAAACGTTATATATCATAAAAAAGCATCCTTGCTTGGCTTTGTTATCCTAAGCAAGAATGCTTTTTACTATTATTTTCTAAGCAAGAATGCTTTTTAACCTTTTTACTTTTTTACCCTTTTACCTTTATCTAATGATTCCTCGTTTGGAACTCTCCACGAAGTCGATGATGTACTGAATCTCTGGGGTAATCTGCAGATTGTTCTTGATGTCCTGGATGCCCTCTTTGAGTACGCCCTTGCCGTAGAGCAAGCGGTAAGCCTCGTGGATATGCTGGATAAGCTCGTTGCTGAAGCCGCGGCGACGCAAGCCTACGAGGTTCAGGCCAGCATAGCGGGTAGGCTCCTTGCCGGCGATGACATAAGGAGGTATGTCGAGCGAGAAGCGGCATCCACCCTGTATCATCACGTAGCCACCGATGTGGCAGAACTGGTGACAGAGCACGGCGGCGCTCACAATGGCATTGTCGTCGACTACCACCTCGCCAGCAAACTTGGTGGAGTTGCCGATAATCAGGCCATTGCCCAGCACGCAGTCGTGGGCCACGTGCATGTTCTCCATCAGGAGGTTATTGCTGCCCACCACGGTCTTGCCCTTGGAGGCTGTGCCACGTGAGATGGTCACGTTCTCGCGGATGCTGTTGTTGTCGCCAATCTCGCAGGTAGTGGTCTCTCCCTTGAATTTCAAGTCCTGTGGCTTGGTGGAGAGGCTTGCACCAGGGAATATCTCGTTGTTGTTGCCGATGCGGGCACCCACGTTGATGGTGACGCTGTTCTGCAACACGTTGTTGTCGCCCAAGACGGTGTCCTTGTCGATATAGCAGAAAGGACCGATGATGTTGTTGTCACCGAGCTTTGCTTCTGGGTGAACAAACGCTAATGGACTAATCTGATTCATAGCTATTATCTGATAATGATTACTTGTTCTTTACTATCTGTGCTGTGAAGGTAGCCTCTGCCACAACGGTATCGCCTACGAACATGTAGCCTTTCATCGAGCTGATGCCGTGGCGCACTGGGGCGAGCAACTGCACACGGAAGAGGAGGGTGTCGCCTGGCACCACCTTCTTGCGGAACTTTACGTCGTCTATCTTCATGAAGTAGGTGCTCCAGCGCTCTGGCTCCTCCAGCTGGTTCAGTACGAGCAGACCACCGCACTGTGCCATCGCCTCCACCTGCAATACGCCTGGCATCACTGGCTCCTCTGGGAAGTGACCCTGGAAGAATGGCTCGTTGGCAGTGACGCTCTTCACGCCCACGATGCTGTTAGGTCCCATGGCTATCACTTTGTCTACCAACTGCATAGGGTAGCGGTGAGGCAGGAGTTGGCGGATGCGCACGTTGTCCATGATAGGCTCCTCGTTAGGGTTGTAGATAGGAGCCTGAATCTCGTGCTTGCGAATCTCTTTGCGCATGAGGCGGGCGAACTTGTTGTTCACCGTATGACCTGGGCGGGTGGCGATGATGCGACCCTTGATAGGCTTGCCGATGAGTGCCATGTCGCCGATGATGTCGAGCAACTTGTGGCGTGTACACTCGTTCTCCCACTGCAATGGGCGGTGCTGGATGTAGCCGAGCTTGGTGGCATCCATGTGAGGCACCTTGAGGTGGTCGGCGAGCTTGTCGAGCTGTTCCTGCTCCACCTGACGCTCGTAGATGACGATGGCATTGTCGAGGTCACCGCCCTTGATGAGGTTAGCCTGCAGCAATGGCATGATGTCACGTACGAAGACGAAGGTACGTGCCGATGCTATCTCGTCGGCGTAGGTTTCCATCTTGTCGAGTGTAGCAAACTGGCTGTTGATGAACTTGCTCTCGAATGAGCACATCGCCGTGATGGAGAAGTCCTCGTCTGGCAGGATGGTGATGGTGGAACCGTTGTCATCCTTCACCTCTATCTTATGGCGGATGATGTAGTAATCCTTTTCGGCGTTCTGCTCCTGGATGCCCACGCTCTTGATTTTCTCCACGTACATGGCTGCGGAGCCGTCGAGGATAGGGAACTCTGGGCCGTTGACCTGAATGAGGCAGTTGTCGATGCCGAGGGCATAGAGTGCTGACATGCCGTGCTCGATGGTAGAGATGCGGATGTCGCCCTTGCCTAGCACGGTGCCACGTTGGGTCTCTACCACGTTCTCGGCCACAGCCTGTATGATTGGCTCGCCTTCGAGGTCGATGCGCTGTATCTTATAACCGGTGTTCTCTGGTGCTGGATTGAATGTTACGGTGAGGCTCAAGCCTGTGTGCAATCCCTTGCCACACAATGAGAAGCTACCCTTAAGTGTCTTCTGTTTTGACATAATCGTTTTTTTATAATGTTAAGTGTTAAATGTTAAGTGTTAACTTGTTGGGGCTTTGCTCATTTAACATTTAACACTT
>CAVCRI010000014.1:0-31272 GCA_963604545.1 Lachnospiraceae bacterium | reverse complement strand
CTGCTACTTCTGACCAGGCTGAGGAAATGTTGGCATACATCCGCTCTATCGTAGCTGAGAAGTATGGCAACGAGGCTGCTGAGGACACAACTATCCTCTACGGTGGTAGCTGCAAGGCTAGCAACGCTCCTGAGCTCTTCGCTAAGCCTAACATCGACGGTGGCTTGATCGGTGGCGCTTCTTTGAAGGCTGCTGACTTCAAGGGTATCATCGACGCTTGGAAGAAGTAATCTGAACAAGATATTTTCCGAAGGGATACCCGTCCTCATGGGAAGGGCATCCCTTCTTTTACATTTTAAGAAAAAACTATAAAAGGAATAGTCATGAAACAATTCGTCACACTATTGATTATCATCCTCTCATCTGCCATGGCATCCCATGCACAGACTTACCTGGAGCATCTCAAGCAGAAAGAACCAGGAAAGGGAATTGTGACCGTGAACCAAAGTAAGGCTATAGACGAATTGGTGAACGGGAAACAAGTTTCACCACAAGACGACAAGACTAAGACTCAACCACAAAACAAAAACATTACCCCTATCAACAAGAATGGGGAATACCAGCACAAGGACATCAATCCACTGCACAAGGAGGCTAACACCATGCAGCAAAAGGCGGCCAACAATAGCGCCACTCACGAGAACAATGCCACCAAGGCAGAACCTAAAAAAGAAGAACCAGAAATACCAGTAGTCGACATGCGCAAGAAAGTGATGCGCAAAAGCTACAAGGTAACAGGATATAGAGTGCAAGTTTACGCCGGAGGTAACTCTCGCAATGACCGACTAAAGGCAGAACAGACAGGCAACAACATTAAGATGAACTTTCCTGACCAACCTGTCTACGTACACTTCTACTCGCCAAGATGGATTTGCCGCATGGGCAACTTCCGTAGTTTGGGTGAGGCACAAAAGATGCTGAGCAAGGTCAAGGCGATGGGATACAAGCAAGCATGCCTCGTCAAAGGACAAATCACAGTACAATACTAATATAATTAAGAATTAATAATGTATAATTAAGAATGAGGCATACGCCCCTATACATTATTAATTTTTAATGCTTAATTTTAAATTGATAAGAATGAATCCAGAAACAGAATTTCGCGAGGGACTTGACGAACTCGCCGTACACTATAAGGAAGTATTGAAACTCTTGGGGGAAGACCCTGAGCGCGAAGGACTTGCCAAGACACCAATGCGTGTGGCTAAAGCCATGCAAATCTTGACCCGTGGCTATACGCAAGACCCTCACAAGGTCTTGACCGATGCCCTCTTCGAGGAGAAATACGACCAGATGGTCATCGTCAAGGACATCGATTTCTTCTCGATGTGCGAGCATCACATGCTGCCTTTCTATGGCAAGGTACACGTGGCTTACATACCAAACGGCAAGATTACCGGGCTGAGCAAAATAGCACGTGTAGTAGACATCTACAGTCACCGCCTGCAAGTACAGGAGCGCTTGACCCAGCAAATCAAGGACTGCATCCAGGAAACTTTGAATCCACAAGGTGTGATGGTAGTCATCGAAGCTAAGCACATGTGTATGCAAATGCGTGGCGTGGAAAAGCAAAATTCCATCACTACTACCAGCGATTATAGCGGTGTATTTAACTCCTTGAACACTCGACAGGAATTCATGAGCCTGCTCAGAGGAGAGACGAAGAGAATCTAATCTCTAGTTAGAAGGAGAAGTTAGGAGTTTTTAAAACTATAAGAGTATCTATGTTGAAGTTTATATCGTGGAATGTTAATGGCTTGCGCGCTTGCGTGGGCAAGGACTTCGAGACATCATTCAAGAGTCTCGATGCCGACTTCTTTTGTTTGCAAGAAACCAAGATGCAGGAAGGTCAGCTAGACCTTCAGTTTGACGATTATGACAGCTATTGGAACTATGCCGAGAAGAAAGGTTACTCTGGCACAGCCATCTATACCAAGCACAAGCCGCTGAACGTAAGTTATGGTATGGGGATAGAAGAGCATGACCATGAGGGACGTGTCATCACCCTGGAATATGACAAGTTCTACCTGGTAACTTGCTATACCCCAAATTCACAGACAGAGCTGAAGCGCCTAGACTACCGAATGACTTGGGAGGATGATTTCCACAAGTTCTTGAAAGCACTGGATGCTAAGAAGCCAGTGGTAATCTGCGGAGACCTTAACGTAGCCCACGAAGAGATTGACATCAAAAACCCTAAAACCAATCGACGCAACGCAGGTTTCACCGATGAGGAGCGAGAGAAGATGACCATCCTCTTGAATGATGGTTTTACGGATAGTTTCCGTTATCTCCACCCAGACGAAATAACTTACTCGTGGTGGTCGTATCGTTTCAAAGCTCGAGAAAAGAACGCCGGCTGGCGCATCGACTATTTCTTGGTATCAGACAACATCAAGGACAAGATAGCAGAAGCTAAAATTCACACAGAAATCATGGGTAGCGACCATTGCCCAGTGGAAGTAGACCTCAATATATAATCATCACCAATAAAGGCTAGCCGAAGAGATAATTTCAGCTAGCCTTTGTTGTCTTCAATAGTGACTTTAATAAAAAAGGATGGGGACAACTGCCTCACGGAAGCCATCCCCATATTGGTCATATCAACATAAAATTTTAATTTATATAAGAGAGATTTTTACAATTTCTTATTACATCAAAGACTTAATATCAGAGAGATTCATCTTTTTCTGCGAACCATCCTTATAAGTTACCATAAAGTAATCGTGTACAGACTTACCATTCTTAAACTGTACTACGGCTACACCACCTTCGCGAAGCTGAAGAGTGAAGTACCCCTCACGCTTGCCATTGACATACTTTCCATGCCACTTCTCCTTACCATTCTTATAATAAGTAGTAACTTCACCATTGAAGATAGTATTGCGATCATTACCGAGGTCGATGAAGCTATACCCACCTTCAGCTCTGAGATTACCATTCATATAGAAATCTTGGAACACATCCTTCTTATTGATGCCAGAACCTGTTGTCATGAGCAGTCTATAATAACTAGCCTGATCAGCACTGGCTACATTACTCATATTTTCTGCATAGAAAATAGTGTCTGCTACTACTGTTGCGTTCTCTACGTGCTTGCGACCAAATGTAGCTACGGTCATCAAAGCCATCAATGAGAATAATATAACTCGTTTCATATCTTTATTTTTTAGGTTGTTATTAATTGTTGTTTATTTCTTTTTCTGATGCAAAGATATAAAGTTTTTCATTATCTTGCTAATTCCTTAACGCTATTTTATCTATTTTTTTTGCCTTGTTTTACATTTTGAATGGAAACGCACACAATGTTACAGATTGTAATTTTACGGGGCATTTTTATACACTTTGCAAGAAAGTTCAACAAGCAACCATACCAAAACAAAGTTACAAGTTTACATATTGTTAGTCACTTGACATACATCAAGCTATTCGTTATGGCATGTTTTTTATGAATTCACAAACTTTTTGACAAGTTTTCTAGTTTATATTCATTTTATTTTGTACTTTTGCAGAAGATATATAATATATACAAGGTACGCGCATGAGACATTTAGTAATATTGGTTATCATCCTAGTGAGCCTCGGACTCTATTCTTGCAAAGATTCCGATGGTGTAATCGGCGAATCTCCTATCTCGGAAAATGGTCAAGACAGAGATAGTGACCAAATCACCGGCGATGACTATGTGTACCATCTGCCTATCATCTTCCATGTATTCTATAAGGACAAGAACAACAATATCAAAATAAGATAATTACAGAAAATGAAATATACTATCAAGGCACCAAGCCACCTCAATGCAAGCATCAACTTGCCAGCTTCCAAGAGCATTAGCAACCGAGCATTGGTTATCAATGCCATGGCTGGTGGTAACTCTCACCCCAACAACCTGAGCGACTGCGATGACACAGAGGTCATCATTGCCGCCCTCAAGGACATGCCTGAAGTTATCAACATCAAGGCAGCAGGTACCGCCATGCGATTTATGACAGCTTATCTCTCTGCTACCCAAGGCGAACACACCATCACGGGAACAGAACGTATGCAAAACCGTCCTATCTCCGTTCTCGTAGATGCACTTCGATACCTCGGTGCAGACATCTCATACGATAAGAAGGAAGGGTATCCCCCTCTCCACATCAAGGGGAAGCCTCTTGACGGTGGTCACCTGGAAGTGGTTGGCAATGTGAGTTCTCAATATATCTCTGCCCTACTGATGATTGGCCCTATCCTGAGAGATGGACTTGAGCTTAAGCTCACAGGCGAGATAGCATCACGCCCATACATCGACCTAACTCTATGGACGATGAATGAGTATGGAGCACAAGCTGAATGGACTGACGTAGACACAATTACCGTTAAGCCACAACCTTACCACGAGGTTTCTGGCTATACCATCGAGAACGACTGGAGTGCATCTTCTTACTGGTATGAGATGATGGCACTGAATGGTAATCCTGAGTCTAAGATAAAATTGGAGGGACTGATGGATAATTCAAAGCAGGGCGACTCTGTGGTAAAATACATCTTCAGTCTGCTGGGAGTAAAGAGCGAATTTGAGAGCCGCGACTGCCTATCCAACGTTACCCTCAAGGCACACCGTTGCCTTTTGCCACGTTTCGACTACGACTTTACGGGCTCACCTGACTTGGCACAGACCATCGTAGTGGCATGCTGTGCGCTCGGCGTGAAGTTTAAGTTTACAGGTTTGGCAAGTCTCAAGATCAAGGAGACCGACCGTATCGAGGCATTGAAGACTGAGCTAAAGAAGGTGGGATATGTCATCTATGACAAGAACGACAACACCCTCATCTGGGATGGAGAAACCTGCAAACCGACCTTCGAGCCTATCGACACATACGAAGACCACCGCATGGCATTGGCTTTCGCCCCTTTGGCTTTCAAGTTCAAGCAGATAGAAATCAATAATCCCGAGGTAGTAAGCAAGTCTTATCCCCACTACTGGGAAGACCTGAAGAAGGTTGGGGTTGAAATAATTAAGAATTAAGAATTTATAATTAAGAATTCTGCAAGATACATAACATTTAAAACGCAATATTCATGTTATATCTGATTATCGCCCTCGTGGCATTAGGAATTATCTCTGCCATTTTCGGCATTATCTCGCATCATAAGGGCGAGGACGAGGAGCCATTGCTGGAAGGTGTATCATGCAATACTTGCAATGGTGAGAACACGAAGTGCGAGCAGGAATGCATGATGGAGGCTGCCACCAAAGAAATAGAATACTACGATGACGAGGAACTCGACCGATTCAAGGGGCGTAATGGCGATGACTATACAGATGAGGAGGTTGAGGAATTCTCAGAAATACTCTATACCATGCAGCCCGAAGAAGTGGCTGGATGGAATAGAAGCCTGATACTGAGAGGTATCAACCTGCCTGACCAACTGAAGGATGAAGTGATTAACTTTTTAAGTTAGGAGTTCTTAAAGCAAAAAAATACGGAATAACATCAATGGACATACTGCAATATACATTCTTTCAGAATGCACTGATTGGGGCTATCTTGACCAGCATATTATGCGGTTTTATTGGTACCTATATCGTTACTCGCCGACTAGTGTTCATCAGCGGTGGCATCACGCATGCCTCCTTTGGTGGCATTGGCATCGGTGTGTTTGCAGGCATCAATCCTATCCTGTCAGCCATGGCGTTCGCCATTATGAGTGCCTTTGGCGTGCTGTGGGTATCAAAGAATCAAGATGTGAGAAAAGATTCGGCAATAGCCATGTTCTGGACCTTAGGCATGAGCGTGGGCATTATCTGTTGCTTCCTGACCCCAGGATTTATGCCCGACCTTCCCTCCTTCCTCTTTGGCAGCATACTAGCTATCGAGGCGAGTGACCTATGGTTGCTGGCAGTTCTTACCCTCATCGTAACCCTACTGTTCACCCTGTTCTTGCACCCCATCCAGTGCATCGCCTTCGACAGCACCTTCGCTCGTTCTCAGCATCTCCCCGTCAACGTGATAGAATACCTGTTGATGGGCCTCATCGCCATGACCATCGTAGCCACGCTCAAACTTGTGGGCATCGTACTAGCCATCAGTCTACTCACCATACCGCAGATGACAGCCAATCTCTTCACCTTCAGCTACAAGAGAATGATTTGGCTCAGCATACTGCTGGGATGGGTAAACTGCATCCTGGGACTCTATGCCAGTTATTGGCTCAACGTGCCATCGGGGGCCACCATCATATTCATCAGCATCATGGTCTTCGCCCTGGGAAAGACCATACAACTCATCAGAGAAAAAATATCAAAGCAATAAAAAATGAAGCAACTACACCATACTGCACTTGCCATTTACGCAATTGGCAGCTGCTTGCTGACATTATCGCTGGCAGGATGCTCCACGCAGAGAAATACGGCGCAGAGCAGATGGTGGCATGCCTTCAATGCCCGATACAACACCTATTATAATGGTACGCTAGCCTACATCGATGCATCCCTGGAAAAGGAAAATGGAAACAAGGACAACTATACCGAGCAGCTGCCACTCTACACCGTAAGCTACAAGAACAGCCGAGACTTAGGAAAGTCAAACTACGACCGTGCCATTGAGAAAAGCGAGAAAGCCATACACCAACATAGCATTAAGCGAAGACCAGAATGGACTAAGAACAGGCGAAAGACAGCAAAAGACATCGAATGGCTGAGTCGCCGAGAATACAATCCATTCCTGTGGAAAGCATGGATGCTGTTGGGACGTTCTCAATTCTATAAAGGCGACTTTGATGCAGCAGCGTCTACCTTTGCATATATGAGCAGGCTATACGAGACCCAACCAGCCATCTATGGCAAGGCACGTGCATGGTTGGCAAAATGCTATATTGAGCAAGGATGGAAATATGATGCAGAAGACGTGATACGCAATATGTTGCGCGATTCCATCCACTGGCGTGCCCAGAAAGAATGGGATTATACCCTTGCCGACTACTATATACACAATGGCGATGCCCCCCAAGCCATCCCATACCTCAACAAAGTTATCAAGCACGAGATGCGTCGCAAGCAGAAAGCTCGTGAATGGTATCTCATGGGACAACTACAGGCTTCCATCGGCAACAACCAGGAAGCCTACAAGGCCTTCAAGCATGTCATCCGTCTCAACCCACCTTACGAATTGGAGTTTAACGCCCGAATTTCGATGACCGAAGTGCTGGCACACAGCAATGCCAAGAAGATGATAAGCAGTCTGAGACGCATGGCAGCATCAGATAAGAACAAGGAGTACCTTGACCAGGTATACTATGCCATCGGCAACATCTATCTCAACCAGAAAGATACCGTCAGAGCCATCAGTGCCTATGAAAAAGGCAACAGCAAGGCTACCAGGAGCGGCATCGAAAAGGGTGTGCTGCTATTGCACCTAGGCGACCTCTACTGGGCACAAGAGAAATATTCGGATGCACGCAGATGTTATGGCGAGGCTATCGGACTGCTCGACAAAGACCGGAAAGACTACAACATGCTGTCAGATAGGTCAAAAATACTCGACGAGTTGGTACCATACACCGATGCCGTACACCTACAAGATTCGCTCCAGGCATTGGCAAAGATGAGCGAGAAAGACAGAAACGATGCCATTGACCGCGTCATCACAGCCCTGAAGAAAAAGGAGAAAGAAGAGCGCAACAAGCAAGCCGAGACTGCCGTTGCCCAGCAACAGGCACAAGGCAACGGCAACAACTTTGGCAATAACTTTGGCAACAAGAGCAACAACAAGAATACCAGCAACACCGCCGCCAACAATGGCATGACCAACGGACAATGGTATTTCTACTCCCCTATCACAGTGAGCCAAGGCAAAGTCCAATTCCAGAAGCTATGGGGCAAGAGAGTGAATGTGGACAACTGGCAGCGCATCAACAAGACCGTAGTAGCCACCGCCCAAGGAGCCGAGGAGATGACCGACGAGATGAGAGACTCGCTTGCCAGCGTCGCCACCAAGGAAGACTCGCTCAAGCAGGTCACCGACAGTGCCGTCAACGACCCACACAAGCGAGAATACTATCTGGCACAGATACCATTTAGCTCAGAGCAAGTAACAGAAAGTAACAAGGTGCTGGAAGACGGACTGTTCCACGCCGGTGTCATATTCAAGGATAAGTTGGATAACCTCGACCTAAGCGAGAAAGTACTTTTACGACTCACCAACAACTATCCAAACTACGAGCATACGGATGATGCCTACTATCACCTCTACCTGCTCTATGCTCGACGAGGCAATATGGACAAAGCGGAAGAATACATCAAAAAGCTGAAGGCCAATTATCCAGAGAGCCAATGGACCGCACTGCTCTGCGACCCACATTACATAACGAATGCCAAGATTGGGACTCACATCGAAGACTCACTCTATACCGCCACCTACCAGGCTTTCAAAGATAGCAAATATGATACAGTAATGGCAAACGCCAAGATTTCGGCAAAGAGATTCCCTACAGGACTAAACCGAGACAAGTTCCTCTTTATCTGTGGACTGAGTCAACTAAATAATAACAAAATCCAGGAATGTCTTAACGACTTAAAGCAAGTGGTTGAGAAATATCCGGATAGTCGACTGAGCGAGATGGCTGGCATGATTATCAATGGAATAAACGCAGGCAAAAGACTCTATAAGAGCAAGTTCGACTTAGACAATGTCTGGGCTAAGCGCTCAATGGTACTCAACGACAAAGACTCCATCCTGCATAAGAGCTTCTGTAGAGAGCGAAACGACAACTTTATCTTCCTGATGGCATACGCTGCTGACTCGGTCAACGAGAACCAGCTACTCTTCGAAATAGCCAAGCACAACTTCACCTCTTATTTGGCACGAAGTTTCGATATAAACATCGAAAAGACTGGAGATTTGCATCGCATGCTCATCAGCGGTTTCCAAAACTATGATGAGGTGCGTCAGTATGCCAACGACATATACAAGCAAGCAGCTATTACCCGCCTGTTAAACAAGGTACGTACATATTTAATTAGCGAGCCAAACCTAGAGATACTGGATGCCCAGCATTCCTACCGTGACTACGAAGTATACTATAACAAATACTTTACCCCTATCAAGGTTAGCAAGCAACCACTGCTCAACGAGCCAGAAGAAGGAGTTATTACAAAGGAAACAGAACAAGAAACGGGACAAGAATCTGGACAGGAAAATAAAAACAAAGGAAAAGCAGAAGAAACAGATACTAACATCAATGAAAATAACATAGAAAATCAAGAAATCGATGATGAGTACTACGATTTGGATGGCTTCTAAGATGATTTTCAGCTATTTATTTGGTTTTGTCTCCGATTTATTGTAACTTTGTCACATGTTTTATAAATCGGAGACAGAACTCATACAAAAATTAAACAAAGGTTCTATTAAAGCCTTTGATGAAATCTACGAACTATATGCTCGCAGACTACTATCCTTTTGCATCAAATACACAAAATCCAGAGAGACCGCAGAAGAAATCATGGAAGATACCTTTGTATGGCTCTGGAAAAATCGACAAGACATCAAGGAAGAGCTATCACTCAAGCCCATCTTATTCCTTAGGGCCAAACATTACCTCATTAATGCACATCGCAAGATAGTCAACTCACCCATCTACGAAGACTACATGGACTACTTAGACCATCACGACTCTAGCAGTAACGCCACTGACAGTCTCCTCGAATACGACGACTTCCTCAAGCAAGTGTGGAGGATGCTGGAAAGGCTCCCTAAGACACAACAAGAAGTCATCAAACTTTCGAAAATAGAAATGCTAAACAACCAGGAGATAGCGCAACGTCTCAACTATAGTGAGCAAACGGTAAAGAATCAGTTGTCCTTAGGGCTCAAGCAGCTTAGAGAGATACTCAGAAACAGAAGCAACCTGCTGTGGCTATTATTTTTAGTATAAATTAACGGTACAAAAGACCATCACATCGTGTGTATGTAAATAAAGATAGAAACTATGACAATCAACAACAAAACTCACAAGAAAGAACTCATCGAATTGCGTGAGAAGATTAACCATAGCAGCGATGAAGAGATTGGTAATGCCATGCAAGCAGAATGGGAGCATGGCATCATCCCAGATGCTCAAGTAAAGGATACAGACTTACAGCGAATTAAACAAGACATACACGTCAA
Organism: Lachnospiraceae bacterium; assembly: GCA_963604545.1. Lineage (GTDB taxonomy): Bacteria > Bacteroidota > Bacteroidia > Bacteroidales > Bacteroidaceae > Prevotella. The sequence continues at coordinate 21,121 of CAVCRI010000014.1, read as the reverse complement.
GATAGGTAAGCAACCAAACAGAGGTAATACCTTCTTGAGGTGGATGCAACTGGCAGCAGCCATAACCTTGCCTATCTGTCTTGTAGTGATGGGATTCATGTACCACAAGAACCAGCAATATGCCTCCATCCCAATGACCAAGATAGCCACACTAGCCGAGGAACAAGTCAGCATCACCCTCCCTGATGGATCTATAATAAGCCTCAATTCCCTCTCTGAGTTAAGATACGCCCCACAGAGTTTCTGCCAAACCAATAGGGAGGTATACTTTGAGGGCGAAGCGCATTATCGGGTAGCCAAAGACCCGCAACATCCATTTGTCATCCACTCACAAGGCATGGAACTGAAAGTCTTGGGCACTGAGTTTAACATAACAAATAGGGCGAAAGAAGACATCGCCGAAGTGGCCTTACTCAATGGCAGCATCATGCTCACATCATTGGTCAACCATCAGACCCACACAATGAAGCCCAACGAAATCGTGAAAATCAACAAGTACACAGGCCACATGGATATTGAACAATCTCTCTATGTTAAAGATGCCTGTGCATGGCAGCAAAAACAAATGGTATTCCATGATGCCAACTTACAGAAAGTTATCGGTTCGCTAGAAAAGCAATATGGGATACATATACAGATGAGGACAAAGGCCAGCAGTCCTTTCACAGGAACCCTTCCAACCAACAACTTGAAGGAAGCCATGCAGATTATTTCCGTCTCATACGACATGAAAGTGGTCAAGACTAGTAGTGACATGTACATTTTCAAATAGAGCACCCGATGTGACTTATATTGATATAGATAGACACATTAATGGATAGTCTATCTATATCAATATAAGTGAGAATCGTCATTTACCGTAATCATTGTAGAGCATAAGCAAGCAAGCGGCACTCCAGCTGAAATGGGATGCCTGCATTGCCTTACCCGTATGCGTATCATAATTCTCGTAGATAGGAGTACCAGCAGAAAGCCCCTGAATATTACGGAACACTTGGTCGGTATAAGCGTCAGCCTTCTTGTGCTCTCCATAGTTGCGATAGCCCTTAATTCCATAGTAAGTCTGGTCGAGCCAAATAGGTCCACGCCAATATCCCCTAGAGTCATACTTAGGATTATCTGCCGCAATCGTTGGGAACGGGATATAGGTAGAGAACTTCTTCTTGTTGTCCAGCAGCTTACGTGCCTTGGCAAATTGCTGCTTGGTAGCTATGTTTGCCCAGAATGGGATATACCCCTCACAACCAGCTTCTCGCACGAAGTCTCTATTCTCGTTAAGGCGACGGTCGTAGAAGAAACCATCCTTCTTATCGAAGAAGTAGTCTGCCACCTCATTACGATGGTCGGGCAAATCGAAAGATTCCCCCAAGATTTCTGCAAACTTCTTGAGCAAAGTATATTCCAACGAAAGATAAGAGTTGAGGTCTACGCTCTCTTGGTCGGTACTGAAGGCATCTTGCCCATTCTTGAGCATTTTGGTACCATCGAAACGGATGGCATTGTCCATGCCACTTTCCCATGCAGCAGCCTCCAACGTACCATCAACCGAGCCAAACTCGCAGATGCCGTTCTTGTCATGGTCTCGCTTCCCATACCACCACTTATGGTACTTCAATAGCTTAGGATACATCTCTTTAAGGAAGTCTATATCATGTGTATGCTCATATATCTCATTCACAGCCCATGCTGCCAACGGCGGTTTACTGTCTCGCGCATTATTTTCTGAGGCATCAGGATAGATGCAGTCGATAACCATACCATCTGGTTGCTGGTAATCGAACATCACACGGATGTTGTCCTTTGCCAACTCAGGGAAGAAAGAAGCCATCGCCGCAGAGAAGCGCCAGCAATCCCATGCCCAGCAGCCAATGAAGTAGTTGACCGCATGGCTAGGCACGATGCCATCATGGTATACAGCTCCACGCTTGGCACGCCAGTTGGAAAGTAAAGTGACGATTGACTTTGCCGCAATTCGATTATACTCATAAGGCATATCGTCTCTTATAACCTTTTTCAGATATCCGTCCCATCGAGCTTCGTTGGCCTGCAAGGCTGATGCCGGATTTGCCATCAAGCTAGCCACATGAATGTCTTGTACGGCTGCCTCCGTATCTTGATCAACCAAAGATACGCCTAAGGTAATCTTTTTGGTTCCCGCCGTTACAACAGCCTGATAGTTATGACCATCAAGAGTCAGTCTCACTTGTTCCGGGAATGAAAGCATAACCCTCTCGCCACCCCTATTGGAGATGACTATGGCATTGCCCTCCTGAGAAATTTGCATCTTGGTATTGATACTATCCGCTTGCAGCAGCAACGCCTCTCCCGATGGGTTGCTAATAGAAAGCAATGCCGTACGAGCATCCACAAACTGCAGACTTTGACAGATAGTAGCATTTTCCTTACCAAGCCCCAAACGAATCTCCCCTGGATAATAGCTGGCTTCTCGAAGAGAGGCATCCTTAATGGTAACCAAGGAACGGGCATACCAGTTGCGATAGTAAATGCTAAAAGGGCCGCAGATTCCATTCACAGGCTTATCTTGTTCTGGTAAGGCAAAACCCATCCATGACCCCATATCTGCGAAGCAACCAACTTGCCGGCGAGCCCGACTTGGGGTAACATTAATGTCTACAATATCCTTGTATTCTTGGCGCTGGGTCTGAGCCATACTATCCAAAGGCAACATAGCCAGACCTGTCAACATCATCACAATAGTTCTATATCTCATATTGATTAAATCTTCTAATTTTATTTCTTCATAATCGTGAATGTATAGCTCCACTCATGAGGAGTGATGGTATACTCAGGATGCACCTGAGCACCCCAAGTGTTATCACCACCCACTCCCATCTGTAGATGGTCGATATTCAGCCATACCATATTTTTCTTGTCGATGCAGCCACCATGGCGATGTTCTACCATGGAAGGACGATAAAGAATATCGTCTTGAGGGAAGTTCCAAGCGCTTATACTCAATGGCTCCTCGCCTATCACCTTAATGCCGCCACCATCTTTATCCGTCAAAGTCAACCAGCGTACATCGCACTTATTGGCAGTTTCCTGTGCTCTAACGTATGGATGATATTGTTGCCATACAGAGGCTGTATACTTGCCGATAAGGTAACCCGACTTTCTATCAGCATAGTTTTCTTGAGGTCCACGCCCCAACCAAGTCATCTGGTCGAAGTCTCCCTTCAGAATCATGCGCATACCAAGGCGAGGCACCTCTGGCAACTGCTTGTTGCCTGGAAAGAAGTGCATGTTCACTTTCACATCACAGTTAGCCATTACCTGATAGGTAACAGCTAGCTTCGCATCTTGCTCAGGCATGTCATAAGATGAAACCACCTCCATGCTATGCTTGTCATTAGAGAGAGTTGCGGTGATATTCGTCAGCAACATCTTACTCCCTGCATTCTTCCAGGTGGCACAACGTTCCTCTGTACCGTTGGCCACATCATTATCAGTAAGTCCACGCCAGAAGTTTGGCTGCAAACCAGCCAACAACATCTCCTTACCAGCATACTTGAGCGATATCATCTCGCCTGTCTTCTTAGAGAAAGTGATGCTGTTGGATGCATCGTTACCAGTTATCGTCAATTCATCAGCAGTCTCGTTCTTTGTCACCGAACCAGACAATGCCACTACAGGTCTCTTCTGTTTTACAGGCAATTGCAACTGCTCGATAGCCACCTCATGCCCTGCCGGAATAGCTGTCTGAGGCCCCTTGGTTACGGCTCTCAATGTCAAGAAGTACTCCTTGTCATCAACTGTAGGTAAATCTGTGATAGGCAACTCAACCAATCCACTAGTATGTGGAAGGAGATGAGGAAAGTTAATCTTGCCACTCTTAATAGTCTCGCCATTTGCCTCTATAGCCCAAACCAAGAGATACTTGTCGAGCGTGGTGAAATCGAACTTATTGGTAATCTTAATTTTATTGGCTACAAACGGAACGGTCTCAAAGCCGATGTTCTGATATACCTTCTTTGCTTCCCAGATATGTGGATGCAGACTACGGTCGGCTGCCACCAACCCGTTGGCGCAGAAGTTAGAGTCATTAACCACACCCACATAGCCCATGTCGCCACCATAGGCCCAATAGTGATGACCCTTACCATCAGTCTTGGCAAAGGTCTGGTCTACCCAGTCCCAGATAAATCCGCCTTGCAGTTGGTCATACTTTTCAATCAAATCCCAATAATCCTTAAGGTTACCCTCGCTATTACCCATGGCATGTGCATACTCACAGAGAATCAAAGGGCGAGCATCACGTTGGTTCACATGGCGGCGAAGAGCCCAGATACGAGCATACATCGGACAATAGATATCTGACTTGGCATTATATCCACCACCCTCATATTGCACAGGGCGAGTCTTGTCCATAGCTTTTACCACATCATATATTTTCTCAAAGTTAGGACCATAGCCACTCTCATTGCCCATAGACCAGATGATGACAGAGGTATAGTTGCAGTCGCGCTTTATCATCCGATACATACGGTCATGGAAAGCAGGATACCAATCTTCCTTATCTGCCAGTTCCTTATATTCTGTGTCCAAGATGCCATGGCATTCTATGTTAGCCTCTCCCACCAAGTAGAGACCATACTTATCACAGAGCTGATACCATTCAGAGTGGTTAGGATAGTGTGAGGTACGCACGGCATTGATGTTAAACTGCTTCATCATCTTGATGTCCTTTACCATGTCTGCCACCTGCAGGGTGCGTCCATGTATAGGGTCATGCTCTTGTCGGTTTACACCCTTTATCTTGAGTGCCACACCATTTATCAAGAGTTGACCGTTCTTCATCTCCACACTGCGGAATCCGAAAGGATGAGCCACGCTCTCCTGAACCTGCCCCTTAGCATCGGTAGAGGTGATGACGAGGGTATAGAGATTAGGAGTCTCTGCATTCCAAGGCAGAACATTCTTGAAGAGCTGGGCAAAATGGAGCAAGGTATCTGTAGCTGCCGTAATAGATCTGGAGGTTGTCATCAGCGGCTTGCCATTTATACCAAGCACCTTTACATCTACTTTTTGTCCTTTCACAGGATGAAGCATCATCACATCAAGATCAAAGGCACCATCCTTGTAGTTGTTTACCAAGGAATTGCCCAACTTGAAGTCGTTCATTCTGCTCTTAGGACGAGCTTGAATAAACACCTTTCGCTCAATGCCACTATACTTCCAATAGTCTTGGTCTTCCAGGTAAGAACCATCGCTAAAGCGGAATACCTTTACCGCCAAGCGGTTCTTGCCTTTCTTGAGATACTTGGAGACATCGAAGTGAGCAGGCAGTCTGCTATCCTCGCTATAGCCAACCATCTTGCCATTAATCCAGAAGTAGAAAGCTGATTCCACGCCCTCGAAATCCATAATGACATCCATATTCTTCCAGTTCTCAGGCACGGTGAATTCATGCACATAATGCCCCACAGGGTTATAATCCTGAGGCACAAAAGGAGGATTTGCCTTGAAAGGATAGGTTACATCCGTATAGATAGGAGAATCGAAGCCCTGAAGCTCCCAGCTGCCTGGTACCTGAATGTTTTGCCAATCAGCCACATTATAGTTTGTTTTATAGAAATCTGTGATGGACAGAGATGGATTCTTCACCAACTTAAACTTCCACTGACCATCTAGACAGATACGTCGCTCTGTCTGGGCATTCACCTGGAAACGGCGCACATCATCCATGTGGAGTTGTGCAATGGCTGCACTCTCGCTGACATAAGGCAGGTAGTGAGTGGTCATAGGCAATCTGCCGATATTGGTTATCGTTGCATCTTGCCAAGGTTCTGAGTTTAATACCTTAACCTTATTTCCTGCAGCAGGAAGAGCAGCATAAGTACCCGACAAAATCAGACATAACATGATGGAACTTATGATACGTTTCATATTATATTTTATTTAGGTTAAAATTAATTTCTTTTAATTTAGAGAGAGAGAGAGAAAAGATGGATAGTTGACAACATATTTATAGAGAGCAAAAGAATGTTACCAAGAATGGTACGGAGAAATCTACACAGAAACCATGGAAGATGGAGACGATGATGAAGTTCTCGCCTGATGCACGAGTGATAATAGGCAACGTAGTATCCATAGAGGTAGCTCCTCCTACGCTGATTGGTGCCAGCCTGCCAAAATATTTTGCTAAGAGAGGAGCACACAACAATGTAAGTATCTCACGGCAGATATTCGCCAAGAGGGCGATGGTGCCCAGTTCTGCGCCACGATATTCCGTGATAAAGATGCTCGACAAGGAGTAATAGCCAAAGCCTGAGCCGATTGCCAAGCAGTCGGAAAGTTGTCTGTGGCTCAACAAGATAGATACAGCAGCACATCCTGCCAATGTTCCCAGAATGGTCATCACAGGCAGCATCATCAACCTAGGGTTCACCTTGCGAAAACTCTTCAGCACAGAGGTATCGCATCCGATGCTGATACCCACACAGAACATCAGGGCACAAAGGGCGTAATAACTGATGTCGCTATCCTGCACCTCCTGCGGCACTACATGAAACAAACCCACAATAATACCCAGCACAAAGAATCCTACGATAATCAAACTACCTTTCATACCTGACCTCCTTTCTGAACGCCAGCATCAGTCGGCTTTCGATTAACCATTTTCCACAAAGCCCAAGCAAAGAGCACACTACCTGCGCTTCCACCGAAAGTTAACAATATGGCTTCCAGCCCTAGTGTCTGGAGTCCGTTGATGATACGTGGATTAGAGCCCACCTCGATGCCGAGTAGGAAAAGAAGTACCCATATCAAAGCCGTGATGACACGACCGATGACACTCATCTTTTTATTGCGGAGCAGATAGCCCGTACCTATTCCGCAAAGCATTATTATTACAATCTTGAGCATTGCTTATTCTTGTCTATATTATTGTTATTATATTGTTCGTCTCTTGTTATTTTGTTCTATACCTTAATTATATATAAGAGAACTTTTTTAAATATAAGAGATTTTATATACAAAGAGGATTCCCGACCTTCATCATGACAAAGACCGAGAATCCCTATGATATCGAAAAGTAACCCTTTAGCTTGTTTCACTCAGTCCTCTTACTTAGCCAAGCTGTTTGAGTTCAATTCGGTCTGAGGGATAGGATAGAACAACTTGCTCTGGTCGAAACCCGAGCGACCAGCAGCCTGCATAGCCTGTGCGGTCTTGCCCCATCGACGAAGGTCGTACCATCGATAATTCTCCAAAGGGAACTCTATCATACGTTCATGTTCTATCTGTGCCTGCACCTCATCCTGACTTGTGCCTGTCATGGCAGGCATATTGCCATGTACACGGCGCACCTCATTGATGAGCGGAATGGCCTGATTGGTCTGTCCCAAGTCATTGAGAGCCTCAGCTTTCATCAAGAGCACATTAGAGTAACGCATCAAAGTGACATTTACATCTGTAGTACTCTGAGATAGAGCCTCGTATGTGGCAGGCATAAACTTGCGGAATGAAGGACGATTATAAGCCTCATTCGTTTCCATTATCATCTTTATCCAAGTGTCCCAATCATAGCCATATACCTTGCCCGTACCATCGTTATAATATGGATCCTGGAAATATACAGAGCCATAAAGACGAGCATCATAAAGGCCATTATTGAGCTTGCCTTCCTTCTTGAACTCGTTCATCAAGGTTTCGGAAGGAGCAATTTCATCCCAGCCTCCAAATTCGGCAGTACCTATCCAACGATGTAACTGTGTCGCATAATCTGCACCATTGGCACTGCTCAAAGAGAATTGCACCTCGAAGAGAGATTCCTTGCAGTTTTTATTGGTACCATCAAACATGCTAGCATAGTTGCTCTCCAAGTTGCAGCCTGTCACTTTATTGAATGCATCGACGGCAGCATTCAAGTACTCTGCCTTCTTATCTACCTGCTCTGAAGCCATCGTAAGATAAGCATACCCCAAGTAGGCATAAGCCGTATTGGCAGTTACACGACCAACTTCCTCTGTACTGCGAACATTATTCATCTCTGTGCCTGCCTTCAGTTCATCAACCACAAACTGCCAAGCATCGGTACGTTCAGATACAGCCTTGTCTAGCTGACTGGTAGAGGTGATATAGGTGTCACGGATGATTATCTTCTCCCAATTGAGCAACAACTGCATGTGATAGAAACCACGGAGGAAATGAGCCTCAGCCAAAAGTTGCTTGCGATCGGCTGTGCCAAGTTGAGCTTCGCTCATACCTGCTACCTTATCTATAATCTGATTGCAGAAACTGATGCCACGATAGTAGCTCTTCCAATAGATGGTGAACTGAGAGTTACCATTGGTATAGCTAAAGTTGCGCAACTGCATCCAGTTCTGATAGTTCTGTGCATCAGCCCCTGGGTCTACATCATCCTGACGATAAGCCTCCACTGGCCATTTCACCTCAGCAAAGTCCCACTCGTCTCCAGAATATTCTGCGAAATAGAGCTGTGAATAGGCAGAAGCCATGGCTGCCTCTACATCATCCTTATCACGCCAGTAAGACTCTGAGGTCAACTTGTCTGGCGAAGTTTGCGTTAAAAAGTCATCACAAGAAGTGAGTGACAAGGCAATGCAAATGCCTGCTATATATTTTAATGCTTTCATAAATTATAGTCTCCTTGTTATATTAAGATTAGAATGTAACCTGCGCTCCAACAGTATAAGAACGTGAGAATGGGAATGTATAGCGATCGATACCACTATTCAAGACACCCATAGAGAATTCTGGATTAGCACCAGAATAACCAGTAATGGTAAATACATTCTCTGCGCTCACATAGAAACGAATACGGTCGCAGTAAATTTTCTTCACGAGAGATGTTGGCAATGTGTAACCTAACTGAACCTGACGCAAACGCACGAAGTCACCATTCTCCAAGAAACGAGTAGACTCACGAGTGTTGTCATTAGGATCTCCATAGATGGCACGCGGCACGCTGGTGTTGGTATGGGTAGGAGTCCAAGCATCAAGTGTTGACTTCAAGAAATTTGATGCAGAGTTCATTCCCTCATAATAATAACGGTTACCATTATATATCTTGTTGCCAAAGGCACTACCAATCACTGCTGAGAAATCGAAGCCCTTGTAGCTAGCACCGAGGTTGAGATTAGCTTCTACCTTGGCGATACCTGTGCCAGAATATACCTTATCGTCATCATCGATAGTACCATCGCCATTCATATCCTTGAAACGGATGTCGCCAGGCTTGGCATTTGGTTGCAGGAGTTCACCCTTGCTATTGACATGGGCATTGACCTCTGCCTCGCTCTGGAAAATACCATCTGCTTGATAGAGATAGAATGCACCGATAGGCTTCCCTACCTTGGTCTGGGTAGGGAAGTGTTCAGAACCATACTTCAAGCCCATGCCATAAATCGTCTGATCTTCATTGGCAAGAGATACCACCTTGTTGGCTACGGTACTGAGGTTGAAACCTACATTGTACTCGAAATCGCTAATCTTATCGTTCCAGTTCAACTCCAGCTCAAATCCCTGGTTACGCATTTTACCTACGTTCAACGTAGGGTTGGCAAGACCTGCAGAAGGAGCCAACTTACGAGTAATCAAGAGGTCGCGGGTCTCATTGATATAATAGTTGATGTTACCATTCAAGTGGTTGCTAAAAAGACCGAAGTCGAAACCGAAGTTCTTGGTATCGGTAGTTTCCCATTTAAGGGAACGATTTTCCAATGAACGAGCTATGCTACCAGTCCATGCTGAAGCACCAGTACCCTGCACATACCCCTGATAAAGATCGTTGTAGGTAGAGATGAGTGCCAAGAAGTCGTAATAACCAAGGGCATTCTCATTACCGAGCTGTCCCCAGCTGGCACGGAACTTCAAGTTGCTTATCACTGAGTTCTTTGGGAAGAAAGGCTCCTCACTGATTCTCCAACCTACAGCTACAGATGGGAAGAACCCCCAACGGCTGTCGGCACCAAACTTAGAAGAACCATCCTCGCGGAAAGTGAACTGGAAGAGATAACGGTCATTGAAATTGTAATTCAAACGACCAAAGAAAGAAGCACGATTATATTTCCAAGCAGTACCATCACCGCTGAAAGTACCACCCGCACCAGCGCCGATAGTACTGAAGCTAGAGTCCAAGAAACCGGCTGGCTTCTCAGTCTGCTGAAGCTGACCATCCTCCACCTTGTAGACGATAGTCTTACCCTCTACAGCAACAGAGCTCCAATTGTACTTGCGACTGGTAATAGAGGTACCGAGCATAGCATTGATACTATGCTTCTGAATCTGCTTGTTGAAAGAGAGCACATTTTCAAACACCTGCTCTTCCCAGTAAGCACGAGTCTCTGAGCTAGTAGGGTAGTTACGAGGGCTCTTAGCATCTGCGATATAATCAGGCGCATGGAAAGAATCTATCTCATGCTCACCACGATAGCCATAACTTGTTTTGAAATTAAGCCATGGAAAGAAATTGAAAGTCAACGCAGCATTGGCAGTTGTATGATATTTCTTCGTAACAGAATTCTCATAGTAGTTGTCTGCCACAACGTTGCGGTTGTTTGGAAGACCATCAAAGTTGGTCAAGCCAAAACCATATTTTTCATTCTCATCGTAAATTGGCACAAGAGGGGAAATCATATAAGTCTCCTTCAAAGAATACACTGGCTGATGGCTCTTGGTATACTTGAAGTCCATATTGGCATCGAAGTCGATGATACCCTTGGTAGCATGCACCTTCATACGAGCGATATCATGGCGATGGTCATTGCCGATAAAGATACCCTTCTCGTCAGCATGATTGTAAGACACTGAGTACTGTGCCTTGTCTCCACCACCTCGTACGCTGACCATATAGTTCTGAGCAAGACCGCTACGCTGGATAGCATCTTGCCAATCGGTATTGACACCTGTATCGTGAGTAATATAAGCAAGAAGTTCACCAGTAGAGCCGGGATATTTGCCATATTGTTCCTTGTAATTCTCGTACATCATCTTATGCACGGTCTTGTAGCCATCGGCATCAAGCATATCTAGGTCCTTAGCCACCTTGGTAAAGCTAAGATAAGTACTGAAGTCAACCTTTACATCTCCCTTCTTACCATTTTTGGTTGTGATGAGCACAACGCCATTGGCTGCCACAGAACCATAGATGGCAGCTGCTGCACCATCCTTTAAGATTTCCATCGACTCGATGTCTTGAGGGTTCACGCTATTGATGTCGCCAGGGAAACCATCCACAATATAGAGAGGTTCATTGTCGCCGAATGTCTTAATACCACGAATTTTGACACTAACACCAGCACCTGCATTACCACCAGACTTCAAGATGTTAACACCCGCTACCTTACCCTGCAATGCCTCTGCAGGGTTGGTGGTAGTACGCTTAGCCATCTCCTTGGTATCGACAGAAGACAAGGCTCCTGTCATATCGCTACGCTTCATGGTACCATAGCCTACTACTACCACTTCATTCAATGCTTGAGTATCTTCGCTCATAGCTATATTCATATTCTCTGAAGCCTTTACCTCGCGGTCTTCAAAACCAAGATAAGACACCTTAATTTTGGAGCCCTTAGGAGCATTGATGGTAAAATGACCATCGATATCAGTGACTGCAAGGACATCGGAGCCCACCACCTGGACGGTAGCGCCAATAACCGGTTCGCCATTATTATCTTTCACAACGCCTTGCATCATCTTCTTCTCGCCCTGCTGAGGAGCTGCAGATAATGGAGCATGTTTCTCTGCGATAACGATAGACTTCGGGGAAACGACAGAGTATTTGAGCGCACGCCCCTTCAAAGCAACATCAAGGACAGCAGTTACTGGCACTCCAGCCTTCTTGATGGTGATATCCTTGCGATTGTCAATGATATTACTCTTATAAGAAAACTTATAAGTACTCTGTTTCTCAATAGCACTGAACACCTGCTTCAACGTGGCATTCGTGACATTGACTGAAACCTTCTGTTGTGCAAACAGACCTAAACCTGGAAGACACAACAAGATGAAGATCATCAAACTTTTCAAGTAATTGGCTTTAATCATAAAATTGATATTTAATTATACATCTTATAGTTTAAACAAAGTTTTTTAGGTTTTGTTATCAGTACATACACAAGTTTTAAGAGAAAGTACCAAAACAAAGCTATCCTTAACTTTCTTTAATATTTTACATAAAGTTCTATCGCCATATTATTTTGTCAATTCGATAATTCTTTGTAATTTAGCCACCGAAAAGAAAATAGAAGAATATGACCAATGGATTATTACTCTGGGTAGATGACGAGATAGAACTTCTCAAGGCCCATATCATCTTTCTAGAGAAGAAAGGTTATGAGGTGGTGACAGTAAGCAACGGTCCTGACGCTATCGACCAATGCCGACAGCAGACCTTCGACCTCATTTTGCTCGATGAGATGATGCCTGGACTGAGCGGACTGGAGACCTTGCAGCAAATCAAGGAGATTCAGCCTGCCACGCCTATCGTGATGTGCACCAAGAGCGAGGAGGAGAACATCATGGACCAAGCTATTGGCTCCAAGATAGCAGACTATCTAATCAAGCCGGTCAACCCTAGCCAGATATTGCTCTCGCTGAAAAAGAACATTCACCGAAGAGACATCGTGACCGAGGTTACGATGAGCGGATACCAGCAAGACTACCAACAGATAGCTATGCAAATGATGGATTGCCGCTCGGCGAAAGACTGGATGGATGTATACAAACGCCTCGTGAAATGGGAACTGGAACTGAGCGACACAGACAGTCCGATGACCGAGATGCTAAGCATGCAAAAAGAGGAAGCTAACAATGGCTTCGCTAAGTATATCGCCAAGCACTACCTCAACTGGGTAGACCCAAAGAACATCTTGCTGCCCAAAAACAGCAAACAGCAAAATATGCAGGAAGAAGAACGCCCCATCATGAGCCCAGACATCTTCAAGTACAAGATATTCCCGATGCTCGACCGGGGTGAGAAAGTCTTCCTCATCGTCATTGATAACTTCCGCTACGACCAGTGGAAAATGCTGGCGCAAGACATCGGCGACCTCTTCGACATGGATGAGGATATGTACATGAGTATCCTGCCAACAGCCACCCAATATGCACGCAATGCTATTTTCAGCGGACTGATGCCAAACAAGATAGCAGAGATGTTCCCAGACCTATGGGTAGACGAGGATGAGGAGGAAGGCAAGAATCTCAACGAGGAACCGCTCATACAAACTCAACTCAACAGGTTTCGCAAACACTATGACTTCAGCTACCATAAGGTAAACGACTCTGTGGGAGCCGACAAGTTCATGGAGCATTACAATGACTGCAAGGACAAGCCGCTCAACGTACTCGTCATCAACTTCATTGACATGCTCTCTCATGCTCGCACCGAATCGAAAATGGTACGAGAGCTAGCCAACAATGAGTCAGCCTACCGCAGCATAACGCAGAGTTGGTTGCGCCATTCCGTACTCGCCGATCTCTTCAAGCGTTTGGCACAAAGCGACTTCAAGGTGGTCATCACCACCGACCACGGCAGCATCCGTGCCTCGAAACCAATAAAGATTGTAGGCGACCGCAACACCAACACCAACTTGCGCTACAAGCTAGGCAAGAACCTAGCCTACAATGCCAAGGAAGTGTTTGCCATCAAGGAGCCCCATAAGGCACAGTTGCCTGCGCCAAACCTGAGTACATCGTATGTCTTCGCTTATGGCGACACCTTCTTCGCCTACCCGAACAATTACAACTACTACGTGTCCTACTACAAAGACACCTTTCAACATGGTGGAATCTCAATGGAGGAGATGCTCATCCCGCTGATAACGCTAACACCAAGAAAACGATGAGAATTAAGAATTGATAATTAGATAAAAACAAAATAAGACAATGAAGATTAAAATTGACTCATTAGACAACATCCATGCCGCAGCCAAGAAATTCTTGGAGAACATGGGCAGCGGCAAGGTCTTTGCCTTATATGGCAAGATGGGTGCCGGTAAGACAACATTTATCAAAGCTATCTGCGAAGAACTGGGCGTAGAGGATGTCATAACCTCTCCAACATTCGCCCTCGTTAACGAATACACAGCTGGCAATGGCGACCCAATCTACCATTTTGACTTCTACCGAATCAAGAAGATTGACGAAGTGTACGACATGGGGTACGAAGATTACTTCTATGGCGGCAACCTCTGCTTTCTAGAGTGGCCAGAGCTGATAGAAGACCTCCTACCAGAGGATGTCACCAAGGTAACCATCAAGACAGAAGAAGATGGCAGTAGGACTATAGAGTTCTAGAAAAGAACTTTTAGGCAAATAAAAAGCGGATGATTCAAGGATTTTCTCCTCGTCTCACCCGCTTTTCGTTTTCCCATAACACAATGCTTATAGCCTTAATCTTTCCAAATGATTACTAATGACATCCATTCCTAAAAATGTATGTATATTTACTGTTTTTTGCCCTATTTTTATATGAGAGAGCATTACTGTTATAAGCCATTTAAACATCAAATGTACCAATAATTAACAATATATACCCCAAGCACAAAGAATATTGCAAAGACGAAGGAACAGAGCAACCAGGGAAATAGAAAACAAAGAAACGCCCCACAAGAGCAAAACACTTTTGCTCTTGTAGGGCGAACCTATTCTAACTTTTCTGTATTACAAAAGAGCGTCGAACTTCTCCTTGAGGGTAGCCTTTGAAGCTGCACCTACATACTTGTCGACCAACTGACCTCCCTTGAAGAAGAGGATAGTTGGAATGTTGCGAACGCCAAACTCCATGGCGATGTCGTCGTTCTCCTCAACATCACACTTACCTACTACCAACTTGCCGTCGTACTCACCAGCAAGTTCAGATACAATAGGAGCTATCTGGCGGCAAGGACCGCACCACGTTGCCCACAAATCTACCACCAATGGCAACTCGCCATTCTTGTAACTCTCGAAATTCTCTGTTGTGATTGTTACTTCCATTTTCTATTTACTTTTTAAAAATATGATTATTAATTAATATCCATTCTAATTGATTTGGTACGACATCTTAGGATTGTCGTTGATAAATTGTATCAAGTCGCGCCCTACTCCCACTGTCCTATCTTGAGCCCTCATCGTGATGTTGGTGTTGCTCTCGGTGTCATGTATCTGGAGGAACAGTTGGGCAGTACCCTCATCATTCTCCACTATGGTCTGAATGTCCTTTACCAATGCCTCGTCGATAATGGTACTGTCAACAGTGATGGTAAAACGCTCTATACGCTTTTCTTTCACCGTTTGCAAATACTCTACAGAACTAATGCGGAAGTCCAGGTAGTTGCTGTTGGCATAACGTGGAGCGCACTTGGCCATCACAAAGATAGTACTGCCTTCCACCATGATGCCGCGCCATTGTCCCCAGTCCTCGCCAAAAAGTGCTATCTCACCAGAGCCCTCGAAGTCCTCTATGGTAACGAATCCGCAAGGCTTGCCAGTCTTGGTGAATTTCGACTTTACCTCTGTAATGATACCACCAAAGATAATATTCTCCTTCTTAGCCAGTTCCACCTTATCGCCCAACTCCGAGCAATGGGTGTTGCAGAGGTTGTTGAGAATGATGTCATACTCATCCAATGGATGGGCAGAAAGATAGATGCCCACCAATTCACGCTCCTTATTCAACTTTTCAAGTGTACTCCATCCTTCCACCTCTGGTATCGGCGGCGTGGCAATCTCCACAGCCTCCGTTCCACCAAAGAGGGAGTTGGCAACTTCTTGTTGCTCTCGTTGGAAGAGCTGACCATACTTCACCAACGTATCGAGGAAGCTATCGCCCTTCGAGTTCTTTCCAAAGAAACGTTCTCTGGCAATTCCGAAACTATCAAATCCACCACTCAGTGCCAAGGTCTCGAAGGCCTTACGATTGACATTAGCAAAATCCACACGTTCGGCAAAGTCAAAGATGGTCTTGTATGGACCGTTTTTCTGCCGCTCGGCTACGATGGCATCGGCAGCAGGAGCTCCCATACCCTTGATGGCAGCAAGTCCGAAACGAATCTCCCCATGCTCGTTTACACCGAAGGCACGGTAGCTCTCATTGACATCCGGTCCCAAAGTCTTGATGCCCATCGACTGGCATTCTTCCATTAACTTCGTGATTTCTGAAATCTGAGCAAAGCGCCTAGTCATCAGCGCAGCCATGTATTCAGCTGGATAGTGCGCCTTCAGATAGGCAGTCTGATAAGCCACCCATGAGTAACAGGTGGCGTGAGACTTGTTGAACGCATAGGATGCAAACTTCTCCCAGTCACCCCAAATTTTTTCCAGCACCTGAGGGTCATGTCCATTCTCCTGACCTTGCTTGATGAACTTAGGTTTCATCGCATCTACGATGGCCTTTTTCTTCTTACCCATCGCCTTACGAAGGGCATCACTCTCGCCTCGGGTAAAGCTAGCCAACTGTCGGGAGAGGAGCATCACCTGCTCCTGGTACACGGTGATGCCGTATGTATCCTTCAGATACTTCTCCATGCAAGGGATATCATACTTGATTTCCTCCTGTCCGTTCTTGCGGGCGATGAAGGAAGGGATATAGTCCATTGGTCCCGGGCGATAAAGGGCGTTCATGGCAATGAGGTCCTCGAACACCGTAGGCTTCAGCTCTCGCAGATACTTCTGCATGCCAGGCGACTCAAACTGGAACGTTCCGATGGTGCGTCCCTGCTGATAGAGCTGGTAAGTCAATTCATCGTCGATAGGAATATTGTCGAGATCAATGACATCACCCGTAGTTTGCTTGATAACTTTGCACGCCTCCTTCATCTCGGAGAGGGTCTTCAAACCCAAGAAGTCCATCTTGATCAGTCCGGTCGACTCGATGACATGCCCGTCATATTGGGTCACCGCCGTCTTCAGACCGGGGAAATCCGGGTCATCGGCAGTGGATACCGGCACCCAATTGCTGATAGGGTCACGGCAAATGATGAATCCGCAGGCATGGATACCCGTGCCTCGGATGGTTCCCTCCAACATCTTGGCATATTTGATGGTGTTGCTCTCGCGAGGGTCGGTGGAAAACTCTGCCTCCTTCAACTCCGGCGTATACTTGATGGCATTGGTCAAGTTCATCTTAGCACCATCAGGCAGTCGGTCAGGGATTGCCTTGCAGAGAGCGTTCGCCTTGTCAAGCGGCAACTTCTCCACACGTGCCACGTCCTTGATGGAGTTTTTGGTCGCCATGGAGCCATATGTAATGATGTGTGCACAGTTCTCATGACCATACTTATCCATTACCCAACGCAGCACTTTGCCTCGACCATCATCATCGAAGTCGGTATCAATATCAGGCAAATTGACACGGTCTGGATTCAAGAAACGTTCAAACAGAAGGTCATACTTCAGTGGATCAATCTTGGTTATTCCCAAGCAGTAAGCTACTACAGAGCCCGCGGCAGAACCACGTCCTGGTCCCACCATCACGCCCAGTTCCTCACGGGCGGCACGGATAAAGTCAGACACGATCAAGAAGTAACCCGGGAAACCCATCGTCTTCATCACGTGCAGTTCAAAGTTGACATGTTCATCCACATTCTTGGGCAACGGGTCGCCATATAGTTTCTTCGCACCTTCATAAGCCAAGTGCCGCAGATACTCAGCCTCGAACTTGATGCGGTATATCTTGTCGTAACCTCCCAAACGGTCAATAACTTTCTGTCCCTCCTCGGGTGGCAATGGGTTCTCGCCATTCTCGTCGGTGGTAAACTCCTTGTAAAGGTCATCCTCGGAGACACGCTCACGCAACTGTTCCTCCGTACCAAAGCTCTCAGGAATTGGGAAGAAGGGCATGATAGGCCCGTGGTCTATGCTATAGATTTCCACCTTGTCCAGCACCTCCAATGTATTAGACAATGCCTCGGGGACATCCGAGAAAATATCGTTCATCTCCTGGCGAGTCTTAAACCACTCCTGCTTAGAGTAGCGCATGCGGTTTGGATCATCGAGGTCCTTACCCGTTGCGATACAGAGCAGATGATCGTGAGCCTCGGCAGTCTCCTTGTCCTCGAAGTGGCAGTCGTTGGTACAAACCAACTTGATGCCATATTCCTTAGCAAATTCGATGAGCACCTTGTTTGCCTTCTGCTGCAACTGGAACGCCTCACGATTGGCAAGAATGCTAGGATCGGTTACCTCATGGCGCTGAAGCTCCAGATAATAATCGTCACCGAAGAGGTTGTGATACCACTCGCAAGCCTCACGAGCCCCATCTATGTCTCCCTGCAAAATCTTCTTAGGCACCTCACCGGCGATACAAGCCGAGCAGGCTATCAAATCCTCATGATATTTCTCTAGGTCAGCACGGTCTGTACGTGGACGCATGTAATAGCCATCGACCCACGAGTTGCTCACCAACTTGATGAGGTTCTTATAACCATTATAGTTCTTGGCAAGCACGATGAGATGGTAACCGCTCATATCACCCTTATCCTTCTCACGGTCCTCCTTGCGACGGTGAGCCACATACATCTCACAGCCGATGATTGGCTTGAATGGTTCCAAGCCTTCCTTCTTACGGTCCTTATTGACCTTGGCGCAATAGTCGGTGAGTTCCTTGATGCCAAACATCACGCCGTGGTCGGTCACAGCCATACCTTTCATGCCATCCTTGATGGCCTTGTCAACCAAGTGTGGAATCTTGGACTGGCCGTCGAGGATGGAATATTGAGTATGTACGTGTAAGTGAACAAAATCTTCCATTTCTTGACTTCTATCTCGTTTTTCGACCCCAAAGTTACGGCTAAAAGTTGATATTGCCAAAAGAAAGAGCATAAAAAGTTGTAATTACCAAAAGAAACAAGGCAAAAATTTGCAAAACTGACAAAAATGGTGTACCTTTGCACCAATAAAAACTTAATCCGACCCTATGGGACAGAAAATAAAGAAACTGAAAAAGATTAGATTGCATCGCGAGGGTACCGACCAACTGGTGTATGGAGCCATCGCTTTAGCAGCCATTGCGGCGATATTATGGACAGCCTTTGACAACAAGATACCATTCTGGGCATTTCTAGTGGTCTTTGGCACCATGTATGGTATAGTGCTCAATTTCTATCGTTGCCCTATCCGATACCTGAACGTAGAAGACACCGACAAACTCGTGGTGGCTCCTGCCGATGGTAAGATTGTGGTCATCGAGGAAGTAGACAACGCACCTTACTTCAACGATCGCCGGCTGATGATATCCATCTTCATGAGCCTTTGGAACGTACACGCCAATTGGTTTCCTGTAGATGGAAAGGTGAAGTTCGTGAAGCACGAGAATGGCAAGTACATGAAGGCTTGGTTGCCAAAGGCAAGCGAGGAGAACGAGCATGCCGACACAATGATTACCACCCCGGAAGGCGTGGATGTATTGTGCCGCCAGATAGCTGGTGCCGTGGCTCGCCGTATCGTAACCTACGCCAAGGAGGGTGAGGAATGCTACATCGACGAGCACCTGGGATTCATCAAGCTGGGGTCTCGCGTAGATGTTTACCTGCCTATCGGAACCGAAGTGTGCGTCAAGATGGGACAGTCGACAACGGGTGACCAGACTATTATAGCCAAGCTGAAGTAATTCCATAGATAACGAGTAACTCAGACAAGGGCTAACAGAACCAATTATTAATGGAGATATTTAAAAATGAGCATAAAGAAGCATATCCCTAACACAATAACATGCTGCAACCTTGTTTCGGGCTGCATAGCTACATCGTTTGCCTTCGGTGGCGACCCAAAGATGGCATTGCTGTGGATTATCATCGGAGCGGTGTTTGACTTTTTCGACGGTATGAGTGCCCGCCTCTTACACGTTTCCTCGCCCATTGGCAAGGAACTAGACTCACTTGCGGATGATGTAACCTTCGGTGTGGCACCAGCCACCATCGTATTCTCTCAGCTTTTTGTGATGGAATACCCTGAGTTCTTAGAACCCTTGCGCCCATGGTTGCCTTATGCGGCCTACATCATCGCAGCTTTCTCGGCATTGCGCCTTGCCAAGTTCAACCTCGATGAGCGCCAGACCACCTCTTTCATTGGCGTACCAACGCCTGCCAACGCCCTATTCTGGGGGTCACTCATCGTATTCAAGCCTTTTTGGCTTGAGGGCTATAGCTGGTCGGTGCTTGTAATATTGGCAATGATACTCATCACAAGCTACCTGTTGGTATGCGAGCTGCCACTCTTTGCCCTCAAGTTCAAGCAGTGGTCTTACAAGGGCAACGAGATTAAGTATTGGTTTGCCGGTATCACAACAGGTATCCTTGCCTGCTCGGTAATTACCGATGGAACTATCGGATTCTTGCAGTGTTGGTGGCTTGTGATACTGATATATGTCATCATATCCACTATCCTATACATCAAGAAGAGCAAATAAACAAATGCAAACATATCGTGCAACAAATGATGTGGGCACGTGCAACAAATGGCATAAAATTGCCGAAAAAGGGCTGATACCATGAGTTTGTATCAGCCCTTTTTGTATATTGAATAGAGTATTCACCAGTTGATTAGTTATGAACGAGAGTTCCTATCTCTTCGCCATCCATAACCTTCTTCAGATTACCCACTACATCCATGTTAAACACATAGATAGGGAGGTTGTTCTCTTTGCACATGGTGGTGGCGGTCAAGTCCATCACCTTCAAGCCCTTGTTGTAAATCTCGTCGTAAGTAATCTCCTTGAACTTGGTGGCAGTTGGGTCCTTCTCTGGGTCGGCGGTATAGATGCCATCCACACGAGTACCCTTCAGCATCACGTCTGCCTCTATCTCAATGCCACGGAGAGACGAACCTGTATCGGTAGTGAAGTATGGACTACCCGTACCAGCCGAGAAGATGCAGATATAACCAGCCTCCATAGCCTCGATAGCCTTCCACTTGCTGTAGAACTCGCCGATAGGCTCCATGCGGATGGCCGTCAACACCTTAGTCTTTACGCCCAATGCCCCGAGCGCACTACTCAAGGCGAGTGAGTTGATGACAGTAGCGCACATACCCATCTGGTCGCCCTTCACACGGTCGAAGCCCTTCTGGCTTCCACTCAAGCCACGGAAGATGTTGCCACCGCCAATCACGATACCAATCTGCACACCCATCTCGTGAACTTCCTTGATTTGCTTGG
>CAVCRI010000013.1:0-31487 GCA_963604545.1 Lachnospiraceae bacterium | reverse complement strand
GAGTTAACCAAAGCCTCAGCCATGATGAGTGTCATTGGCTCGCCATTATAGAGGTTGTAGGTCTCGATAGCCACGTAGTCAATCTTAGGACCAACGCAGAGAGCCACGTTAGATGGCAAGGTCCAAGGAGTTGTGGTCCATGCAATGAAATAAGGCTTACCCCATTTGGTCCACTCTGCCTTAGGATCCTTGATGAGGAACTGTACGGTTGTGGTGAGGTCCTTTACGTCGCGATAGCAACCAGGCTGGTTCAACTCGTGGGAGCTCAAACCAGTTCCTGCACCTGGAGAATAAGGCTGGATGGTGTAGCCCTTGTAGAGCAAGCCCTTGTTGTAGAGCTGCTTGAGAAGCCACCAAAGGGTCTCGATATACTTATTGTCGTAAGTGATGTAAGGATGGTCGAGGTCTACGAAGTAACCCATCTTCTCGGTCAGTTCGCGCCACTCGGCAGTAAACTTCATCACGTTCTCACGACACTTGTGGTTATAGTCTTCTGTAGAGATATACTTCTCAGAAGCCTTGTTGTCAATATCCTTCTTGGTGATGCCGAGTTCCTTCTCGACACCGAGTTCAACAGGAAGTCCGTGGGTATCCCATCCCGCCTTGCGGTGTACCTGGAATCCCTTCATGGTCTTATATCTGTTGAAAGTATCCTTGATACTACGAGCCAACACGTGGTGAATGCCAGGGTGGCCATTAGCTGATGGAGGACCCTCGAAGAAGATAAACTGAGGGCAGCCTTCACGCTCATCGATAGACTTGTGGAAGATGTCGTTCTTCTCCCACTCTGCTAGTACGTCATTGTTGGTCTTTGTTAAGTTCAGACCATTGTGCTCGGCAAATTTCTTAGCCATATTATCTTAAATGTTTTATATTGTTTTTACTTTTGGGCGCAAAGTTACAAAAAAAATATCGTTTGCCCAAAATTAGAAAGGTTTTTTATATAAAAAAGATAGGAGCCAGGAAAACTCCTAACTCCTAACTTCTAACTCCTAACTCACTAAAGGTTCTCTGCCTCTTGCAACCAGATGGTGCTGGCGGCATCGGATGGCATGCGCCAATCGCCACGAGGACTCAGGCTCACGCTACCCACCTTAGGGCCATCTGGCAAGCAGCTGCGCTTGAACTGCTGATTGAAGAAACGACGTATAAATGTGCGCAACCATTTCTTGATGGTCTCCTCATCATAACTATCTGGGTCGTTGTCGCTTATCTTAACTCGTTCAACCGTTGTGTCAATGAAGGCTTTCTTCGCCAACATATATATCTTGGCCGGACGGAAGCCGAAACGCAAGAAGTAATAGAGGAAGAAATCGTGCAACTCGTATGGCCCCACCAAGTCTTCAGTCTTCTGCTTGATATTGCCGTTCTCGTCGGCTGGTATCAGCTCTGGGCTGATAGGCGTGTCGATGATGTCGCGCAGGGTGATGCGGCTCTGTTCGTCCACCCCACTCTCTGCCACATAGTTGACGAGATGGCGAATGAGGGTCTTAGGGATGCTGGCATTCACGCCATACATGCTCATGTGGTCGCCGTTGTAGGTAGCCCAACCCAAGGCTAGTTCAGAGAGGTCGCCCGTACCGATGACCATGCCGCCCAACTTGTTGGCGAGGTCCATCAATATCTGCGTACGCTCACGAGCCTGAGAGTTCTCATAAGTCACATCGTGGATGCTGGCATCATGGCCAATGTCCTCAAAGTGCTGGGTAACAGCCTTGGCGATGCGAATCTCCTTGATGGTGATGCCGAGGCTCTGCATCAGCGAGATGGCGTTGTTGTAGGTACGGTCTGTGGTGCCGAAGCCTGGCATGGTTACACCCACGATACCCTTGCGGTTCATCTTCAGCTTGTCGAACGCCTTCACACAGACGAGCAACGCCAATGTGCTGTCCAATCCGCCGCTGATGCCCACCACCACGGTCTTGGCATGGGTATGCACGATGCGTTTCGCCAATCCCATGATCTGGATATTGAAGATTTCCTCGCAAGAGGCATTCATGTCGCTACTTGTCGGGATGAAAGGATGAGGATTTACCTCTCGCTCCAAGACGAAGTCGCGCTCGTTCTCCACTGGATGGGCATCAATGACATGTAAGCCAAACTGACCGTCGAGCATCGAAAACTTAATGTTGCGCTGGGCATTAACATAGGTAGAGTTGGTGCGACGCTCTGAGCGCAGCTTCTCCACATCTATCTGCGAGACAACCATCTGAGGCTCAAGCGAGAACCTTTCGCCCTGAGCCATCAAGACTCCATTCTCGTAGATGAGGGCATTGCCGCCATAGACCACATCCTGGGTACTCTCACCGAAGCCACAAGAACTGTATACATAGCCCGTCATCGTACGTGCACTCTGTTGGCTAACGAGGCTCTTCAGGTAGGCATGTTTGCCTATCAGCTCATCGCTTGCCGAGAGGTTGAAGATGAGGTCGGCACCCGCCAAAGCCAACTTGTTGCTAGGTGGTGCTGGAGCCCACACATCCTCACATATCTCCACGCCAAACTGCACGCCATCATAAGTACGGAATATCTGTACATCAGGTGTCAACTTCACCTTATGACCTGCAAAACGGACTACACACTCACGCAAATCTTGAGAGGAAGCGAACCATCGCTTCTCATAAAACTCGCTGTAGTTAGGGAGATAAGTCTTAGGCACGATGCCCAGAATCTGCCCATGCTGGAAAACTACCGCACAATTGAGCAATAAGTCGCCCACTACCACGGGAGCTCCGACTACAGAGATGATGTCGAGCTTGCGCGAGAAATCGAGCAGCATCATGATGGCCTGTTCCGATGACTCCAGCAACATCTGCTGACGGAAAAGGTCTTGACAAGAATAGCCCGTGATGGATAGTTCTGGGAAAACGATTACTTCCACGCCCTTGCCCTCAGCCTGAGCTATCTGGTTTTCTATCTGTTGGGTGTTGAATATCACATCACCCACCTTCACTGATGGGATGGCACTCGCCACCTTGATAAATCCGTACTTCATTATAATTAAGAATTAATAATTAAGAATTAATAATGAGGCTAACGCCCGAGAGTGCTAGCGAATGCTTCACTTTATCGTAACCTGGGTAGCTCCGTAGCCATACTCTTGGAAGGAAGCGTCCTGATAGGTGCAACTCTTATAGCGATAGTTCAGCTCGTGGACGATGGCCTGACGCAACACACCCTCGCCCTTGCCATGGATAAAGATAATCTTCTGACCTTTCTTTTTCTTGTACTCAGCCATCGTCTTATTGAATATATCCATCTGATAATGAAGTATATCGGCAGAATTCATTCCAGCAGTAGTTTCAAGCACCTCGTCGGCATGCAGGTCGATGACTACGGTGCCATCGTCCTTCTTGCTTTTCTTCTTGCCGGTGTTGGCGATGACCTTCTCGTCCTTGTACATCTGCTCCTTCAGTCGTTTGGAATCAACCACCAATGGACGCGCCACCTCATCATTCTCCACGATGGTGTAGAGCAAGGCTGGAGTCTCAAAGAAATCATTCTCCTCGAAGAGGTGCAGCTTGTAGAACTTCACTGGGTCGAGACGGAACTGCACATCGGTGGCTGGCTTCAGGAGGAATGGCTTGTCCTTCTTGAAAGCTATCATCTGGATGGCAATGTGCTCCATCTCATTGAGTTGCTCACGCCCAAACTCCTCTACGAAGAGCTTGGTGTTAGGCTCTATCTCGCCCTCAGCCTTCAGCGTCCAGGCATTGCCCTCTGCCACAAGATAAGTGTAGTGCAGATAGTAGTTGCTG
This sequence comes from Lachnospiraceae bacterium, assembly GCA_963604545.1. Classification (GTDB taxonomy): domain Bacteria; phylum Bacteroidota; class Bacteroidia; order Bacteroidales; family Bacteroidaceae; genus Prevotella. Next base: position 27,729 of record CAVCRI010000013.1, on the reverse strand, counting down.
TCGTTCACCATGTAGGTCTCGAAACGAGTATTGGTCACACCCTTGATGTTGATAGGCACGAAGGCAAGGTATGCACTGAGTTTATTGCCACCAGTGCGTTCCTGCACTGGAGCGCGATAGGTAATCTCACGGTCTGCAGCGTCATACTCATCCACATTCATATCGACCTCAGCATCGTGCTCATTCAGGATGGCCTTGATGCTACGGCTATCGCTATGCAGCTCGGTGTTGGCATGCTCCTCGGCCTTCTCCTTGGCATCCATCTTGGCAGAAATCATCTTGCCCATGGCATAGTCATCCTGCTCTACGACCACTACCTCGTTGATAGGCATCGGAATCTCGAAGCCATCCTCGTCTTCTACCAGCACTATATCTTTGCCCTGAAAGCCGGCAACCTTACCGCCACCCACTTCGCTCAGGAATCTTACTCTATCTCCTTTTTTCATAATTAATATATGTTTTAATGTTATCTATAGTGTGCAAAGATACAAAAGAAATTGGACATAGTAGAGGTTTTTAATATTTTTAATTCTCTATCTCAAATATTTTCCATACTTTTGCTGATAGTTGGAATATTTTTTATATCTTTGCATGAGTATTACTGACCCTTTTAAACATAGAAGAATATGATTACATTTCCATGCGCCAAGATCAACCTTGGACTAAACATAGTAAGCAAACGAGAAGATGGTTACCACAACCTGGAGACCGTCTTCTATCCCATTCCCCTGACTGATGCACTCGAGATCAAACGAATGGACGAGGAATTCCCTAGCGAGGTGGCATGCGACCTGAAGGTAACTGGCAATGCCGTGGAATGCGACGAGCAGAAGAACCTCGTGGTGAAAGCCTACAACCTCCTGGCCGCCGACTATGAGTTGCCACGCATCCACACGCATCTCGTAAAGCGCATCCCATCGCAAGCAGGCCTGGGGGGTGGCTCTGCCGACGCAGCCTACATGATCAGACTGCTCGACGAGCGATTCCGCCTCAACATCGGCAACCCGGAGATGGAACGATATGCCGCCAAGCTCGGCGCCGACTGTGCCTTCTTCATCACTGCAGACCCTGAGGATGGCGGTTCCGCCAGCTACGCCGAGGGAATCGGCGATGTGCTGATGCCCGTGAGTGTGCCTAACGACAACCTGCATGGCAAATACATCGTAGTGGTAAAACGTGGCGACATCGCCGTGAGTACAAAGGAAGCCTATGCTGCCATCACACCGAAGAAACCTGCCAAATGCTGTCGTGACATCGTGCGCCAGCCTATCGACACATGGAAGGAGGAGCTCGTCAACGATTTCGAGGCTCCCATCTTCGCCATGCACCCAGAGCTAGCAGAAATCAAGCAGAAGCTCTACGACCTCGGTGCCGCCTATGCCGCCATGAGCGGAAGCGGAAGTGCCATCTTTGGCATCTTCAAGCACAAGCCTGCCCATATAGAGGAGCAGTTCGAAGGCATGTTCTGCAAGGTAATGAAACTTTAATCTTTTAATGTTAAATGTTAAGTGTTAAATTGGAAGATACACAGTTATCCCCATATTGGCATCCACAAAGTTAACACTTAACATTTAACACTTAACATTATAATAATTAAGAATGAACGAAGAAACACATCAAAAACTAATGGAAATCAAGCGGAGCTTTCGCTTGCTGATGAATGGACCTGGCTCTCAGTCGATGAGAGACAAGGGACTGGGATATAAACTGAACTGGGGGGTGCCATTCCCAGAACTAAAGAAGATGGCACAGGAATATGGCAAGGACTATGACCTAGCCATTGAGCTATGGAAAGAAGACATCCGCGAATGCAAGATTCTCGCCACCCTCATCATGCCTGCCGACAAGATGCTGGCAGAAATCACGGATATCTGGATGGAACAAGTACTGAGCCAGGAGATGGCGGAGATGCTTGCCTTCAACCTGTTGCAACATGTGGACTATGCTCCAGTCATCGCCTACCAATGGATAGCAAGCGACAAGCCACTCTACAATATTGCCGGTTTCCAACTCCTCGCCCGCCTCTTCGCCAATGGCAAGGAGCCCAACGAGCGTGGCATCAATGAGTTTCTCGACCAGGCGGCCACGGCTCTACAGGGTGACAACATGGGCGTGAAACATGCCGCCGCCAATGCCGTGATGCGATTCTGTGACTTCGGAGAAGAATTCGAAAAGATAGCCAGTGGTGCCTTGAAAGGAATCTTCGAGATATAAAAAAAGCCCCCACCTGTACGGTTAGAGTTGCCTGTACGCCCTGAAAGGGCAAAAGATTAAACCACAGGCAACTGATTATATATTCTTTTGCCCTTACAGGGCGTTAGAATGCTGCTCTGTTTACCCAGGGTGTCGCTTCGCTTGCCCTGGGCTAAGTTCTCGTTGGGCTTTCAGCCCGCTTCAACCATACAGAAGGAAAAAGTCCCACGGTTTCCCGTGGGACTTTTTTGTATTATTTCAGAAAGAACTTGCGGTATTCGTTCTCAAAGTTTGGCGTAAACACACCCTTACCCATGTTCTCCCCTATCTCCTGCGGAGACCAAAAGCGACCACCGGCAAGTTCCTCCTTACTTGGCTTCACCTCACCATCATATACACAGCGATGCACATACACCAATTCCTTCTCTCTCTTACTCTCGAAGACATAATGTCCCAAAGACTCGGGAGTGAAGTCGGTGATGCCCAGTTCCTCACGCACCTCACGATGAAGAGCCTGGTCTACGTTCTCACCTAGGTCGATATGTCCGCCGCAAGCTGTATCCCACTTATCTGGCTGTATGTCCTTCCATGCGGGACGATGCTGCAAATACAGCTCACCCTTGCTGTTGAACACATGCAGATGAACCACAGGATGCAGAATCTTGCATCCGTCGTGGGCATGTCCTCGGGTAATGGCACCCAAGATGTTGCCCTGCTCATCCACTATTGGGAATTCCTCATTCTTATTATCCATCATCACTCCTAACTCATTTATAGCGTTCCGTATTCTTCTGAATATCTCAACATTTGGTCTACGTAGCTCTCCTCATAGTCGAGAAGCACATCTGTAGGATTGCCTTCCTCATCGTGGGCAACTGTCATCTTCGGATTGATGAAACCCTTGTAAGGAGCCAGGTTGAGTTTCTTGTAACGAGCCAAGATCTCACGATGCAACTCTGGGTCGATATTCACGGCATACTTTTCCACCAAGTCACGGGCTGCCTCATAGTCACCCTCACTCTTGATGCGCTGAATCTCAGCAAGGAGGTTACCAAAGAGATGGCGCAACTTCTCGTAGTCGTTTATCTTGACATAGGTTTTCTCCTCCTTCTCAACCAGTTCCACGGCCCCCTCTGCATGCTCCAAGGTCCACCAGGCGACGAGGGCACGATTGCGCATGTGCGCCTCCTCTATCTTGTCTCCCTCCTTAATACGGATGGTCTGGGTTAGGAGGCCATTCATCAGATAGGTGTAGTACTGGGCCTTGTAAGCCTCGTCGTTCGGGGTAAGCCCCAATTCCACGAGCTTATGGTCTGCCACATAATAGAGACCGAAGAGGTCGGCACGAGCTTCCTCGATGGTATTGCCGTATGCCTTCAAAGCATCAGGGTCAGTGCCAGGCAAGAGCTGTCCACTACCATGACCGAGGCATTCGTGAAGGTCGGTATGCAGGTCGTCTGTAATGTCACCGTATTTATTAATCAAGTCGATGGTAGGCTGGTCTATGACAAATTCGTCACGGAACCCATTGCCCTGCGCTGCCTTGTTGTAGGCATCGGTTAGGTTGCCTATGGTAACACTCTTGCTTCCATGTTCCTGTCGAATCCAGTTGGCATTAGGCAGGTTGATGCCGATTGCCGAGGCTGGATATTCCTCGCCACCCAGCATGGCAGCGCAGATAACGTTGGCTGTGACGCCCTTCACCTCTGGCTTGCGGAAGCGTGGGTCTACAGGCGAATGGTCCTCAAACCACTGTGCGTTCTGGCTGATGGTCTGCGTACGCTTGGTAGCCTCCAAGTCCTTATATTCCACGATGCCCTCCCAGGTACCTTTCAGTCCGAGTGGATCGCCATATACCTCGATGAATCCATTAATAAAGTCGATGAGTCCCTCGTGCTGCTCCACCCAGGCGATGCTGTAGCGGTCGAAATCCACGAGGTCGCCAGTTCGATAGAACTTCACGAGCAAGTCGATGACATGCTTCTGGCCCTCGTTCTCGGCAAACTTCTGTGCGCGGAGCAACCAAGACACAATCTCCTTGATGGCAGCACCATAGAGCCCATCCTCCGTCCACTTCAGCTCCACGAGTTCGCCGTTGCGCTTGGTGAGTTTCGAATTCAGGCCATAAGAAGGAGGCGTGTCGGTAGACTCCTCCTTCATCTTGCCATAGAATCGCTCCACCTCTGCCTGGGTCACGCCCTCATAGAAGTTGCAAGCTGAGGTCTGCACCAAGTCCTCGCCATCTGTCTGGTTCACACGCTTAGGTTGCACAGCTGGGTCGAAGATGACGGGCACGAGCTCATCGAGCAAATCTTCCCTGCTCTCTCCACGTGTCAGCGGAAGCTGCTCCTCAGGCATCTGCTCCACAGCCTCATAAAAGAATTCCTCGGAGAATCCTGGCACGAACTTTTCACAACCGTAATGATGATAGATACCACTAGCAAACCATACACGCTTCAGGTACACCTCAAGTGCCTTGAAGTCATCGTTCTCACGGTCGCCCTCATACAAGCGATAGATAGCCTCCAAAGTCTTGCGGATACGCAAGTTATACTTACCCTGCTGGTCGAAAGTGATATCACGACCTGTAAGCGTAGCCTTTGCCAAGCAGTAGATATACAACTTTTGATTGAGAGACAATTGCTCAAACCCCTTCAACTCGTAACGGAGCATCTGGATGTCGGCAAAGCGCTCTTTCGTGTTAACATTACAATTAGCCATTTATCATTATCTTTGAATTTGCATACAAAAGTAATTCTATATTTTTAGACATCAAGCTCCCTTTTATATCAACTTATAAATCTCGCTCGGTGTCTTTCGCCGAAGCACTTCCAACTCGAAGTCCTTACCAGGGACGATACCCTTACTGCGCAAAATCTGCTCTACCGTCTTGCGCGCCAGCTCGGGATGGTTGTTCTCCTCGCTCAGGTGGCAGAGCCATACGTGGCGAAGGCTTGGCGTGGCAAAATCGGCTAGAGCCTCGGCGCAGGCATCGTTGCTTAGGTGACCATTGGGACCCAGTATGCGTTCCTTCAGGTACTGGGGGTAAGGCCCCTGCTGGAGCATCTCCACGCTATGGTTGGCCTCCAACACGAGATAGTTGGCACGACTGATAAAGTCGTGCATCTCGTCAGTGATATGTCCCACATCGGTGATGAGACAGAAGTTCACGCCCTCACATTCCACGAAGTAACCCACGTTGTCGGTACTATCATGGGGCACCCCGAAAGGCGTGACCCGAAACTCACCTAGCAGGAAAGGCACTCCCTTATCGATAACATGCGCAAAATTGGGTACGATTTTCTTGCGGACGCAATAATTGCGCTCGATGCCCTGATGCACTTTACGGGTCGTATATACTGGTAGCTTATAGTCAGCACTCAAGCTCCCCACCGATTTCACATGGTCAGCGTGGTCGTGGGTGATGAGGATGTGATGCACATCCTCAAAGCGCAATCCATAGTTGTGGAAGTGCTTCTTCAATGTTCTGATTCCTACTCCTACATCTATCAATATCGAATCCGTATCAGTGTAAAGATAGTAGCAGTTGCCACTACTTCCACTGCCAAAGGATATAAATCTTAGCATTTTAATTGTTATTTTCCATGCAAAATTAGCAAAAAAGATTCTTATATCCAAAAAATATCGTACCTTTGTGCCGAATTTAAGAAAATTAAATAAGAATTTATGATTAGAAAATCTACAATAAGTATATTTGCCGTCATAGCTTGCATGTTGGCAGGGCTCGTGGCCTTGCCGGGGTGCCAGCCGCACGAGGGAAGCGAGGACCAGCTCAAGGAAGATGTAGACTCATTTGCCACCTTATATTATAACTGGCACTTCCCTGGGGCTGCCAAGTATTGTACCCCAGGGTCGGAACGCTGGCTGCGCTATGCTGCAAGCAACGTGCACGAGGCCGACATAGAGCTGCTGCGTCAGAAGCCAGAGGATGCCTCCATAGAGATTACGGATGTAGACTTCGGCGACGATGAGGTCTCCGCCGTCGTCACCCTCAGGGTAAAGGACTTCTTGCAGATGGACACCATCGGGCAGGAGGCTCACCTCATCCCAAAAACTGAGGTGCAGCTGCCAATGGAGCTGCACGGTGATAAGTGGAAGGTGAGATTGGAGAAATTACCCTAACTTCCCCACCTCCTAACTTCTAACCTTTCACGCCCAACTCTCAAATTCCAACATCTCACCATTAGAACGGCAAGCCCACGGCAAAATGGAAAGCGAAGTCGCGACTCAACTTCGGGTGGATAATGGCCCAGTGCTCTTGCTTCGTCTCATAGGCAGGATTGACGGCCTTCATGCCCATGTCGAGGCGCAGGATGAAGTAGTCAAAGTTCAGTCGGAGACCCAGACCATAGGAGACGGCAATTTGCTTGTAGAACTCATTGAGTTTGAATTGGCCGCCCGGCTGCTCCTCGTAGTCGCGAAGCGTCCAGATATTGCCGGCATCAACGAACAGTGCACCCTGGAATTTCCAGAAGAGTGCGGTACGATACTCAGCGTTGAGGTCGAGTTTCAGGTCGCCAGTCTGGTTAATGAAGTCGATACGACCGTCTGTGCCCTTGAACTTGCCTGGACCTAGCTCTCTAACACCCCAGCCACGCATCGAGTTTGCACCGCCCGAGAAATATCGCTTCTCAAAAGGCAGTACCTTGCTATTGCCATAAGGGTAAGCCATACCCAGCCCAGCATGGAGCGCCAAGGCATTGCGCTTATCAAACTGTACCAGATGAGTATAGTCCACATCGAACTTGGCATATTGGGCATAGGCGATATTGATGAACGTATGCTGCCCCTCCTCGTTGGTCTTTAATCCCAATAGCTTCGAAAAACCATTGAGCAAGTTGCCTGACGACTCGGCATTGACTCTCACTGCATCCACGCCGTCATTATAACTCAGTCCGAATCCCATCTTCATGATAAAGAGATCCTCGTAGTTGTAGCGGAGAATGGCGTTACGACTGTCGGCATTGTCGAGGTAGTCTCGCTTGAAGGTCTCCGAGATCCACGGCATGTAAACATAGTTGAGGTCGAGCAGGTCGAAGCGCCAAGAGAGATGATGGCGAGGCTCCGTCCAGCGATAGCGCCACGCCGCCGAAAAGACTCGGCGATGGAACTCCGGACGGTTCTGTAAGTTCCAGCTTACCGACAGTTCGCTATTGGCGGTTTGCCGGCGGCGGAAGCTCCTAGAGAGCAGGGGCGCCACGAAACGTGGAAACACCAGTTTGCTCTCCACCGAATACTCGGTGTAGTTCTGGTCTTGGTACTCCTCAAGGCCCGTGATTGCCTCATAGGCTCCACGCAACTCGATGCTCAGCTGCTCGCTCCCTCGGAAGAGGTTGCGATTGGTGTAGATGAGTGAGGCAGCCGCGCCGAAGTCGCCTGCCGTATTGGTACCCTCTGGCTGGAAGGCGATAGTGGAAGGCTTGTTTGTGCTAAGTTGGATATCACAGTCCAGGTACTTGTCGCCAGCCATCGGCCCATGGGCATCTAAAGAATCTGTAGCATTCAAACTGTCAGATACTTCCCGGAATTGAATATTGGTGTACCTCACCGCTTGCAGGCGGGCAAAGTTATTATACGTTCGCTGCAAGGCAGAAGCACTGTAAGGCGCCCCTTCCCTCAGGGCGGTGGCGTTGAGCAGCACCTGATGGCGCAGGTGGATGCGGTCACTATCATTGCCCAGAAAGCTAATGTGGCGCATCTCATAACGAGGGTGCTCCATCTCTGGGGCACTACCGTTCGCCTTGTACTTCAGCAGGTGCAAGGTGACTGCCACATCCTTCCGCCCGGCAATCGTATCGGCAGAAAACTGGATGAAATCCTTGTGGAAACGATAGTAGCCATCGTCGGTCAGTAGACTGGTGATGCGCTTGCGCTCACGATCAAGTGCCTCCACCGTAAATCTCATGCCAGGCTTCAGTTGTTGGTTGGCAGGATTGTCGAGGTGCAGGATGTCCTGTATCTTCTCGTCCTCAATGTCATATTCCACCTTTCCGATGAGGAAAGGCTCCCCTGGATGTAAGACATAATCAGCGTCCAACTTCCGTCCCATCTTGGCATGCCGGGTAGTGTAGAGCGAGACACTAGCGTGCATGAAGCCCTGATTTTGCATCGCCGTAAGAAGGTCTTGACAAGAAAGCCTGGCCTGCACGGAATCGTAGATGACAGGTTTCTTGGAAAATGGGTTCTTGAAAAGCGAGAAGAGCTTAGGCTTCTCCTTTTGGCGCACATATTGCCTGAGCGCCCCGGCATCGTAGCCCGCCGAGTCGCTCCTCACTTCCACCTTATTTAAAACATACTCCCCATCCTTCACATATTTGCTCTCAGAGCAAGCCATGAGAGCCAAAGGCATGAGGAATAAAACAATCCTTTGTAGTTTCATAAGTGCAAAGATAATGTAAATCAGAGAAAATACAAAATTAAATGAGAAAAGAAATCTTAAATTATTTTGTTTTGTCTGCAATTTATGCTACCTTTGCAGTTCGGAATAATATTAAGTACATCCAATGATAAGCAAAAACAAAATAAAATATATTCGCTCGCTCGAACTGAAGAAGAATCGCAACAGGGAGAACAAGTTCGTGGCCGAGGGGCACAAGGTGGTGGGCGACCTGCTCGCCCTGCAACCTGCAGACCTAATCGTGGCGACCCACGAATGGCTTCACGACCACCACTTCGACCCAGCAAGGACTGAGGTGATAGAGGTGAGCGAGGAGGAGTTGCGCAAGGTGAGCTTCCTGCAACATCCACAGCAGGTACTCGCCGTGTTCCAGCAGAGTTTACTAGACAATAGGAACACCGAGGCAGGAAAGGGCAGGAAAGGCTACACCATTGATGAGTTCGATAGCAACGAACTGAGCCTGGCTCTAGACGGTGTGCAAGACCCGGGCAACCTGGGCACCATCATCCGCATAGCCGACTGGTTTGGAATCACCCATATCTATTGCAGCGAGGACACCGCAGATGTCTACAACCCGAAAGTAGTGCAAGCCACCATGGGCAGCATCGCCCGCGTGAAGGTGGAGTATGGCAACCTGCTGGGGTTGGTCGAAGCCCTGCCCGACGATGTGCCCATATACGGCACACTGCTCGACGGCGACAACATCTATGGGCAAAGTCTGGAGAACCGAGGACTCATCGTGATGGGCAACGAGGGCAAGGGAATCTCGCCTGCCTTGACAAAGAAGGTGAACCACCGACTGCTCATCCCCAATTTTCCAGAGGGAAGACCGACAGCCGACAGCCTCAACGTGGCGATAGCAACGGCCATCACCTGCTCGGAGTTCAGAAGGCAGTCACTAGGTTGACAACAGGTCTTCGCCCCCATCAGGGCACTAAGAAATAACAGAATCTATGCAAAGGAGATAAGATAAAATGGAAGCAAACGATTTCATTAAGTCTCGCAGCATAACAGCCTGCATGCGAGCATCATACGACTTGACAATAGGCAACTTCAAACAATTAATTCGCCACACATGGCCCCATAGCTTGCCTTTCGCCATCCTGGGAGCCATTGTGCTCTATTTTCTCCTACCCAACAAAGCGTTGCACGACTGGGGCGAGATGAATCCCTGGATGTCCTTCATCCTACAAACCATCATTTACTTGGCAACCATCGTCATGTTTTTCGTCACGTTGTTCTTCTTGAACCGTTTTATCAAATCTATCAAAAAGAAGTCCAACAAAGGAAAAGAAAGTGACAAAGTTGTCCCTGCAAAAGATGCCACAGAGGGCTTGGCCTCTACCCAAAAGACCAAGAAAGGCAAGGCCATTCTGAACGTTCTCCGCCATCTGGGCGGCTATCTGATGACCTGCTTCCTAGGCGGGCTCATCTGTCTCGTGTTGGCTTGCATCGTCTGCCTGCCAGCCGGCATCATCGCCACCGCCCAGCTCTACTCACAGCTCGGCGCACTCGACGGAGACCCGCTCGGCGTACCTGCCTACTTCACCCCGCTCCTAATCCTCGTGCTCATCGCCACATGCTACGTGCTCATCCACATAGTCTACTGGCTCTACATCGCCCTAGCCTACCAGTATGGCTCCTATAAGGCACAGGACGAGGAGAAGCAAAAACTGAGAAACAACCAATCATATTAACATAAGATAAAACTCGCAAGACAATGAAACAGACAAGATTACTCTTCATCGACCGCGATGGAACTTTAATCCAGGAGCCTGAGGACGAACAGATTGACAGCTTCGAGAAGCTCGTATTTACCAAGGGCTTATTCCGCAACCTGGCGTTCATCGCCCAGCATACCGACTATCAACTCGTGATGGTGAGCAACCAAGATGGCTTGGGCACCGACTCTTTCCCAGAAGAAACCTTCTGGCCTGTACACAACTTCATCATCCAGACTTTGGAGAGCGAGGGTATCCACTTCGAAAAGCAGTTCATCGACCGCCACTTCCCGGAGGACAACTCCCCTATGCGCAAGCCAGGCACGGGTATGTTGACCGAATACATCGACAATCCACAGTATGATCTCACCCACAGCTACGTGATTGGTGACCGTGAGAGCGATGCAGAGCTTGCCAAAAACCTGGGCTGCAAGAGCCTCATCCTGGGCAAGGACGGCATGGACTGGGACAAGATAGCCGAGATCCTCTTTGCCGGCGACCGCATCGCCGAGGTGAAGCGCACCACCAAGGAAACCGACATCTATATCAAGGTAAATCTCGACGGCAGCGGCAAATGTGACATTTCCACAGGCCTTGGCTTTTTCGACCACATGTTGGAACAGATTGGCAAGCACGGCATGATGGATCTTACCATCCATACCAAGGGAGACCTCTACGTGGACGAGCACCACACCATCGAGGACACGGGCATCGCACTGGGCGAATGCCTCCTTCAGGCACTGGGCGACAAGCGAGGCATCGAGCGCTATGGCTACTGCCTGCCGATGGATGACTGCCTCTGCCAAGTAGCATTGGACTTCGGAGGCCGTCCATGGCTCATCTGGGATGCGGAGTTCCATCGTGAGAAGGTGGGCGAAATGCCAACCGAGATGTTCAAGCACTTCTTCAAGAGCTTGAGCGATGCTGCCAAGATGAACCTCAATATCAAGGCCGAGGGTGAGAACGAGCACCACAAGATAGAGGGAATCTTCAAGGCTTTGGCTCGCTCGCTCAAGATGGCGGTGAAGAGAGACATATACCACTTCGAGCTGCCTAGCTCAAAGGGAATGCTATAAAGAATAATCCCAGTTGCTCAATTGAACAACTGGGATTATTCTTTTCTTTGAATTTTATCCTATCAGAACTTCGTCATAAATTCGATGACGAACTTATCCTTCTCCGAGGTTTTGGCGATTCCGCCATTGCGATAGAAATACTTCTCATAGTTGATGCGAATGTCGGAGATGAAAGGCTTGGCAAGACTGAGGGTCACACCACCCGTCACACGATGTCGCTTATAGTCGTTGATAATCAGCTCGCCGATGTTATCATCAGTGGCATTATATCGAGTACCATCGCTGTGATCACTCATGAAGTCGTAGCGAGCCAATGGCGAGACCTTCTTGACGAGGCTCTTCGCATTACGCACAGGAATATCGTAGCTCACGAAACCATCAAAGGCATTCACATCGTGAAAGGCATTGTGGGAGTAATGCTTGTAGAGATACTCCGCCTCAGCAACAAACCCGCCCTTGTGGAAAGTAATGCCACCATCATACATCGTCACGGTAACATCGGATGGCTTGACCTTCTGCGTACTCAGCACAAGGTTCACGTTCGGGAAAAGGAACTGAGCCTTGGCAGAATAGTTGACACCCTTGGTCCAGTAGTCCTTCTGATTGGTCAAGCCAGAGCCATTGAAGATACCGGCGTTCACCACAATAGGGAATCCCACATTCCAGGTGTAGCCAATCTCGGCACCCACATCACGCACATTGCCCACCTGTTTGGCTATGAACGATCGATTGGCGAAATACTGCTGATGAGGAGAACGGTGAGCGTCGATGGTGAATGGCACACGCTCCTGACCGATAGTAAACTGAAGGGTCTTCCAAGGCGTGATGCGAGTATAGGCATCGAGCATTTTTATTTTTCCCTCATCACAAAGGTCGATTTCGGCCTTGTAGCTCACCTCAGGGGCTACTTTTCCAGTCACATTGATTCGGGCGGTTCGTACCTCGAATCGTCCCTCCCCTTCCTCTGTCTGGAACTCATACTTAGAGCGTATAGTTCCGCCAATCTTCGGGGTCTTGTCAAAACTATCCCCCTCGCTAGCCTGGGCTAAGGCTGCCGTACTCATCAAAGAGAACAGCAACATGGTCATCGTTTTCTTGTTCATATTTATTTTTATATTTCTTACACCTTATATTAATATATCGCGACTCCACACATCCAATCATCGGATGCAAAGGTACAACTTTAGCATAAAGAAACTCTTTTTCGGGTGCAAAATTAAAAACAAGATGTTTCTAATGCAAGACACGGATGTTACAATTTGATGAAAGTTAGTGCACGATGGAGTTTTTATGGTCACAACTCAGAGATGTAACTAATTCGTAATATCCGATACACACCTGCAACATAATCGTCACAAACACGTAACAGGCTTTGCGCACATTAATTAAAAATATAGCCGTACCTTTGCAGCCGAAAAGAAAACGTAAGCGGAGTTACCACTCCATAAGGTGGAAGCTAGCGTTAACGAACAAGAATTATAATTATTTTATAAGAACGTATGAAGGAAAATAAGAAAGCAATCCTGGAAATTCTCAAGAAGAAATCCAAGAAAGATGGAAAGTTCGACAATTTAGTGCTCAACCTCGCCTTGCAAAAGATTGACAGCGACAGCTTCGAGTTTGACGGCGAGGCCGTGTACACCAACGACAAGAAGCGATTGGTGTACTGCATGAGCCACGACGCTAGCTTCACCATCCCAGAGGGCGTAGAGGTTATCGGCGAGATGGCTTTCCGTGCTAAGAAAACCTTGAAGAACATCATCATCGCCAACAGTGTGAAAGAAATTGAACACGATGCTTTCTACGATTGCGATGAACTGGACAACGTATACGTGCCAGCTAGCGTAACCACCATCAAGGGCTACGCCTTCGCCGAATGCGACAAGCTCAAGAAGGTTACATTCGCAGGAGTACCTGCCAAATTGAGTCGCCATACTTTCGATGATTGCGACCAGCTGCACGACATCATCGTGCCAGCGGGAGCCAGCAAGACTTTCCGCAAGGAACTGCATTACATCGATGGCGACACCGACTATATCGTCATGGAGAATCCTGCGAAAAAGGAAGTAGCAGAAGCACTTTCTACCATTAATAATGTTGAGACAGAAAAGAAGGTTGAGGCAGGCAAGAAGGCTGAGACAGGCAAGAAGGCTGAGACAGACAAGAAGGCTAAGGTGGAGACTAAAGGACAGACAATGGCGGAACCTACCAAGAAGCAGAAGGTAGAAGCAAAGAAGAAAATAGCAGAACCTACAAAGAAAAATCCTAAAGGATAATAGAAATAATATTTATCTCTAGTGATATTTTCTGTTCCGTTGTTCGGAATGTAGATTCCGTAGTTCGGAACGTACATTCCGTACTACGGAACGGCCGTTCCAAAGTACGGAACGAAGATTGTTACTAGAGATAAAAACATTTTTCCGTAACAGTTCCTTTATGTATATCTAAACACATAGTAATTATGACCAAAGAAGAAATATTGAAGAAAGCATACGTGGAGCGCGATGTTAGCTGGATGTACTTCAACCATCGCATCCTACAAGAAGCTGAGAAAGAATACGTGCCTCTCCTGGAGCGTCTCTCCTTCCTCGGCATCTACTCCAACAACCTCGATGAGTTCTTCCGTGTTCGCGTGGCATCGCTCAACCGCATGCTCGACCGCAAGCTCACCAAGGAGACGGAGCAGCAAATCAAGAAGTCTCTCAAAACCATCAATAAGCTCAATGAATCCTACTCGCAAGAATACACTGAGGCGGTGGATAGAGTTTTCCAAGAGCTGGAACTCCACAAGGTTCGCCTCGTCAATGAGACTGCTCTCAACGATGAGCAGAAAGAGTTTCTCACCCAGTTTTTCTACGACAAGCTCAATGGCTCCGTCAACCCTATCTGGCTCTCGGAGATAGACGACCTCACCGTATTGGAGGACAACCGCATCTATCTCATCGTAGAGAAGAATGACGGGAAAGACAAGAAGAAATATGCCATCGTGAAAGTGCCAGACCGCCAGTATGGCAGATGGGTGAAGATTCCATCAAGCGACGGATACGACAACATCATGTATCTCGACGATGTGGTGCGCCATTGCATGCCCCTCGTCTTCCTCGGTTTCAAGGAGAGCACCTACCGTGCCTACAGCTTCAAGTTTACCAAGGATGCCGAGATGGAGGTAGACAACGATGCCGACTATGGCACCTTGGAAAAGATAGCCATCGGTGTGAACAGCCGCAAGAAGGGTGAGGCTGTGCGCGTCATCTACGACAGAGAGATGCCTAAGGAGATGCAGAAGAAACTGCGTGAGCGTCTGAATACCAAGGAACTGGATACCTCGCTCGCTGGCGGAAGATACCAGAACCACAAGGACCTGATGTCATTCCCAGACTGCGGTCATAAGGAACTGAAATATGAGAAATGGGCTCCTATCATGAAGCCAGAGTTCCTCTCCAACGAGAGTATCCTCGACCAGATACGAGAGAAAGACCGTTTTATCCATGTGCCTTACCATAGCTTCAACGGTTACATCCGTGTGCTCCGTGAGGCTGCCACAAAGCCTGAGGTGAAGTCCATCAAGACCACCCTCTATCGCTTGGCTAAGGACTCAAAGGTAGTGAAGGCGCTCATCACCGCTGCTCGCAACGGCAAGAAGGTTACTGCCGTAGTGGAGCTATTGGCTCGTTTCGATGAGGAGAGCAACATCAAGTGGAGCAAGCGCATGCAGGAGGAAGGTGTCAATGTCATCTTCGGCGTGGAGGGACTGAAGATTCACTCCAAGCTCTTGTACATCGAATCGAAGAAAGGCAACATCGCCTGTGTGGGAACGGGTAACTTCCACGAGGGCAACGCCAAGATTTACACCGATTATCTGATGATGACCGCTCGCCCTAAGATTGTGAATGAGGTGGCTAAGGTATTCGATTTCATCGATCGTCCGTTCTCCCCATTCCGCTTCAACGAGCTCCTCGTCTCCCCTAACTCGATGAAGAGCCGCATCCTGCGCATGCTCGACAACGAGATTAAGAACGCCAACGAGGGCAAGGAGGCTTGGGTGAAGATGAAAATCAACCACATCACCGATACCGACATGGTGGCAAAGCTCTACCAGGCTTCGAAGGCTGGCGTAAAGATAGACATCGTAATCCGTGGCAACTGCTCGTTGGTGCCAGGCATCGCTAAGCTCAGCGACAACATCCGCTGCGTGGGCATCATCGACCGTTACCTGGAGCACAGCCGTATCCTCATCTTCGCCAACGGAGGCAAGCCACGTTACTTCATCGGCTCTGCCGACTGGATGCCAAGAAATCTCCTGAACCGCATCGAGGTCATGACAGCCGTCTATGACGAAGAGATGCAGGCAGACCTGATGCACACCATCGCCTATGGTATGAGAGATACCACCAACGGCAGAATCGTGGACGGAAAGGGCACTAATGAATTCGTGGAAGGCGAACCTTTCCGCAGCCAAGAGGAACTTTACAAGGCTTACAAACAAGAAAACGAAGCCTAAAAGTTTCAAGCTCATTTAGACAGAACATCAAGAAACATCACAAAATATGAAACCCATCAATTTAGCATCCATAGATATAGGCTCCAACGGAGCCAGACTCCTCATCAAGCGCTTCGACCCTGTGGCGCTTCGTGAGGAAGACAGAATCAAGAAGGTAATGTTCATCCGTGTGCCACTGCGCCTGGGTAAGGATGTGTTCTCGCTGGGCAAGGTGTCGAGCGAGAGAGAGAAGATGATGCTCCACATGATGAAGGGCTTCAAGCAATTCATGAAGCTCAACGATGTGGAGGCATTTAGAGCCTGCGCCACCTCAGCGATGCGCGATGCGGAGAACGGCAAGAAGGTGCTCAAGAAAATAGAGAAGCAGACGGGCATCAAACTGGAAATCATCAAGGGACAGGAGGAGGCAAAACTTCTCTACAACAACCTGGTGGAGAAGACCGACAGCAATGAGGGCAACTTCGCCTACATCGACGTTGGCGGTGGCTCTACCGAGGTGAGCATCATCCACGATGGCGAGCTTGCCGAGAGCTACTCTTACAACATGGGAACCCTCCGAATGCTGAGCGGCAAGGTTACAGCCAACACCGAAAAACTCTTCAAGGAGAACCTTTCGAGATACGCCGAGGAATATGGCGACATCAAGATTATCGGTTCGGGTGGCAACATCAACAAGCTCAACAAGTTGGCTCGCCACAGCAAAAGCAACAGCAAGGAGCTTTCCATCGCCGAACTGAAGCGTCTCTACCAGATGATGAAGCCCCTGAGCATCGAGGAGCGTGAGATTTCGTTCAGTCTGCGTGAAGACCGTGCCGACGTAATCATCCCTGCCGCCGAGATATTCATCAAGGCTTGCGACTACCTGAAGTGCGAAAAGATATTGGTGCCAAACATCTCCCTAGCCGATAGCATCGTGGACGGACTCTATGAGAAAATCATGAAAGAGGACGAGACTAAGAAATAACACTTTCGTGTATGGGCAAATGGAATCTTACGTAAAATCAAGAGATTACAAAGAATCCCCAGAAACCAAGTTGATGGTTTCTGGGGATTCTTATATCATCCTACTCCTAGTAACTCTACCTCAAAGATCAAGGTAGAACCACCAGGGATTCCTGGCTGGGAGAACTTGCCATATCCCATCTCTGCCGGGATGTAGAGTTCCCACTGGTCGCCCACATGCATCTGCTGCATCGCCACATTCCAGCCATCTATCAAGTCGCTCAGACGCATGGCAAATGGAGTGCCACCACGACTGGAGTCAAACTTCTTGCCGTTGATAGTCCAACCCGTATAATGAGCCGTCACGATGCTGCGCTTGGTAGGTTGAGGTCCCTTTTGATTTCCCGACTTCAACACCTTATAATATATGCCACGAGGAAGGGCTTGCACGCCCTCCTCTTGAGCCTTTTCCTCTAGCCAACGCTTGTTGGCCTCAACATATTCACGCTTTGCCATAACATGAAAACTTAATGATGTTCTGGCACGATGGCTAGATACACCAAATCATGATCGGCAAGATTCTCCATGTAGTGAGAATGGTTCATCGGACAATAATGCACCTGTCCTTGGCGAACCACCTCCACTTCATCGTCATAATGGAATGTTGCCGTACCACTCACGATGTATACTATCTCACAGTTTCCCTCGTGGGTATGAAGACCCGAGGAAGCACCTGGGCGAAGAGTAGAATACATAATCTTTACCTTATCATCTACATAGTTTCGAGTGTCCAACTTACCATTGCCACCTTTGAAACCCTCCAAATGAGCCTCAGCAATCTTTTCAAAATCTATTACCATATTCTTACGTTTTTATAATGTTTTTGTTAATCTTCTGACTTTTCACGGTGCTAAATTACTAACTTTTTGTCAAACACAGAAAAAATATTGAAAAATAATAAGCATTTCTTCCATTTTTTTACGTTATTACAAATATTATCCGTACTTTTGCCCTCGAAATTCATTAAATTACGAGTATGATGGAAAAGGAAAGCAACCAGACTGTTGAGGCTAGAATGAGCCAACAGTCTTCCAAGGTAAGTGCTCGACAGAGCCAACTGCCATCAGAATGCACTACGATTATCGTAGGCGAGGAACAGAGTGAGGATGGAGCCAAGTACTTGTGTCGCTCCAGCGACTTCGATGCCTTGATGGCTATCAACATCGAAAAGCATGAAGACACGAGTTTTGGTCCTGAGGAGTTTGTGGCAAAGGACAGCAAGTTCCGTTGCTCATTGCCAAAGGAGGCTTTGGGATATACGGGATTGCCTGATTACCAATTCCCTGGCGAATGGGGAAGCGCTGGTTTCAATACTGCTGGCGTGGGCATGAGCTCCACCGAGACTATCTTCTCTTCCGACAAGGCTCTGAGTTTCGACCCATACGTGGAGAATGGACTTGCTGAGAACTGCACCTACAACATCGTGTTGCCATACGTGCGTACCGCTCGTGAGGGCGCAGAGCGACTGGGCAAGCTCATCGAGAAATACGGTTCGGCAGAAGGTTTCGGCATCGGCTTCATCGACGATAAGGAAACTTGGTACCTGGAGAATGCTTGCGGTCACCACTGGTTGGCTTGCCGCATGCCAAAGGACCAGTACTTTGTAACCGGCAACCAGAGCCGTTTCCGTGAATACGACCCAGAGGACAAGGAGAACTTCATGGCTTCTCCAAACCTGATAGAGTTTGCCATCGAGCACGGTCTCTACAATCCAAATGATGCCCACGCCGAGAAAGACAAGAATGGCAAGGCGAAGTTCGACTTCCACGAGGCATACTCTCGTGACGAGAAGCTCGACACCACCTACAACTACCCACGCGTATGGGGCTTGCAGCAGATGTTCTCCCCTGCCATCCAGAGCGATGTCACCAAGAACACTTTTCCTGTTTTCGCCAAGGCAGCCCACAAGATTTCCCTGACAGACCTTCGCACGGCATTCCGTTTCCACTACGATAATACCGACCACGACCCATATCTGCATGAGAATGGCAAGGAGCCTTATCGCCCTGTTTCCATCTTCCGTACCACCCAAACTCACATCATTCAGGTACGCAAGAACCTGCCTCATGCCATCGGTCACATCACCTACGTGGCAATGGGCATGGGCGACCTCAGCGTCTTCCTCCCACTCTACCAAGGCGTGAAGTCATTCCCTGAGCTTTACACCCACATCGGAAGTGGCAAGTGCAAGGACGATACAGCCTACTGGCGTTTCCGCAAGGTGATGACACTCGGTATGACCGACTACAACCACTTCGCTCCTATCATCAAGGAGACCTACAAGAAGTTGGAGGAAGAGAATGACCAGCGCCAGAAGGAGATGGAGGCTGAATACCTGAAGCTCTACAAGGAGAGTCCGATGAAGGCACAAGACCTGCTCCAGCAGTTCTCCGACCGACTTCTGAACCATGCCATCGAGGTAGCCGATGATTTGGTGGATGAGCTCTTCACTCGCCTCACCGCTAAGATTCAGAAGGAATACCTCTTCCATGGGGCGTAAGATACGACTTTCATCCTATGGCTTTGTGGAAAACAAGGAGTCGTTATTTTTTTCTATAAATTTTGAAAAAAGTTGTTGTTTTGCTTAGTTTTTTGCCTAGCTGAACTGTATTAGTAGCATATAATCAGAAAAAGGACAGAAAATATGAGTAAGAAAACAGCATCAAAGAAAATGAAAAAACTCTTGGTGGTAATGCTCTGTGCCATTTGCTTTCAACAGCAAACATTTGCCCAGCGCATTACTCACCAATATAATGATGTGTCATTCTCTGCAGCATTGAAAGATTTGAATGCCCGACAGGATAAGTATGTCATCAACTTTGTGTATGACGAGTTGGAAGATTTCAATGTGACAAAGAGCATTCGCAATCAGAGCGTTCCCGATGCCATAATGCAGTTGATAGGCTTTTATCCCATAAAGATGAAACAAGTAGGCAATGTTATCATTGTGGAATGTATTCAAAAGACTTCCACCAAGATGATTGGCCGTATCGTGGATAAGCATTCCCGTCCAGTGGATTTCGCCAATGTCGCCTTGCTCAATGTCCGTGATTCTAGCTTTATTACAGGTGGTGTGACGAATGAGAACGGTCAGTTTGTGATTCCTTGCGAGGCGAGAAAGGCTATTGTAAGGGTGAGTTGCGTGGGGTATCAGACGGCAAGCCATCTCTACGAAACTGGTAGGATAGGAAATATAACGCTTCATGAGAATACCGTCAATCTGAAAGGGGTGACGGTAAAGGCTATGCGCAACTCCTTTAAGATGGGAAAGGAGGGACTGATGGTCAATATCGAGAATTCTGATTTGGCAAAAATCGGAACGGCTACGGATATTCTTCGAGAGATGCCACGTGTAGATGTGGGAGCGGATGGCACAGTGAATGTGTTTGCCAAGGGAACTCCGCTTATTTACATCAACAACAAGCAAGTGAGAAGCAATGCAGAACTGGAGCAGTTGAAATCCAATGAAGTGAAAAGCGTAGAACTCATCACTGCCCCTGGTGCCAAGTATGATGCCACTGTCCAATCCGTGATACGAATCAAGACTATCAAAAAGCAAGGTGAAGGATGGAGTGGCGAGAACTATGCGCAAACATCCTATAACAAGTATTGGGCAGGATACGAAGATTTGGAACTTGGGTATCATACAGACAAGTTGGAGGTGTTTGGTGAGACTTGGTTGATTTCTATGCCACATAGTTTTGAGAACACGCTTACCAACCAGCTCAATGGCTCGAAGGAGATAACGGTGGTACAAGCTTGTCCGATGGCTTATCGCACGAAAAGTTCTGATGCAAAAATAGGATTCGATTATACTTTTGATGAAAGCAACTCGTTCGGAATGACGTATGAGTACGATGATGCGACAGGCAAAGGTTATACGCTGAATAACTATCAGGAAATCGTTGAAAATGGGGAGCGGATAGGTTATATTGACAGGTTTCTAGATGAGAGAACTGACTTTGGTCCAACTCACAATCTCAATGCTTTCTACTTGGGAAAGATGGGCAAACTCGGAATAGATTTCAATGGGACGTATGTCAGCAAGAAGCAAAGTAGGGATATGAACACTTCTGAAACAAGCGATGAATTAGAAAGTCGTGATGTTCACACTCGCAATGACCAACATAGCAAGATGTTTGCTGGCAAACTGATGTTTTCGTATCCGATATGGAAAGGTTCGATTCATATAGGTACGGAGTTGACTTCTTCACAGATAAAGGGTAGTTATGTCAATGAGGAAGGACTTGTGGATGCTTCGAATACAGAAATCAAGGAACGAAATCTGGCAGGTTTTGCAGAATATGCAATGCCCCTTGGCGATTTGTCGCTTAATGCTGGGCTTAGATACGAGCATGTTTGGTCAGACTATTATTCGTTTGGCGAATGGCAGGAAGATCCAAGCCGCAAGTATTCAAATTGGTTTCCATCCATCTCCCTGTCATGGAACAAGAACAAATGGAACACAACCTTGGCTTATACCAATAAGACGAAGCGACCGAACTATAGCAGTCTTCGCAATGAGGTGCAATACGACAACCGATATTTGTACGAGGGAGGCAATCCTTATTTGCGTCCTTGCGTCATCAGCAACATCGACTTGAATGTCGTTTACAAATGGCTTTCCCTCAACGCAGGTTACAGCTATATAGACAAGCCAATGATTTGGACATCGACACTTTACCAAGGTAAAGACATCATATTTCAAAGAAGCTTGAATTTCTCTAATGAGCAGGATTTGTATGCTTCTTTGGTGGCAGAGCCACGTTTCGGTTGGTATAATCCGATGTTTGAGATAGACTATAGCCAGACATTTCTTAGTACGGCAGGATTCGACATCGAAGGCATTACGAGCAAGCCGAGTTTCCGTCTTAAATGCAATAATCGCTTTGATATTAGCAAGACCATAAAGGCTTATCTGAATATGAAATATCGTACCAGTGTACATGATGGTTTGCAATATACGAAGCCTTATAGCCAGATGGACATTCGCCTTTCCAAGACATTCTGCAAGGAAGCTTGGCAGGTTAGCCTGTTTGCCAACGATTTGTTCAGACAGAGCAAGGAGCGATGGACTACCTATGGCAGCCGAACTTCTATTACCAAAGATTGCTATGAATATTATCGTTGCATCGGCTTGGTTGTACGCTATCGCTTCAATACAGCTAATAACAAGTACAAAGGTACTGGTGCTGGTAATGCAGAGAAGAATAGATTGTAAACTCTCTCTCAATATTATGATACCGCAAACAAGCGGAAAATAGTTCCAATACCGCAAAGATGCAATACAAGATGCAAGAGGTATATCAGACTCGAAAGGTCATCACCTCATGCCCATACCTTTCCCAGAATGTCAACTATAACATTCATTGGGGCTAGCAAAAGCGAAACGCTCGCATCGAACATAGCAACAACGAAGAAAGAGGCAGACTTTAATCCCCTCTTATAACAAGAACTCCGCCATTGGAATCCCTACAGTCCAACGGCGGAGTTCTTTATTTTTCCAAAGTTTGTTAATATCTTTGTCGCTCTAAAACATTTGGAGTAATTTTGCACTCGCAAAAGCATATTTGCCTTTTCATAAAATTCCGTAACGCAATATGCAAAAAGCAAGAACAATAGGTATTAACATAGATAACAAGGAGTAAAATATGAAAAAGAAAATAGGGATTTTCATCCCTGCCACACTAGGTATGCTGACGGCATTCGGTCCGTTCATCACCGACTTCTATCTGCCGACTCTCCCAGAGATGTCGGAGTATTTCCACACCTCTCCTGCCTTGGCTTCGCTGAGCCTTACCACGGGAATGATAGGACTAGCGATAGGACAAGTGTTCATCGGTCCCTTGACCGACAAGTTTGGGCGCAAGAAGATTCTCGTGGGTTCGATGCTCATGTTTGCCATCGCCTCCGTGCTCTGCATCTTTGCCCCCAACATCTATCTCTTCAACTTGATGCGCATCTTCCAAGGGTTGGCGGGTGCTGGCGGCATCGTCATCTCGAAGAGCATGAGCACCGACATGTATAGCGGCAAGGAACTCGCCAACTTCATGGCCATCTTGGGCTCCATCAATGGCATCGCCCCTGTTTGCGCCCCTGTGATAGGTGGAATCATGTCGGGCGTAACCAACTGGCAAGGCGTGTTTGCCCTCTTATTGGGCATCGGCATCATCCTCATGTTGTGCAGCATGCGATTGCCTGAGACCTTGAAGCCCGAGCAGCGTTTGCAGGAGAGCATGATGCAGGTATATGCCAACCTCTTCCGAGTGTTCCGCAACAGTCTGTTCTCGCTGAGCACCCTGGCGGAGATGGCATGTATGTTTACCTTCTTCGCCTACATCGCCTCCTCCCCTTTCATCCTGCAACAGCTCTACGGTCTGTCGCCTTTCTATTTCAGTCTCTGCTTTGCCTTGAATGCCCTCACCATCGGTATCGGAACTGCCATCGCACCACAATTCAAGCATACCAATACGGCGTTGAAATGCGGAGGCATCGACTTTCTGATAGCCGCCGTCTGCCTCTCGTTCTGTCTCTTCGTACATGCCAACTTGATAGTGGTCATGGGATTCTACATCTACCTGATGATTAGTTTCGGACTGATGCAACCGGGACTTACCGCCACCGCCCTGGATGCGGAACGCAAGAACGCTGGTGCAGCCAGTGCCATCTTCGGAGCATCTGGTTTTGTGGCAGGAGCCATCTCCAGCCCTATCGTGGCATTGGGCAAGATAGAGATTACGTCGAGCATCGTGATGGTCACGGGAGCCATCATCTGCCTTGCCCTCATCCTTCCGCTCTGCAAGAGATTGAAAGCAATGAAATAGAAAAGAAAAACTGGAAAAAGAAATCGGTCAAGCAAAGAGCAAACATCTTTTATTGATGATTTGCCTTCGCTTGACCGATTTTATCGTTGAGATAATATCCTGCTAGATTTAATAGCTCTACAATCTACTTTTCTCTGCATTACCAGCGCCCGTACCCTTGTACTTGCTCTTGGTGGCATTGAAGTTGTAGGTTACATTGATTCCGATGCTTCGGGTGTTGTCAATACCAGTTCTCTTGAAATGCGTATAAGCACCCTTGTATTGCCAACTTTGATTCTGTCCCAACAACAAATCATTCGCTTCTAACCTAATGACCAAACGCTTCTGCAAGAACGACTTGGCTAAATACACATCCAATGAACTCCAGGCATTATTCACGCCTAGTTCGCGATAGTTGCGAGACTGATAGGAGTAGTCCAAACGAATCGTCCAGTTATGAGGAAGAACAAACGTGTTCTCCAAATCCAAATAGAGCGAAGGGCGATTGGCATTATAGTCGCTACCATATTTCTTCGCATCAAAGAACTGGTTTACCATACCCACGGTATAATCCAAATGCCATGCACCTATCACAGGAGTCGCCTCCAAGAAGAACTTCAAGTTCTGAATCTTATCAACATTCTCATAATACATCAAGGCGATGTCCGCATCATCCTGGAAAGGTTTCACCATATAAACCGAGGCATTCTTATTATAAAGGTATTCGGCCGAGAAATTCAACCAAGAATACTGGGCATCCCATTCCAAATGATAGCTATCCGTCGGGCGCAAGTTTGGATTGCCACTCTCGTAGGAATGGCGGCTCGTATAGCGAGTATAGCCTGAAAGACGGAAATAGCTAGGACGATAGGTCTTGGATGAGAAGCTCAAGGATGTATGCCACTTGCCCTTGTCATATCCTACGGACAGATTTGGGAACACATTGTCATACTTTCGGCTCATATCGGGATTGAGCACTCCCTCTGCATAATAATCAGACTTGACATGCTCATATCGGAGACCAGCATTCAGATAATAATCTCCCAAGGTCAATCCTGCCTCAGCAAAGCCTGCGATATTCTGCTCCTTGATTTTAGAGTCATTGGATGCAGCCACTCCTCCCTCATTCTGGTTATTGGTATGGCTATCGGAATGGGTATATTCCGAACCGAAATCAATGTTGAGCTTATCGGTCAATGGATAAGAGACAACCAATTTTCCTGCCAACAGTTTGCCTGTGGTATGGCTGTTGGAGCCAACCACTTGGTCGCCCAAGTCATAACTCGTTTCCGTGGCTTTCTGTATTTGGTCGTTGGTTCGCCATAGAGTTGTGGTATTCAAGTCTATGTTCCATTTGCCGACCTTCCCTTTATAATAGAAGTCTGTCTCATGGATAGGACCTCGTTTCGAAGCAGATTCATCATTCAAGTAATCGACATCGCCTTGGTGAACATCATCCTCAAAGATGGAATACTTCTGCTGAATGGTAAAAGACTTGTATTTGCCCAAACCATATTTATATTTCATACCAAAGGAATGGTTCGCATTAATTTCATAGTTAAAGCCGAAATTCGCATCCCATCCATACATTCTTCCATCAAGACTTCCTTTTGAGTTCTGAAGAATTTGATGATGAGCACCGTTAATATGTTCTTCCAATCCCAACTTATCATAAGAATACCAATTACTCCACATCGCACCACCGAAAACATCTAGTCCACCAATACGATAATTGAGGTTGGCTTGCTCTTGCCAATTATTCTTCATCGCAAAGCTATACTTCGACTGGAAGTTGCCACTCCATCCATAACCTTGCTTCTTGACAGTCGTTATACGAATCACGGAATTGACGGTCGCATCATATTGCGCACCTGGCGTAGTAATGACTGTCACGTTCTTTACATCCTTCGACGACAATGTTTGCAACTCGTTCTTATCGGTCAACTTTCTTCCATTGATATAAATCTCAGGAGTTCCCTTGCCAAAGACGGAACAGTTGCCATCCTTATCCACTCTCACACGTGGCACTTGCTTCAACAAATCCGTCGCCATACCTGCATCACTCAGCACCGTTCCCTGCACTTGGGTTTGGAATCCATCATGGGTTAGCTTGGTTTTTGGGCGAGTAGCCTTCACCACAACCTTTTGCAGATTCATCGTCGCCTCCTTCAAGGTTATCGCCCCAATCTTGCCTGTCGAATAAATATTGCTTGCAGTCTGATAGCCTACACAACTCACCTTTACAATAGCCTTTCTCGCCTCGCAAGGAATCACAAACTGACCATTCTCATTTGTCACGCCACCTGTGATAAAGCTGGAATCACGAACATTGAGCAAGGCTACATTCGCAAAATCCACTGGGCGATGATGGGTATCGACTATACGACCTATCATCTTGGTAGGAGCTTTCTGCGTGCATTCCACTACGATGACATTATCCATCTGCGTCATCTTGATGGGATAAAAGCCTATCAACTGCATGATGGCATCGGGAACGCTCTGATTGCGAATGCTCTTCGTCACCTTGAAGTCCTCCAACTCGTCATACACAAAGTTGATGGCGTACTTATCCTGTCGGGCATTCAAATCCTTCAATGCCGCTGAAAATGACACATTATTATATTGTCGGGTAATGCGCTGGGCTGACATATTGCTTGGAATCAAGCAAAGGGCTAGCGCAAATAGGATAGTTTTCAGCCCAAGTATTCTCTTCTGTCTTTTGACGCATCCTTTCATCATATTCCTTTCAACAATCTCTCTCATAACCTACTCCACTTTTAAAGTTCCATTCTCTTCCGTAATCTGTATGCGCTCGAAAGCATTCAAGATGTCGAGGTTCTGCTTCAATGTCTTGGTCTTGTCCCAATTGAAGAAGATACGGATATGCTGTGCTTCCGCATTGTCAAACTCCACCTTGACATGATAGAAGGCAGCAAGCTGCGATACGACATCGCCCAACTCGGCATTGTCAAAGACAACAGGTTTAAGGTCGAGGCTATCTGCCTTCTCTGTAGCATTCGCCTTGATGCTATCCGTCTTACTCAAATCATCGTTAGAAGACACTTGCTCCGTCTTGACTTGGTTCGCCTCATCCGAAGAGGATGAGCGGAATAAGCCTGAATGGATTGCGGCGAAAGTAATGCCTGAGAGAAAAATGACACCAATGATGGATGCTGCAATCTTCCAGCGATTAGTGCTGGCAGAACTCATAGAAGCATCGGATGATTGCCAAGCATTATCCGCCTTGAGTCCTTGCTTACCAGCAAACTCTTTCCACGCTTCATCCACATTCACTTCCTTTGGATTCCCCTTCTTCATTGCCATTCTAGCCATCGCCATGTCGTGAAAGAATTCCTTCATGTCCTCATCGGCAAGCAAACTTTCCACCTGCTCGTCCGTATAGCGATCGGGATGTTCCTGCATATCGAAGAACATCTGTCGCTTCTCTTCTTTACTCTTGTTAAAACCTTTGTTTGTCATTGTTTTGCTCCTTTTTAAAATGTTTTCTTATCCAGTCCATTGCCTGCGAGAGATGGTTGAACACCGTCACCTTGCTCACTCCCACCTCATCCGCCACCTCTTGATAAGACATTTCCTTGAGATAGCGCAAGCGGAAGATTTGCTTTCGGATGGGAGGTTCGAGGTCTTCGATGAGAAGCATCAGTTGCTCCAGTCGCTCATCGGTTTCATCCGACAAGATGACATCGGCATCATCTATCAGCAACTTCGCCACCCTCTCCTTCACGCCCTTGTGGGCTATCAGGTTGAGGCATCGGTTGCGAACGCTCCTCATCAAGAATCCTTCCTCACTCTCAGGCATCAGGACTACATCATCTGCAAGAATCGCGGTAAAGACTTCGCTCACCACATCCTTGCTTTCATCATCATCGGAGAGGATGCATCTGGCCAGATTATACATCTTCTCATAATGCTGACGAAACATTCTTTCTATGTCCTTTTCCTGTTTCATACACTATCTATACAGTTCAGCCAAGCAAAAAACTAAGCAAAACAA
>CAVCRI010000012.1:0-33311 GCA_963604545.1 Lachnospiraceae bacterium | reverse complement strand
TAGCATTTTGCTGCGTCTGGAACTAAATCGTTATCGGAGTAAAACGGGCATCGACCGAGAAATCAGCTAAAGAACCATTCCCATATTAAAGCCTTGATGAAGTGAAGACAAAGAAGAAGCGCAGGCTTCCCTTATCAACACTTAGGCTTTGGCGATGCCCGTTCATACGATAAGTTCCGCCCACGCTATAGCGCAGGCGTTCACAGAACTTATTCATTCGTTAGTACATACTTTAAATCGCCAAATTTAAGTGTTTCCGAACAAATTAGTAAACGCAAGTTTAATATCTTATTATGTTGTAATTCTCTTTATTTTCTGTTTCTTATATTTTCTTGTTTTAATTGTTGTACATATTATCTTTGAGCGTAGTAGCATTGGGGGTTAAGCTAATGCGGCTACTTCTCTGTTGAGTGCTTGTTTGATGAAAGCATTGATGGATACTCCTGCTTTGTTTGCAAGAACAGCTATCTGGCGATGAATATCAGGGGAAATTCTGATGTTAAGCATGCCTGAATAGCTTTTATGAGGTACGATGCCCTCTTCTTTGCAATAAACAAGATAATCATTAACTGCCTCATGAAAAGCAGATTTAAGTTCATCAACGCTTGAACCTTCATAGTTTACGAGTCCATCGATACCTTCAATCTTTCCAAAAAAGACATTGTCTTCCTCGCTGAAATCGACCGAACCAATGAATCCTTTGTATTTTAATGTATTCATAACGCTATTGTTATTTTATCAGTCCTACTTCCTTTAGATAATTGAAAACTTGTTTCAAGGCATAGCCTTTCACAATGTTTCCTGGGTGTGGCTTATGGAGCATGATAGGCTTCAAGTCACCATTTTTGAACACGACGCGAGAACCAGAGGTCTTTCCTTTGTTTGAAATCTCAAAGCCATATATTTCTAATAGGCGAGTGAGTTCATCGAAGGTAAAGTCTTTTGGTAATCTTTTGAAGCGCTCTATCAGTTTGTCCTTTGTTACCATAAGTGTCTTATTTTGTTGCAGGCAAAGGTACGACAAATAAATGAAAACACCAAATATTTCGGGCGGTTTTATTTCATGAACACGAAGTAGACGGCGGCTATCAGGCAAACGAAGGCGGCAAAGTGGTTCCAGTGCAAGCCTTGTCCCTGGAAGAGAATGTTGGCGATGATGGCGAAAACGATGAGGGAGACGCACTCCTGTATCACCTTGAGCTGTACAAGAGAGAAGGGTCCGCCGTTGTCAACGAAACCTATGCGATTGGCTGGAACTTGGCAGCAATACTCGAAGAAGGCTATCGCCCAACTGAACACTATGACTCCTATCAAAGGCCAGTGACTGCTCACGCCTGTCTGCTGCAACTTGAGATGTCCGTACCAAGCGATGGTCATGAAGATGTTGCTCAGTATAAGAAGTAATATTGTATATAATCCGTTCATAATCTTATTAAATATCTTAAATATCAGGTTGAACTCATGGATGTATCTCCTAGAGTTCAAGTAAGTATCTCTTTGAGTTCAGTTAAGCATCTTCTCAGGTTCAAACAAGTATCTTCTCAGGTTCAAGCAAGTATCTTCTTGAGTGCAAGAGCCTATCTCTTACGGGATGCCGACTACCGTCAGCAGGTCTGCTGACTATAGTCGGCAAGTCTGTTGACTACCGTCAGCTGCTCTGCCGACGGCAGTCAACACACCGTATAATCAGTCTCTTTCAACTGTATTCTCAGTTTTAAGTGACTGCATTCTTGGTCTTTAGAGACCGTATTCTCAGAACAGCTTGGCGAAAGCCTCTGCTGCCTTTCCCTCATAGATATGCACCTCGGTTGTCGGTTGGTAGCCGAAGTCCTTGAACTGCAAGAGCTGGACGGCTGCAAACTGATGGTCTTCCGAGATACAAGCCTGTAGCTTCACGTTGCCCATCCCGATGGCGGAAACTGGGAACTTGGCGATGGCTGCCTCCACATTCTCTGGATTTTCACAGAGAATGTCGGAGAGCTTTCTGCCGTCCTCTGCCGAGTACTCGTTTTCCTTAATCTTAATCACACTATTTGTAGGGTTGTAGATGAGCTTGATGCTCATACCCAAGAAACCTTTCTTTACTGTTACCTTTTCGAGACCCATTACGACAGGTCCCATCTCCAAATGGTTTATTTTAGCCATATCTTGTATTTTCTTTTTCTAAATATATATTGAACTGTTTTTCTAATTGTTAGGGTAGGGGTGTGAAGCGGCAATAAGCACCCAACCTTGCGGGAATGCCTATACCTTATTATATATATAAAGAAAAAGTGGGTTAGCACCGGAGATGCCGCAGGCAAATGACATAATACTTGCTGGCGACATCAAAGTGGATGGGGGCTGACTCCTGACGGAATGGCTCCATGCCACCAAATACAGCGGATAAAAGGGATGATAAGAATCGGGTTCTATTAAAAAGCAATCTACTATTCTCGGCATTGCCGCTGGAAGAATGGATGTTGCCCGTAGGCAATAATCGCTGCGGACGGCTGCTGCATACTCTGTAAGCCGCCACCGAAGCATCCTCTAGTTGGGCATCGGGCATCTGATGCTTATGCTCTACCTTCTGTAGTCGATCCGAAGAGTCGGGGTAAGAACCTTGAGAAGAATTTGAGGCAGCCGATACCTCACCATAGCCTCCGAAGACCATGGACATCACAAAGATGATGTAGAGATATAGCTGCCTCAAAAACATGACGACCTTATATTTTAAAAGGTGATTGAATTCTGAAATTAATAGCTTCTTGCGATGATGACACGAGCTACGGCTGGCTTGCCGCTAACCATGTCGACACCTGGAGTCTGCTCGTAAGCGAAAGGCACGCAACGGATGGTTGCCTGTGTCTCCTCCTTAATCTTAGCCTCGGTCTCGGCTGTGCCGTCCCAGTGGCAGAGGAAGAAACCACCGTCCTTCACACGCTCCTTGAACTCCTCGTAGTTGTCGCACTCATAGACGTGAGCGTCACGATAAGCGCGAGCCTTCTCGAAGATGTTCTTCTGGATGTCTTCCAACATCGCCTGTACACGCTCCACGATACCGTCGAAGCTAACGTTCTCCTTCTCCAAAGTATCACGACGCATAATCTCGATGGTGTTGTTCTCCAAGTCACGACCACCCATGGCGAGACGTACAGGAACACCCTTCAACTCGTAGTCGGCGAACTTGAAGCCTGGACGCTTAGCAGTGTTGTCATCATACTTCACGCTGATGCCCAACTCACGGAACTTGTCGATAACTGGCTGCAACTTGGCTGTAATCTGAGCCAACTGCTCCTCGCCCTTGTTGATAGGAACGATGACTACCTGGATAGGAGCCAACTTAGGAGGCAACACAAGACCGTTGTCATCGCTGTGAACCATGATGAGGGCACCCATCAAGCGGGTAGACACACCCCAAGAGGTAGCCCAAACATACTCAGGCTTGTTCTCCTTGTTAAGATAAGTAACATCGAAACTCTTGGCGAAGTTCTGACCCAAGAAGTGAGATGTACCACTCTGGAGAGCCTTGCCGTCCTGCATCATAGCCTCGATGGTATAAGTGTTGAGGGCACCGGCAAAACGCTCAGTCTCACTCTTCACACCCTGCAATACAGGCACGCCCATATAGTTCTCGGCGAAATCAGCGTAAACCTTCAACATCTCCTGAGCCTTAGCCTCAGCCTCTTCCTTGGTGGCGTGAGCGGTGTGACCTTCCTGCCACAAGAACTCTGATGTACGGAGGAATGGACGAGTACGCATCTCCCAACGCATCACGTTACACCACTGGTTGCAGAGGATAGGGAGGTCGCGCCAAGAGTGAATCCAGTTCTTATAAGTGTTCCAGATGATGGTCTCTGATGTAGGACGGATAATCAACTCCTCGTCGAGCTTGGCAGCTGGGTCAACATCCACGCTCTTGCCATCCTCTGAAGCCTTGAGGCGATAGTGTGTAACCACGGCACACTCCTTGGCGAAACCAGCCACGTGCTCAGCCTCACGAGAGAAGAAGCTCTTCGGGATGAGGAGAGGGAAGTATGCGTTCTGTACACCTGTCTGCTTAAACATCTTGTCGAGCTGCTGCTGCATCTTCTCCCAGATGGCGTAGCCGTATGGTTTGATAATCATACAACCACGAACTGGTGACAACTCAGCGAGGTCAGCCTTCACTACCAAGTCATTGTACCACTGACTGTAGTTGTCAGCGCGCTTGGTCAAATTCTTAAGTTCTTTAGCCATATTACTTAATAATGTATTTTTTTATTTTTATATTCCATTTAATATAATTAAGGTGTAATCGGGAATCACTCTATCGGTTTGCCGAGAAGAGTATCCTTTTAGGGATTTCTCCACTCGAAATAGGAGTTTCCCCTTTGCCATTTGTGCAATTACCATTAATTTTGCTGCAAAATTACAAAAAAATATTAGAAAACTCTCCATATTGGAGAAAAAAGACGTATCTTTGCAATAAATAACAAAAATATAGGAGATTTAGAAATGAAAAAGATGAAATTTGGTGTTGCAGTGCTCTCTATGCTGCTTGTTATGGGAAGTTGTGGAACAAGCCAGAAGACTGGTACTGCTGCTGGTGCTGGTGCTGGTGCAGCCCTCGGTGCTATCGTGGGTGGTTTGTTGAACAATAGCCATCGTGGTACAGGTGCAGCCGTTGGTGCAGCTATCGGTGCAGCCGTAGGTGGTACAGCAGGTAACTTGATTGGCAAGCACATGGATAAGGTTAAGCAGCAGGCTCAGCAGGTGCAGAATGCCCAGGTGGAGACTGTAACTGATGCCAATGGCTTGGCTGCCGTTAAGGTGACATTCGATTCTGGTATCCTCTTCCAGACCAACAAGTATGCCCTCAACGCCAATGCTAAGAACGACTTGGCTAAGTTCGCTCAGGTATTGAAGAACAATACCGACTGTGAGGTTGCCATCCAGGGTTATACTGACAACACTGGTAACGATGGCATCAACTTGCCTTTGAGCGAGAACCGTGCTAAGTCTGTATACAACTACCTGAGCTCTTGTGGCGTGCAGAATAGCCAGGTGAAGTCAGTTCAGGGCTTGGGCTCTTCTAACCCAGTGGCTGACAACTCAACAGCAGCTGGTCGTCAGGCTAACCGTCGTGTAGAGGTTTACATGTATGCAAGCCAGGCGATGGTTAACGCAGCCAACAATGGTACTTTGAAGTAAAGAGTGTATAACGCAGCTTCCCTGTTGGGAAGAAAACAATAGATGATTTTGAAAAAAGTCAAGAATATAATCAGATGGGTGGTGGTGCTGTTTTTCAGTACCACCATTCTTGCTGTAGTAGCATATAGGTTTATACCAGTATACTTAACGCCGCTCATGATTATCCGCTGCTTCCAACAAGTGGCTGATGGCGAGAGTATTACCTTGCATCATCACTGGGTTTCGATGGATAAGATTTCTCCCCACATGCCTGTGGCAGTGATGGCGAGTGAGGATGCACGATTCCTGAAGCATCATGGCTTCGACTTCAATGCCATCGAGAGTGCGGCTAAGAACAATGCACGAGGTGGAAAGGTGCATGGAGCCAGCACCATCAGTCAGCAGACAGCCAAGAACGTGTTCTTGTGGCCAGGTCGCTCGTGGACTCGCAAGGGATTCGAGGTGTATTTCACCTTCCTCATCGAAATGATGTGGAGCAAGCAGCGTATCATGGAAGTCTATCTCAACAGCATCGAGATGGGACCGGGCATCTATGGCGTGGATGCCGTGGCAGAGTATCACTTCAACAAGGAGGCGAAAGACCTCTTCCGTGATGAGTGTGCCCTGATTGCCGCTACCTTGCCAAACCCTAGGAAGTTTAGCTCGCTGCATCCTAGCCCCTATATGAGAAAACGCCAGCGCCAGATAGAGCATCAGATGAAATTTATCCCTGCCTTCCCTCGTGAGGGTGAGGATGTGGACCCAAGTACAGCTGTAGGAGGATATAAAGGAAAATAAATGGATTTACTGAACGACTTGAATGAAGCGCAGCGAAAGGCTGTGGAATATATTGACGGACCTTCGCTGGTGATAGCTGGCGCAGGTTCGGGCAAGACACGTGTGCTAACCTATAAGATAGCTTATCTGCTGAGCCAGGGCATGAAGCCTTGGAGCATCATGGCACTCACCTTTACCAATAAGGCGGCGAAGGAGATGAGGGAGCGTATCAGCAAACTGGTGGGAGAAGACCTCGCCCAACATCTATATATGGGTACCTTTCATAGCAT
This sequence comes from Lachnospiraceae bacterium, assembly GCA_963604545.1. Taxonomy (GTDB): domain Bacteria; phylum Bacteroidota; class Bacteroidia; order Bacteroidales; family Bacteroidaceae; genus Prevotella. The sequence continues at coordinate 27,093 of CAVCRI010000012.1, read as the reverse complement.
CTTTTCCCGCATCCTCCGTGCTGAGGCTGAACACATCGGCTTCAACAACAATTTTACCATTTATGATGAGACCGACTCTCGTTCGCTGATCAAGGCTATCATCAAGGAGATGGGATTGAGCGATAAGGATTATAAGCCTGCTGCTGTTCACTCCAAGATTTCGATGGCTAAGAACAATCTTGTGAGTGCCGAGAGCTATGCCAGCGACCAAGCCATCTATGAGCAGAACCAACGTGCCAAGATGCCAGAGATAGGCAAGATATTTGTGGCTTACCAACAGCGATGCAAGCAAGCCAATGCCATGGATTTTGATGACTTGCTGACGCTGACCTTCCAGCTTTTCAAGGAGAATGAGGAGATACGCCGCAAGTATGCCGAGCGTTTCGACTATATCTTGGTGGATGAGTACCAGGATACCAACCACGTGCAGATGTCTATCGTGATGCAACTCTGCAAGGAGAAGCAGCGTGTGTGTGCCGTGGGCGATGACTCGCAGAGTATCTATAGTTTCCGTGGTGCCAACATCGACAACATCCTGAACTTTCAGAAGCAACTGAAGGGTACCAAGCTCTTCAAACTCGAACAGAACTATCGCTCTACCCAGACCATCGTTGAGGCTGCCAACAGCCTCATTCGCCATAATCGCAACCAGATACCTAAGGATGTGTTCAGCGAGAATGCCAAGGGTGAGAAGCTGCAATACAAGCCAGCCTATAGTGATAAGGAAGAGGCGGTTATCGTATCGAAAGACATCAAGCGCATCAAGCGTGAGGATGGTTGCGAGTATAGCGACTTTGCCATCCTTTATCGCACCAACGCCCAGAGCCGTAGCTTCGAGGAGGAGTTTCGCAAGCAGGGCATCCCTTATCGCATCTATGGCGGCTTGAGTTTCTATCAGCGTAAGGAAATCAAGGACATTATCGCTTACTTCCGATTGGTTGCCAATCCTGACGATGAGGAGGCCATCAAGCGTATCATCAATTATCCAGCTCGTGGCATCGGTGCCACGACCGTGAACAAGATTGCCAACTGTGCGCATCAGAATCAGGTTAGCTTCTGGGAGGTAATCGGCGAGCCTGAGCATTATGGGCTGGGCGTAAACAAGGGTACGCAGACTAAGTTGGATAACTTTAGGCTGCTCATTAGCTCGTTCATAGACCGCTCGCATACCACGGATGTCTACGAGATGGGTGATGCCATCATCAAGGAGAGTGGCATCAGCAAGGATATTATGTCGGGCAAAAATGCCGACGACTTGGCAAGACAGGAGAACTTGGAAGAGTTTTTGAGCGGTATGTCTGCTTTTGTGGAGGAAAGGCGAGAGGAGGGTCGTATGGACGAGGCTTTCCTCACCGATTATCTGCAAGATGTGGCTTTGCTGACGGATGCGGATAGCGAGGGTGAAAAAGACGAGCCTCGTGTGTCGCTGATGACAGTGCATGCTGCGAAAGGCTTGGAGTTTGCCACGGTGTTTGTGGTTGGCTTGGAAGAGAACATCTTCCCAAGTCCGATAGCCTCGGTGTCGGCTCGTGAGTTGGAGGAGGAACGCCGTTTGCTCTATGTGGCAATTACTCGTGCCGAGAAACATTGCATCCTGACCAATGCCAAGAACCGTTGGCGTTATGGCAAGATGGAGTTTGATAATCCTAGCCGCTTTATCGATGAGATAGATGCCAGCTTGATAGATGCTCAGGAAGAATCTAGTGGGGCGTTGTTTGGCTCGAATAGAGGAGGTTATGGCTCAAATGGAGGCTATGGCTCGAATGGAGGCTACAGCTCGAATGGAGGCTACAGCTCGAATGGAGGCTATGGTGGAAGAATGCCTTGGGACAAGCCTGCTCGTAGGGAGATGGATGACGACTTACCAGAATGGGCAAAAAAGCGTAGGGACAATCCTGTGGCAACCCAGTTTATGGCAGACCCAAAGCCATCGTATACTTCTCACTCGTCGTATTCCTCTCGCTCGGCTTATTCGAGAGGTGAATCGGAATCGCCTTCTCCAGCATCATCATCTTCTTCTGGCACAGGGCTGCGTGAAGGTTGCAGGATAGAGCATCAGCGCTTCGGCGTGGGTACGGTTCTGAAGATAGAAGGTGCAGGCGAGAATGCCAAGGCAACCGTGGAGTTTGTCAATTCAGGCACCAAGCAACTTCTCTTGAAATTTGCCAAGTTTACCATATTGTAGGATAAGCACAAGAAAGCGGCTCCTCATGAGTGTGACACTCAGAGGAGCCGCTTTCTTGCTTTTTATTTTGTCTGTTATTATAGTGCTTCGTCATCAGGACGCTCTATCTGTGGCTTTGCCTTGGGCTTGGTCTTCATGAAGAGTTTCTTCTTCTTCAGCCAAGCGGCCTTGCGCTGCTCATATTCTTCGCGATGGCGTTCCAAAAAATTATCTGCCATATCTCTTGCTTGTTAATCTGACGACAGGAATGACTATTCCTTGAACTTACTGTAGATTACCTTGATCTGTACAGGGCCGGATGCTACTCGCTGATTGTCGTCCTTTGTAGTGTAATCTTTGTTGGCATCATCAGTTCCCCTTACCAGTCGGGTAGAAGTCAACGCCATGTCATGATTAATCTTTGTGATGACCGTTGTGGAGTTCTGTGTGCTAGTGGTGAGGGTGATAGGCACCAACACAACCTTGTTCCAGTTTTCCGTTGCCCCATGAGTCTGGTAGTTTCTCCACATCGCACTAATCAGATTACTGATGTTCTGGAAGGTATAGGCATTCTTGACACCTGAGCCACTCTTGTTGTAAGCAGCATAGTAAGAGGTACGATAGTCTGTGAGCTTGCTCTTTTCGAAGAAAGCCTGGAGACTGTCTGCCTGTACCATCAAGATGTTGGCAGGCACATCAAACTGATAGTCGTTGTTGTTGTCTACGTTGTTCATTCTAGGGAAGGAGATGGTTGCCGTATTGAGCGTATCCTTCTCGTGTCCCTTCATGATTTCCTCCACAGGCAATGTCACCTCGGTGAAGATGCCTGCTGGCGACTTCAGGTAAGTGCAAGTCTCCTCGCTGGCGAGCTTCTCTAGCGTCTTGGTGTCGTTGGTTACCTTGTTGAGCTGCAACACCTCTTCCGTTCCGTCGAAGCGGTTCCAGTTGTAAGAGGTAATCGTGCTGTCTGTAACGCCGTCATTAGCCTTGATGGTCTTCTTGATGGACCAGAAGAGTTGAAGCTCGGTGTTCCAGGTGTTCACCACATTGCCAATTCCGCCCTCGTTCTTGATGTAGAAGCCTGGGCATACATTGTTGAGGAAGCGGTAGTTGCTCTTGAAGTACTCTGGGTGCTCCACGTATGTGTTCATGATGTACGAACCATAGTTCTTCCAAGTCTTCCCGTTGCGATCGGTATAAGGCTTGTTGAGGTAAATCTTGAACGCTCCCTCGCTGTTCAGTGTATAGGTACGGCTATAGTGATAATTGCTCTTGCTTACCCATCCGTGCTCGAAGGCATCATAGTCGGAGTAATACTCCTGTTCTTCCGTCATCGGCTTGCTCATCTCGTAGGCGGTCACCTTCATAGGTGCGAGGGTGTCACCATAGGCAGACTTGTAAGAAACCAACAGGAAGCAGGAGTCTGCCTCCAGTGCTCCGTCGTATGCGTTCTTGATATACTGCAATGTGTCGAGCCCAAAGGAGGACAATACGCCAAACTGGGTCATGTAGTCGCCAGTGACATAAGTTCCGGTCTCAGGGTCTTTCACCTTACCAATCATACCCGTGTTGTTGCGGCTCAATACTGGGCCAGACACCATGGAGCGAGAGGTAACATTGAACACCTTGCTCTGTATGGAGATGTTGTCTACATCGTTGGTGATGGTTGAGCCGATGTTGTCGGTTGTGTCATCGCATGCAGCGAATGTGATAGCTGCTAAAACTAAAGCTGTAAATAGTCTTAAAATTTTCATTATCCTTGATAAATGTGTCTTGTCCAAATGTTATTCCTCATCAGGGCACACTTCGTTGATGAATGTCTTGTAGGCATCCTGGAAGTCATCGCCTGGATAAGGAAGCACTGGCTTGTTCTTCTCCTTGGCATAGTCGAAGAGGGTAGTGTCGGCCTCTTGCTCTCCCTCGACAATGCCATCGCTATAGTCGATGGCCATCTTGCCCAGTTCGGTGAAGTCGAAGTTCTCCTTGTAGTCGCTGAGCAACTCGGCCTTGGCATCCCTGAAGTCCACGCACTGCTTGAAGTTAGTGCCCAGGTCGCCCTTCAGCTCATTGGTGTAGAGTGAGAGGATGACCTTGGAGTTGGCGAAGGATGGCTCATCTGCGTAAGCGGTCTTGATGTAGAAAGGTACTACGGAGCTTACCCAGCCTTGGCATACGATGACATCAGGTTGCCAGCGCAGTTTCTTGACGGTCTCCAGCACGCCACGTGCGAAGAAGATGGCACGCTCGCCGTTGTCGGCATATTCCACACCTTTCTCGTCGGTGCCCATTTGGCGACGGTTGAAGTAATCATCGTTGTCGATGAAGTAAATCTGCTGACGTGTTGTTGGTATAGATGCAACCTTGATGATCAGAGGGTGGTCAGTGTCATCTATGATAAGGTTCATACCAGACAGGCGAATGACCTCGTGCAACTGTCCGCGACGCTCGTTGATGGTGCCCCATTTGGGCATGAAGGTGCGAATCTCAAAACCTGCTTCCTGCATTTTCTGAGGTAGTTCGCGTCCCATGATAGACATGTGGGTCTCGGCTACGTATGGGTCGATCTCCTGATTGATAAATAATACTTTCTTTGCCATAAAATTTAAATTTTATTCTTACGAATTACGTGCAAAGGTACAAAAAAAACTTCAAATTACGGCATTTTTTAGTTGAAATTGAAGAATTTCGGCATTTATTCGCATATTTTTAGGGTTTTTCTTTCTTATTTGAGAAAAAAGTTGTTATTTTGCACTCCGAAAACAGATTAAGAAGATGAAAGTATTCAATAAGATTGTTGACCTCCAGAACGAGCTGTTCGATGTTCGCAAGGAGGGTAAGGAAATTGGCCTCGTGCCAACTATGGGTGCGCTTCATGAGGGTCACGCTTCTCTCATCAAGCGCAGCGTAAAGGAGGATGGTGTGACTGTTGTGTCTGTGTTCTTGAACCCTACACAATTCAACGATAAGGGCGACTTGGAGCGTTATCCTCGTACTCTTGAAGCTGACTGCAAGCTGGTTGAGGCTTGTGGGGCAGACTATGTGTTCGCTCCTTCGGTGGAGGAGATGTATCCTACGCCAGACAAGCGTCACTTCGAGTTCCCACCGGTATCTACTGTGATGGAGGGTGCCAAGCGTCCTGGTCATTTCAATGGTGTTTGTCAGGTGGTGAGCCGCCTCTTCTATATTGTTTGTCCAACTCGTGCTTACTTTGGTGAGAAGGATTGGCAGCAGATAGCTGTCATCAAGCAGCTCGTGAAGTATATCGGCAGTGATGTGAAGATTGTGGAGTGTCCTATCATCCGTGAGGAAGATGGGCTTGCCAAGAGCAGCCGCAACACGTTGCTGGCTCCTGACGAGCGTGCCATCGCCCCTAGCATTTACAAGGCATTGAAGGCTAGCGTGGAATATGCCAAGACCCACACCGTGAAGGAAACTCACGACAAGGTGGTGGCTGACATCAATGCCGTGAATGGCCTGGAAGTGGAGTATTTCGAGATTGTGGATGGAGATACCTTGCAGGATGTTGCTGCCTGGGATGACTCGGCTTACGTGGTGGGTTGCATCACCGTATATTGCGGCAAGACTCCTATCCGTCTCATCGACCATATCAAGTATAAGGGCTAAGAAAGTATAACTATGCAGATTGAAGTATTGAAGAGTAAGCTCCATTGTGTGAAGGTGACAGAGGCCAACCTCAACTACATGGGCAGCATAACGATAGATGAGGACTTGATGGATGCCGCCGGCTTGATAGCTGGTGAGAAGGTTCAGATAGTAGACAACAATAACGGTGAACGCTTGGAGACCTATATTATCAAGGGTGAGCGTGGTAGCGGTTGCATCTGCCTGAATGGTGCGGCTGCACGCAAGGTTCAGGTGGGAGATACCGTCATCATCATCGCATACGCCTTGATGGACTTTGAGGAGGCCAAGACCTTCAAGCCTACAGTTGTGTTCCCAAAGGAAGGGAATAAGATTTAAAGGTAAAAAAGTAAAAAGGTAAAAAAGTAAAGGCGGGTAAGAAGCAATATCTTTTTACCCGCCTTGCCGTTTTTCTTTGCTTTTACCCTTTTACTTTTTTACCCTTTTACTTTTTTACCCTTTTACCCTTTTACTTTTTTACCTTTAAATATAGAATTCGCTGGTATCGACTAGTCCTGAGCGGAAGGCATACTTGATGGCTTCGTGGGCAGAGTTGACGCCTATTTTCCTGAAGATATTCTTGCGATGCGTATTGATGGTATGAATGGAGGAGAAACGCTCGTTGGCAATCTCCTTGGTGGTTTTGCCCTGGGCTATCGCCTTCAGTATCTCGAGCTCGGTCTGGGTGAGGTTGGTCTCCACATCGTCCTTTTGTCGGTGGTTGAGCAAGAGTTCCACGGCTCGTTGTGAGAAAAAGCGGTTACCTTCTAGGGCAGACCGCAAGGCATTGGTGATGTCATTGACAGGAGTATCCTTGAAGAGAATGCTGATGTTGCGGCTGCCATAGTATATCTGTCCGATGAAGTCGGTAGTGAGGTCGTCGGAAATCAGAATCCACTGTGACTTGGTGAAGCGGTCGGCGGCTATCATGAGGTTGCTGGCATCATTGAAGTCGAAGAGCGTATAGTCCAGGAGTATGATGCTGTCAGGATGCTCCTTCAACTGCAGGATGAGCTCGGTTTTGTCGTCGGCGATGCAGATGTCGCCGGGAAACTTCGAACGGATGATGGCCTTGAGCCCAGCTCGGGTCAACTCTTGGTTGTCTGCTATAATATAATGTGTCATGCTCTAAAGTCATTATGAGGTTAAACTTTGTTTTTTGAGAAGTGGCTCATCACGTAGCGTCCTCCAAAGCTCAGCATCAGTACGATGATGGTGAGCACCACGGCTGCTGCGTATGCACGGTTCTGCACATCCTCTTGCGGGGCGCTCAACTGGAAGAACACACTCAGTGGCAGGGTGGCTGCCTGCTGGTTGAGCCCATGGGGAATGTGGTCGGAGAACCCGGCTGTGAACATCACGCCGGCGCAATCGCCAATGGCTCGGCCGATGCTGAGCAGGGTTGCGGTGGCAATGGCTGGCGCAATCTGCCGGAGCACTACACCGATAGTCTCAATCCTCGTAGCCCCCAGACTATAAGATGACTCCAGGATTTCTCTCGGGATGGTCTTCGCGACCTCGTCCATCGAGCGGATTAATATCGGAACTATAAGTAGGGTGGTGACGAGGATGCCGCCTCCGAGCGATGCCCTGATGCCCAGCCATACCATGATGGTGAAGGCGAAGGAGCCATACACGATGCTCGGTATGCCAAAGAGGGTGTCGTAGGCGAGTCGGGCGACATAGCCAAACTTGGAGCTTGGCTTCAGGTACACGTTCATGTAGAAGACCACGGGCAGGGCTATCAGCAATCCCAGAACCGTGGAGCCGCCCACGATGTAGAGGCTTCCCACGATGGCATTGAGGAATCCACCGCCATCGCCCAGGTAGAAACCACCGCTAGGCAGCTGGCTCACCATCTCCCAGGAGAGCACTGGCAGTCCTCGCTTGAAGATGGTCCAAATGACGCTCACCACGAAGAAGGCCACAATGGCGATGGAGGCTATCATCAACAGTTTGACTATCTTTTCCTCTAAGTATTTCATAAGCATAATCCCCCAAAATTAGTATTTGATTCTTTTCAATGCGATTCTCGACCCTAGGTTGAGTATCATCACGACGAAGAACAGCAGGAATGCCGCAAACATCAGGGCACTGTCGTAGAGTGGTACGGAGAGCATCTCGCCATAATTGTTGGCGATGAGCGCTGGAATCGGGTAGCAAGCGTCGAGCAAACTTCCCGGCACGATGGCTAGGTTCCCGCACACCATCAGCACAGCTATCGTCTCGCCGAGTGTTCGGCTCAAAGCGAGTACCACGGCGGCTATCATTCCTGGCCGTGCCTTTCTCAGCACCACGTGCTTGATGGTTTGCCAAGGGGTAGCCCCTAGGGCAAGCGAAGCCTCCCGCAAGTCCCTCGGGATATTGTCGAAAATCTCCATGAAGAGGCTCACCAAGAGTGGGATAATCATCACGCTCAGCACGATGCCGCCCGCCAGAACCGTGTAGCCGCTGGAGAAACCGCCGAAGAGTGGTGCCACATGGCGTGAAACCCAAGGCACGATGAGCAATGTGCCCCATACGCCATAGATGACGGAAGGCAGACCTGCCAGGATGTCGAGCAGTGGGTAGACATACTTTCGGATGCTGCGGTGGGCATACTCTGTGAGATAGATAGCCATGAACAGCGAGATGGGCAAGGCGATGAAGATGGCCAAGGCTGTACACCAGAAGGTACCGGCGAGGAATGGCAGAAACCCAAACTCACCGTCCATCGGTCGCCAGTTGCTCTCCGTGAGCAACTGCCACAGGTTGTACTGGCTCAATATAGGCTCCGACTTGATAAACAAGCCTACCGCCATGGCTATCACCAGGAATATGGAGGCGATGGTCAGTACGAACATCACCTGTCCTGCTATCTTATCTTTTGCAATTCTATAGTTCATAATTGATGGAGTTAAAGGAGTTAAGGAGTTAAAGGAGTTAAGACATTAGCTTCTTGTAACATTTTGCTATCTGCTATCCATTCTACATTAGCTAAGTAAGCTAACTCCCAATCCCAACAACAAGAACGCTGCTGCCTCCAGAATATTGATAATTAAATTCTTCATAAGCCTTTAAAAGTATATGCATATGAATTCTTCACTCTTCACTCTTCGTGCTTCACTTCTTTCAGTTTCTCTGGTGCAGTCCGCACTCTCGGTGCTCTGGCGACTCCCACCACCATCTGCCGGCACGGATGTCCTCGCCAGGCTTGATGGCCCTTGTACAAGGTTGGCAACCAATGCTAGGGAAACCCTTGTCCTGCAACTTGTTGTAAGGCACGTGGTGTTGCTTTACGTATTGTTCCACATCCTCCTCGCTCCAGTTGATGAGCGGGTTTACCTTGATAAGGTTGTGGATGTCGTCCCATTCCACCACCTGCATGTCCTTGCGAGTTACGCTCTGCTGTTTTCTCAGTCCGCAAATCCATACATCCAGTCCCTGCATCGCACGTTTCAGTGGCTCTAACTTGCGCACCTGACAGCAGCGATGGCGGCTCTCGATGGAGTTGTAGAAAAGGTTGATGCCTTCCTCTTTAACCATCTGCTGCACAGCCTTATAGTTTGGGAAGAATACTTCCAGGTTGATGCCATACGTCATGTTGGTCTTGTCGATGAGCTGGTAGGTCTCTGGGAAGAGTCTGCCTGTGTCGAGGGTGAAGATGCGAGCCGACTTGTCGGTCTTCACGAAGATGTCGGTAAGCGTCTGGTCCTCGATGCTGAGGGAGGAAGAAAGAGCGATGCGCCCTTTGAACGCCTGCAGGAAATAACCGACAATATCCTCGGCAGGCGCATCGCTGAATTTCTTGTTGAGTTCAGGAACGAGAGCCTTGAGTTCCCTCAAACGCTCCTCTCTGTCCTCTACTTTTTCTATGTCAAGAGCCTCTGCGAGCTCTTTTGTATCTTGCTTTTTCATAATGTTTAATGTTAAGTGTTAAATGTTGAGTGTTAAATGTTGAGTGTTAACTTGTTTGCTAATTTATGTGGCGCTAGCCCAATTTAACACTTAACACTTAACATTCCACATTATTTAATAAGTCCTGTGCCAACGGTCTCGTTCGTGTCTGGGTCGATGAAGATGAGACTGCCCGTCACCTTGTTCTCCGTGTACTTGTCGAAGACGAGTGGGTTGGCGGTGTGGATGGTAATCTCGGCGATGTCGTTCATCTTCAACTCTGTCACGCCTTCCTCCTTTTCGAGGGTGTTGATGTTGCGGCGATAGTTGATGCTGCGGATGATGCCTTGGGTCTCGAAGGTTGCCTGACGGATGACGTACTTGTTGCGTACGGCGGCAGGACGCTCGTTAAACCAGCATACGTCGAGTGTGATGTCTTGCTCCACCTGTGGCTGCTTCTCGTCTACTTTCACAAGGGTGTCGCCACGGCTGATGTCGATGTCGTCGTTCAAGGTCAGGGTGACGCTCATTGGTGCGTAAGCCTCATCAAGATGATCCTTCACGAAGTCGATGCTCTTCACGGTGCTCTCTGTGCCCGATGGCAATACCTTAATCTTGTCGCCTGGGCGGATGATGCCGCCGCTCACTCTGCCCGCATAACCTCTGTAGTCAGGGAATTGGCTGCTGATAGGGCGGATGACATACTGTACTGGGAAGCGGAAGAAATCGCTCACCGTCTTGTGACCCACTGGCACGGTCTCCAAGTAGTTCAGCAGGGTAGGACCGTCGTACCAAGGAGTCTTGTCGCTCTTGTTCACCACGTTGTCGCCATCCTTGGCGCAGATTGGGATGAAGACCACGTTCTTGATGTCGAGAGATTCTGCCATCTTCTTGTAGTCGGCGATAATCTTATTGTATACATCCTCGCTGAAGTCAACCAAGTCCATCTTGTTGATAGCCACCAAGATATGAGGGATGCCGAGCAGGGAAGAGATGTAGCTGTGGCGCACGGTCTGCTCCAATACGCCGTGGCGAGCGTCAATCAAGATGATGCTCAGGTCGGCGGTGCTGGCACCTGTCACCATGTTACGGGTATACTGAATGTGTCCCGGAGTATCGGCGATGATAAACTTGCGCTTAGGAGTAGCAAAGTAGCGGTAAGCCACATCGATGGTGATGCCCTGTTCACGCTCGGCTCTCAGACCATCGGTCAGAAGAGCGAGGTTCACCTCCTCGTTACCACGGCTCTTGCTCGCCGCCTCGACTGCCTCCAACTGGTCCTCGAATATCGACTTGCTGTCATAGAGCAATCGACCAATCAAAGTACTCTTTCCATCGTCCACGCTGCCCGCTGTAGAGAAGCGGAGCAGCTCCATATCTAAATATCCTCTTGTAGATTCCATCGTTTTTTAAAATTAAGAATTAAAAATTAAGAATTAAGAATGAGGCTTGCGCCCTTGAAAGGTGTCGAATTCTTCACTCTTCACTCTTCGTTCTTCACTCCCTTTAGAAGTATCCCGCCTTCTTGCGGTCTTCCATTGCAGTCTCGCTTCGCTTGTCGTCGGCTCTGCCTCCTCGTTCGGTTACACGGGTTGAGGCTATCTCGTCGATGATGTCGGCAACGGTTGTTGCCTTCGACTCAGTCAAGCCGGTGCAGGTGATGTCGCCGATGGTACGGCAGCGTACGAGTTTCTTCACCACCTCCTCGGTAGGCTTGCGCTTGATGCAAGGCAGGGCGGCGAGCCACTGTCCGTCTCGGTTGAATACCTCACGCTCATGGGTGAAGTAGAGCGATGGCATCGGAATGTTCTCTAGGTAGATATATTGCCAAACGTCCATCTCAGTCCAGTTGGAGATAGGGAACACACGGAAGTGCTCGCCCATGTTCTTTCTGCCGTTGAAGATGTTCCATAGCTCAGGGCGCTGGTTCTTAGGGTTCCACTGTCCGAACTCGTCACGATGGCTGAAGAAGCGTTCCTTGGCACGCGCTTTCTCCTCGTCTCTTCGGGCACCGCCGATGGCTGCATCAAACTTGTATTCCTCTAGGGTGTCGAGCAGTGTAGTGGTCTGGAGCTTGTTGCGAGAAGCGTAGTAGCCTGTCTCCTCCTTTACACGTCCCTTGTCGATGCTCTCCTGCACGCTACCCACGATGAGGTCGGCTCCGAGTTGCTTCACGAGGTCGTCACGATACTGGATGGTCTCCTCGAAGTTGTGACCTGTGTCGATGTGTAAGAGTGGGAATGGAATCTTGGCTGGGTAGAAAGCCTTGTAAGCCAAGTAGGTTACCACGATAGAATCCTTGCCACCAGAGAAGAGGATGACCGGACGCTCGAACTGGGCTGCAACCTCACGCAAAACGTAGATTGACTCTGCCTCCAATTCCTTGAGATGTTTGATAGTCTTGTTGTCCATATCTATACCTTATTTATATATTATTATCAATTTTATGCTGATATTCGTATCATCCTGAAGGTGATATTCCTATCATTTGTCATAGATAATCTTATTGAATCTGGGTGCAAAGGTACTGCCTTTTTGGGAGGTGGGCAATACCACGGTGGGAGTAAAAGGACTACCACAATGGGAGTAAGTCATATACCTATAGTTAGGTATAAATCTTCAAATAGTAAACCGAATATAGGAAACTACATATAAAGAAATCTATCTGCCGTTAGTGCCAACTGTTTCTGCCTATGGCATTTTTTGTCTCTGCCTAGGAAACGAATCGTCTCTGCCTGAGAAAGTTTTCGTCTCTTTAAGGGGATTTTTTACTGTGTTTTAGCGTAGATTTCCCGGCAAGGTAGTCTCGTTTTTTCTATAATTGGAGCGATGCAAGTAGCAAAAAGAGGGTAAAAATGGGGGAAAAGGTGATGGATGGGTGATGGATGAAGCTCTTTTTAAGGCTCATCCATCACCCTTGAAAATTAACATAACAAGTTATTACGCAAATATTTACAAGAAGAATTTCTAGAAATGGTGAGGGATATGAGGGATTTCTTCTGAAAACTTTTCGATTCCTTGGTTTTTATTCTATCTATCTTCTGTATTTAGTCTATGCTCTCTTCGATAGACTTTAATACATAGTCTAGAATCTCATCGGTATGGCAGAGGGAGATGAAGTTGCCCTCAAATTGGGATGGACTCACATAGATGCCATGCTCCAGCATCTTGCGGAAGTAGCGGGCGAAACGCTCCTGGTCGCTCTTCTTCGTATCCTGGAAGTTACGTACAGGCTTGTCGTTGAAGAACATCGTAAACATGGTGCCCACATGGTTCACCTGAATGCCCTTGCCCTCAACTATCTTCTCCAGATGAGAGAGGAAACGGTTGCTGCGCTCTTCGAGAAGTTCATAGACACCTGGCTCGCCTAGTTGGCGCAAGGTCTCGTAACCTGCCGCCATAGCTACAGGGTTTCCACTCAAGGTTCCAGCTTGGTACACAGGACCGTCAGGAGCCAAGACTTTCATGATGTCGGCTCTACCTCCGAAGGCTGCGGCAGGGAAACCACCGCCCACAATCTTTCCTACGGTCGTCATATCTGGTGTGATGCCAAATCGCTTCTGTGCTCCACCGTATGAGAGGCGGAAACCAGTGATGACCTCGTCGAAGATGAGAATGGCACCATGCTCCTGGGTTACTCGGCGAGTAGCCTCGATAAACTCTCGGGTAGGGGGAACCACACCCATGTTGCAAGCTACTGGCTCGATGATGAGTGCAGCCACCTTGTCGCCATTCTCGGCAAAGTACTTTTTCAGTGCCTCGGGATCGTTGTAAGGCAATACCACGGTGTACTGGGTGAAACCAGCTGGCACACCAGCTGATGAGGCATTGTTGAGCTTTGCCACGGCTGAACCAGCGCTTACGAGCAAATGGTCGGCATGGCCATGGTAGCAGCCCTCAAACTTGACGAGGATGTCTCTGCCTGTGTAGCCACGAGCCACACGGATGGCAGACATCGTAGCCTCCGTGCCACTATTCACAAAGCGCAGACGCTCCATGCTAGGGAATGACTCTCGCACCTTCTCGGCGAGGGTAGTCTCGGCGATGGTCGGGATGCCGAAGCTACTGCCACGGAACACGACGTCGCTTGCCGCTTGGCTCACCTTGTCGTTGTTATGCCCCAAAATAAAAACTCCCCACGACATGCAGAAGTCGATAAACTTGTTGTCGTCGATGTCGTAGATGTAAGGGCCTTTCGCCTCCTTGACGAAGAGAGGGGTTGTGCCCACGCTCTTCAGTGCTCTCACTGGCGAGTTCACACCGCCAGGAATTATCTGTTTAGCCTCCTCGAAAGCGGCTGCTGACTTGATTCTTTCGTTCATTCTTCTTTTTCTTTAGATTAGGCGGATTGCAAATCCGCAAAATAAATAGGTCAAACCTTTTTTAACGGCGGATTACAAATCCGCCGAAACGCCTAGCGGAATACTTCCATTCTTATCCAATCTTGATGTTCCACTCCTTTGCCTTTTCGATAATCTCCTTGGCATAGTAGGTGATGATGTATTGCGCCCCGGCACGCTTGATGCTGATGAGGCTCTCATAAGCCACACGGCTCTCGTCTAGATAGCCAAGCTTGGCGGCAGCCTTGAGCATGGAGTACTCACCGCTCACCTGATAGGCTACCATCGGGATGTTTGGGAATCGTTCCACACCGCGGGCTATCATGTCGAGGTAAGGCATCGCTGGCTTCACCATGGTCCAGTCTGCTCCCTCCTCGATGTCTGCAGCAATCTCTTCCAGTCCCTGGTCGTGGGTGCGGAAGTCCATCTGATAGCTCTTGCGGTCGCCGAAGCTAGGGGCTGAGTCGGCAGCGTCACGGAACGGACCATAGAAGGCTGAGGCATACTTGGCTGAGTAGGCTAGTACCTTGCACTGCTTGTCGAGACCACCCTCACGCAGGCGATTCTTGATGGCTTCCACCTGTCCGTCCATCATGGCTGATGGAGCTACGAAGTCAGCGCCAGCCTTGGCGTGTACGTATGCTTCCTCGGCGAGGAGTGGCAGGGTAGAGTCATTGTCCACATCATGGTCATGGAGCAATCCGCAATGTCCGTGGTTGGTATATTCGCAGAGGCAGACATCGGTGAAGACGATGATGTCCTTGCCAAACTGCTGCTTGATGGCTTTTACGGCACGTGCGATGAGGGCATCGTCGGCGTATGCGGCACTGCCTCGCTCGTCCTTCTGCTCATCAGGGATGACTCCGAAGAGGAGCACCTTGTTGATGCCGAGGTTCTTGATTTCCTCGATGTCCTTCAGGAGGGTGTCGATGCTGTAGCGATAGATGCCTGGCATGGTTGATATTTCTTCTTTCTGATTTTCGCCCTCCACCACGAAGTAAGGGTAGATGAAGTCTGCGGCACTCAGTGAAACGTCGGCGTACTTGTCGCGGGTAGCCTGGTCTTTTCTAAATTCTCTAAATCTTTTCATAATCTATGTCGGTTTATATTAATCTACAATTAATAATGTATAATGAATAATGAGGTTTGCGCCCCCTTCATCCGTTAGGCAATTATTAATTATTAATTCTTAATTATTAATTTCTCCAGGTGTGCCTGCGTGATAGGACCACGGGTGATGAACTCTACATGCTCTGGCAGCTTGCCATACAACTTGATGAAGTTGTCGATGGTGCTCGGCGATGTAAAGACGATGCGCTTGAAGTGGTTGAGGTTCACGCGGCGAGGATTGGCTGGCATGTGGTTGGTGTACACGGATAGGGTTACGATATCATATCCTGCGTCAAACAGCTCATTGGCTATCTTGTCATTTGAAAGTAGGGACAGAGGATATAGTATGGATGGTCTGAAATACTCATCTTCATCATATCCTGTTGCTACCTTATACTCATTACTAACTTTGGAGTATTCCTCATATTTCTTCTTGAACCATTCTATAACCCCATAGGTGTTGTCCTTCTCTACTTGGTCAACGTTTTGGATGCCCTCGGCGTGCAATGCAGCTGTAGTAGTTTCGCCGATGGATACAAACTTGGCCCATTTGGCGGGTACAGTGTCATTTCCTGTTTCTCTCAGCAGGTTGAACCAGGCTTTCACGGCATATTGGCTTGTGAAGAGATAAATGTTTTCTTTGCTGGTGCCAAAGCCACTTAGAATTTCGTCAAGATTTTCAGCATATTGGAGCATTTCTTCACCATATTCCTTGCCAGTCTCTCCCTTTTCCTTCCATCTGCTTCTTGCTGGTTCATATTCGCGAATCTCAATCAGCGGTGTATAGGTGTAATCCGCCTTGCGTTTCTCGATAGGAGGCAGAGTGCCAGTATAGAGCGTAGGTTTGATGTCGGAAGCCTGATGATGCTTGAGGGCTGCCACATTGCCGATGAGGGCAATGAGTGGAGTTGGGAGGTCGGCTATCTTGAGGAGCTTGCCTGTAGACTTGTCTGTGTTCCTGTCAGCGATGTCCTCGTCATTGCGTAATGCCCAAAGAGTGGTCTCGAAGGTCTGCTCATCGTCTCGGCTTACGTTATAGGTGAGGAGTACTGGAGTGTTGAATGCCCATCCTTCCTTGTCGATGAGCTTGGTGGCGATGGCTTGCAGTTGCTTGGCACCCATGTAGTAGACCAAGGTCTCAGCATCAGGGGTGACAGGCTCTGGGGTATGACCGCTCACCAGTGCCACACTTGAAGAGAAGTCACGATGGGTGAGGCTGACCTTCTGTGAGGCGGCAAGGGCTGAGGCTGTGGTGATGCCTGGGATGACCTCCACCTGGACGAGATTGCTCTCCAGATATTCTATCTCCTCGCTGCCATGGGCGAAAACCATAGGGTCGCCACCTTTCAGGCGAACCACGTTCTTACCTTCTCGGGCGGCATCGAGCAAGAGGCGATTGATGTCGGCTTGCTCCTTGTGGTGATAGCCTGCACGCTTGCCCACGTATACTTTCTCAGCTTTCTTGTCTGCGAGATAACTGTCGTCGATAAGGTCATCGTAAAAGATGATGTCGGCGGCATCAATGGCTTTGGCTGCCTTGATGGTGAGAAGGTCTGGGTCGCCAGGACCGAAGCCTACGAGCTGCACCTTGCCCTGACGGTCGAGGATACTTTGGCTGGCAAAGGCTTGCCTAAAGGGGCTATCTTTCTTCGCTGTGATGGCTAGGTAACCTTGCAGGGGATGGGTGGCAAAGGGCAGAACCTCGGCTATCTCATCCTCCATGCCTAGTCGCTTGAGGGCGCAGGTGGCTACGATGGCAGCATCATACTTGCCATCCTTTACCTGTTGCACTCTTTCTTCAATGCAACCACGTATTCCTTTGATAGTCAGGTCGGGGTGAAGCTCGTTTAAACCTTTCTTACGCAAAGGGCTGCTGGTTCCGATGATACTTCCGGCAGGGAGTTCTGCCAAGGTCTTGTGGTCTCTGCTTACGAGCGAGTCGGTGGTGTCGAACGCAGGGAATAGGGCGATGACCTCGATGTCCTCTGGCAGGGGGTAAGGTAGGTCTTTCGCAGAATGAATGGCGATGTCAGCCTCACCACGGCGGATGGCATCGTCTAGTTCTCTCGTAAAGATGTCGGCAGGTGCTTCGCCGTTGATAAGCGAAATCTGCTGGTTCTTGTCGCCGTATGATTCGAGATATTTTATCTCATAGGCGAGGTCGGGAAATTTCTTGAAAACTTCCTCTACTTGCAGTCGGGAGAGACGGCTGCCACGTGCTATAACTCTAATCTTCTTATTCATCTTAAAAATGTCGGTTATTTGTGAATAATGAAATTATGAAATATATCTTTTTCTCCTTTCCAATGCCTCTTGCATCTCTTGGATTTCCTCTTCGATGATGCCTTCGGCTTTCTCCACTTCAGCGCCTCTTACCTCGATGTTCTCTCTCACTTTCTTCTCCACATCTCTGATATTGTAGAGGTGGACGCTTGAGAGGTCGCTCAGGCGGCTGTCGATGTCGCGAGGGAAGGCAAGGTCGATGGCAAGCAGTTTTTTGTCTGCCGGAATGTCTTCCTTGTGGATGATGAGGTGAGGGGCGGAAGTGGCACTGATCAGAATGTCGGTGTGTGCCAAGAACTCTGCTTTCTCATCTAGGGTATAGACCTTGATGCCGAGTGGGTCGGCAAGGTAATGCGCCTTGATTTGGCTACGGTTGGCGAGAAACACCATCTTGGTTCCCTTGTTTTGTAAGAACTTAAGGATGTCGGCGGTCAACTTGTTTACGCCGATGATGGTGATGTGGGCATCCTTCCAATTCAGTGCTTCGGTGTCTGTTTCTTTGCTGGTAGCCCCCTGCTGTAGCTCTTCCTCGATAATCTCCAGGGCGGCTAGGCTGTGTGAAACGGCACCATGCGAAATCTCGGTTTCGTTGCGTACTCGCTTGCCCACTTGCAGGGCACTTTGGAAGAGTTTGTGAAGTTGGGCGGGCAAGGGGCGTTGGTCCTTCGCCGTATAGTAAGCCTCCTTCACCTGCCCCTGTACCGCACGTTCGCCAACGATAGCGGATTCCAATCCCGATACTACTCGGAAAAGATGACGTGCCACCTCATCGGGTACATCGCCCTCGCCATAGTAAATCTCGCTGCGGTTGCAGGTTTTCAGAAAAACGTAAGGAATGGAATGCGTCTGTTCCTCTCTCTTATATACGCTTAACTCTGAGTTGTTTTTTAACTCAGAGTGCTTGTGAGAATCGAAAGGTGCATCAGCTCTTATTCCTTGTATTTCCAAGAGAGTATCTTGTAGAAAATCATCGAAGACTTTCTCCTGTTGCTTGATGTCGGTTCCTTCTGCGAACTGGCTTTGGTCAATCGATTTGTAGTGTACCATTTTCTATCAACTCTTTTATTCTGTTTCTTACTCGGATGCTTCTTTTCACATCCCTGGAGTCACTGCCCACGGCGATGGTGAGGTTGTCGTCGCGATAGATGGCTGGCGATATGAAGTCGCACTGGGCTGGGTCATCGCAGACGCTTGTCAGGACATGCCGTGCAGCGGCGAGCCGCTTAATCTCGTGGTTCAGTTCATGGTTGCTTGTACAGACGAAGAGAATCTGAACATCATCGAGGTCGCTCGCCTCAAACTCCTTTTCTATCACATGGAAGGGTAGTGCCCTCAGCTCATCGGTAATCTCAGGAGCTATCACCGTAGCTCGGTTGGTGAAGCGGGAGAGAATCTGAGCCTTATGGGTCGCTACCTTCCCTCCGCCAACGATAAGAATGTTGGCGGAGACGATGTTGATCGTTATTGGAAGATAGTCCATTTAGACATAGATTAATTTATATGTTCTACTTCTTTAAAAAGAAATATCTTTTAGAAATTGCTTCTTCTTTCTGTAGCCTTTCTTCTTGAACTTTATTTCTTGCGAATCAAGACCTTCCAGTAGTTCTCTATCTTTTCGGTGGAGAGTACGGTATGACCTTCGCCCTTCACGCTTCCTGGGACATTCTCGATAGGTGCTCCGTCGTCGAGGAGTATCTCCAGGATTTGTCCGCTCTGCATTGGGGTGAGGGCTATCTTCGTCTTTACGAAGTTCATAGGGCACATCACGCCACGGAAGTCTTTCTTGACATCTGGCAGAATGGCGTTTGCTTCACCATCAGACTTGTCGGCCGAGTTCGTATTCTCGCTTCCAGCTTGCTTGCCGTCGGATTGCAAATCCGCCGGAACGCCTGTCGGAGCTTGCGATTGGTTAGATTTTTCTGCATCCGTGAGATCCGTGGAATCCGTGTTAGCCTTTTCTGTAGGCAACTTGAACTGCAACGAGTCGTCCATATTCTGATAGAGGTCATTGAGCAACTGGGCAAGCTCGTCGATAAGAGCCTTATCGCCCAAGAGTGATTCGTTATTGCGAGCCTTATCGGTCAATACCTTGAACTTCTGAGGGATGATGCCAGCCTCGATGAATTCCTTGACGAAACCATTGTATACGTCATCATCCGTACGAGGGTCGAGACCACGGGTTACGAGAAGCATTCGGTTCTCCGAGAAGACGATGTCGTGGAGAAGTTTCTCTATCTTTTCTTTATTCTCAGAACCATCCGTGAGATTCGTGAGATCCGTGTGAGAACCTTCACCGAGCAACTTGTCTATCTCTGCGAGTTTCTCTCGTATCGTGTCTTGGTCTATCTCGATGATGTCGAACAATCCTGCCGAGCACTCAGCCTTACCATACTTGATGAGTGAGAACTTCTCGTCGTCGCCGAAGTCATAGAAGGTATCTGGCTCCTCAGAATAAGGTGCCAAGTCCTTGTACTTGACGAGCAAGTCTTTCACGATGTTCACACCTCGCTGAGCTACGTAGTCGTAATAGTCCTTGTAGTTAGCCTGCTGGGCGATAACATCTCGTAGGTAATCCTCCACGAAGGCAGGAATCTTCTTGGCTGCGATATAGCCCTGTTGCAAGTCTAGCTCGTGCTTGCCCTTTACTGGCAGCCAAACGGTGTAGGCAGGATATGGGTCATCCCCCACACGACCTACACGACCGCTGAATCCCAGGTCGCCCCAGGTGGCTAGCGCACAGATGTTGGTACAGCCGTTCATGCGAAGCTCAAAGTCTGGGATGGCATCGAGGTCGAGGTCGCTATTGAGAAGTTGCTTGGCGATGGCATCGATGGCTCCCTTTGGCAAGCAGATGCCCAAGCGGCAGGTATCGGCACCGGTGCAGCAAGTCAGGTTGGTGACTACCACTGGATAATCTATCTGGTAGATGCCGAGCTTCTTGAAGAAGGCATAGATGTTAGGGAGATATTCCTCTGGGATGTTACGCACCTGAATCTGCTCCTTCTTGGTGAAGCGCAACACATCATTGCCATAGTTGCCCATGTATTCCGCAACCTCGGCGAAGAAGTCGGTCGAGTTGTTGCCGTGCTTCAAAGGAATGTAAGCGTACCAAAGGTTCTCCTTCAGTCCCTCGCTGTTGGTCTGCTTGTGGGCGTAGCGCTTCTTCCAAGTCTCGAAAGCCTCAACATCAAGAATCTCCTCTGCAGGTGCATTTGAATTGGCTTTCCCTTCGGTCGCCGAACGTTGTTTCTTCACTCTTCGTTCTTCACTCTTCACTTCAGAGAGCGGAGCGAACGCAGGCTTGTGATGCTCCAATGGAAGAGCTGGGGCTGAGAAATCAATTGAATCATCCTTCTTAAGTTCCTCGAATTCTGCGAGATACAATCGCTTTGCCTCCTCGCTGCCGTACTTATAGAATACGTAGCGCATACGAGCCTTGTGGCGGTTGCGACGGTTGCCATACTTATGGAACCAGTTCTTCAGAGCCTTGGCTGCACGGTAGAGATCCTTCTCTGGCAGGAAGTCGAAGACTTCCCAGCCCGTGTGGGCATTGCTTGCCGCACTACCAGCGATGAGCACACGGAAACCACGCTGTCCATCCTTGATGCGAGCTTGCAAACCAAGGTCTGCGATGTAAGAATAGTTGGCTGTCTCCACACTCGTATCTATTGCCACCTTGTATTTACGAGGCATCGTAAAGGAATCTTTCTCGGCGATGAGGCGAGAGGTCAGTTCCTCTACGTATGGGTAGACATCAAACTCCTCGTCGGCTGTGAGACCGCTGCGGTCGTCTACCATCATGTTTCTTACGGTGTTGCCACCGCCACCTGCACTAGAGATGCCCACCTTTTCCAGTTTTCTGAGGGCAGGTACGGCATCCTCGATGTCTACGTTGTGAATCTGAATCTCCTGTCGGGTTGTGATATGGAGATGCGAGGTGGAGAGCTGGTGGCCGATGAAGGCAATCTTTGCCAACTGCTCAGGGGTGATGAGACCGCCCGCACAGCGCAGACGCAACATATAGTGCTGGTTCTTGCGCTGCTCGTAGATGCCCATAGGCACGCGGTTGGATTTCAGCTGACCAGCCTGAATCTCACCTTTCTTATATTGGTCGATGAGCGACTGGGTGTAGTCGAGGTCGCCGTCTAATGTAGAAGGTATTCTGTACATGCTTTTGTATCTTACTTAGTTTTTTTGAGAAGCGAAGCGTTTTGTCAGAGTAAGATGATATAATTCTTCACTCTTCGTTCTTCACTCTTTACTATAATGTTCTTCTTTGTCCACCACTTCTCCGTTCAAGACCTTGAAGGAGTTGAGGTGTATCTCACCATTGAGCAAGGAGAGGATGGCGTAACGGATGTTAGGGTCGTTCGCCAGTCTCAGGTCTTCTTGCGAAGGGCGGGAAGGAGAGGCAGGGTGACTGTGCCAGTTGGCGAGAATCTTCAGTCCCTTGCTTCGTGCGTACTTCAGAGCGGCAAACTGGTCTTTTGGAGCGAAAGAGAAGTGCTCCTCGCTATGGTCGATGTTCTCCATCCAGTAGCTCTCGGTCACTACGCCATCCTTGCCGAGCAGCAAGCCGCAGCTCTCGATAGGAGCATCCTTCTTGGCTTGTTCGATGATGGTCTGTATAACGTCGTCGTTTATCTTCATATTAGTGATGTTTTAAGTTGCAGGCAGCCTGCTCATAGTCGATGAGATGGTCAATGGTAGGGTGGTCGCCACAAATCTCACATGAGGCACGTTTCTTCACCTTGATGGTGCGGAAGTTCATCGTCAGCGCATCGAAGGTAAGCAATCGGTCGGTGAGCAAATCGCCTATACCAAGGAAGTACTTCAATGCCTCGGCAGCCTGGATGGTACCGAGCATACCGGCGATGGCACCCAACACGCCTGCCTGGCTACAAGTAGGTACGGCTCCTGCTGGAGGTGGCTCCTTGAAGAAGCAACGATAGCAAGCGGTGCCTGGCAGATGGGTGAAGGTCTGACCCTGGAAACGGAGGATGCCTCCATGAGAGAATGCCTTGCCCAAGCGCACACAGGCATCATTGATGAGGAACTTGACAGGGAAATTGTCGGTTCCATCGATGACGAAGTCCCAAGGCTTGATGATTTCCTCAGCGTTGTGTGAGTCGAGGAAATCGTGGTAGGTGGTAACCTCCACATCTGGGTTGATGGCAATCATCTTCTCCTTGGCACTCTCCACCTTTGGCGTGCCAACATCCTTGGTGAAATGGATGACTTGACGCTGCAAGTTGCTCAGGTCTACTACATCGGCGTCTACGATGCCGATATGTCCCACTCCTGCTGCGGCCAAATATAAGGCTGCGGGAGCTCCCAGTCCGCCTGCGCCTACGATGAGCACCTTGGCGTTGAGAAGTTTCTCCTGGCCTTCGAGTCCCACATTCTGCAAGAGGATGTGGCGGCTGTATCTTTCTATCTGTTCTTCTGTTAAATCAATCATGTCTTTTCCTTTTGTGGATGTTTACTATCTATTATAACTATATAATGAGCAAGATATTGTACTTTTGCGGAAAAACTTAGCTAATATCTGGCAAAAGTAATCTTTTTCTCCTGAATTGTGACTTTTTGTTAGTAAGCTCCACCTCCCATGAAGTAGAGGAAGTCTATTCGGTCACCGTCCTTGATCTGAGTCTTCTCGTAGTCTTCTTTCTCCACGAAATCCTCGTTTACCTGTACGGTTACCATCTCAGGCTGGAACACCTTGTTGATCTTAATGAGTTCTGCCAAAGTCAAAGGAAGTGTTACTTCCTGCTTCTCGTCGTTTACGATAATCTGTGCCATAATCTTATATTCTTTATTTTGTTATTATTTCTGGGTGCAAAGGTACTATGTTTTCGTGACCTGTGCCATACCACCGTGGGGGTATTTTGTATCGCATCTTAGTAGTATGGCTTATACCATGAATAGGGTATATGGGTGATGCGCATTAAAAAACGGAGCGCTTAGCCGATTAGCTAAATGCTCCGTTAAGATATTTCTGGGTAAGTTCGTGCTTTGGATGCTTGAACACCTCTTCTGCACTACCTTCCTCTATCACCTCGCCGAGATACATGAAGATGACATGGTCGGCGATGCGTAGGGCCTGGCGCAGGGTGTGGGTAACCATCACGATGCTGTAGTCCTTCTTCAGCTCGGTGAAGAGTTGCTCCACCTTCTTGCTGCTGATAGGGTCGAGGGCAGAGGTGCTCTCATCGGCTAGCAGGTAGCTTGGCTCCACGGCTAGGCTGCGGGCGAGGCAGAGGCGTTGCTGCTGGCCACCACTCAACTTGGCTGCCGGATTCTTCAGTCTATCCTTCACTTCCTCCCAAAGGCCTACAGCTCTCAAGTAGTGCTCTACGATGCTGTCGAGCTTTTTCTTGTTGCGGATGCCATGGATGCGGCAACCGTATGCCACGTTGTCGTAGATGCTCATTGGGAGAGGGCAAGGGCGCTGAGGTACGAGGCCGATGTTGCGGCGCAACTCAGAGAGCTTGCTGCTGCTGGCAGAGAGGATGTTGCTCTCGCCGAGGTTTACCTCACCATTCATCTTCAAGCCTTCCACATGGTCGTTGAGGCGGTTGAATGTGCGGAGGAGGGTAGACTTGCCGCAACCGGAAGGCCCGATGATGCAGGTAATCTTGTTCTTTGGAATGCTTACGTTGACATTCTTCAGTATCTGTGCGCCATTGATATACACGTTCAGGTCGTGGGTGTCGAGTTGTGCGTTGACATCATGGGCGAACTTCGCATCCACGGTGAAAGGCTCGCTCTGGGTGAAAGCGAACTGGCGATGTGCCAAACCCAGCTGATGCTGTGTGAAACCAGCCCAAGCCTGTGAAAGTGTTGCTGCGATTGCGTTCATGTCTTAATCTCCTATTATTAATAAGGTATATACCTATTTTATATATATGTGAAATATATGTAAGGTAAGATACCTTTTTGTTTTACTTCTTATTTTCGATTGCAAAGGTACGGAGAAAAACGCTGCCATCCTATACCTATTGTGGTGTAATCGCATACCTAAAGTTTGGTATATTCTTCATCCCAAGGTCTTTTCGTATGTTCCAAAAGGGGCGGCATACCTAAAGTATGGTATTGTGAATCATGTGATTATGGTATTGTTTCCTTGCAATTTTCTTTATACTTTTGCAGGCACAATCAGAGGCGGATGAAAGCCTCCCTGATGTGCAAGACTAGTATGTAAGAACAAGAACATAAACTTGGAGATAAAGACATGAGAAGAAAAACATTCGGTATGTTATGGGTGTTGGGAGGTGCCCTGTTGTTAGCAAGTTGCGGCAGCAGGGGCGAGGTGAGGCGAGATGCCAACGGCAAGGAAGAGTTGAGTGGGTATATCACGCTCTCGGGTGCCTTCGCCCTCTATCCGCTGGCGATACAATGGGCTGATGAGTTCCATCGCTTGCATCCTAGCGTAGACATTGACATTTCTGCAGGTGGGGCAGGCAAGGGTATCACGGATGTGCTTGCCGACCAAGTGGACATCGCCATGGTAAGTAGAGAACTTAAGCCCCAGGAAAAGGAGAAGGGTGCCTTGGCGTATGCTGTGGCCAAGGATGCCGTGGTGGCAACCATCAACAAGGATAACCCTGAGTATCAACGCTATCTGAAAACTGGCTTGAGTAAGGAGGAGGCCAAGAAAATTTGGGCAGGTAAGACAAGCCTCAATGTCTATACCCGAAGTGATGCCTGTGGAGCTGCCGAGACCTGGGCGGCATTCCTTGACACCAAGCAAGAGGACTTGAAGGGAACGGGTGTATTTGGTGACCCTGGCATCGCCGAGACGCTACAGAAGGATAAGAATGGCATCGGATATAACAACATTGGCTATGCCTACAACGACAAGACGCACAAGCCGACCCGTGGGCTTGCCATCGTTCCGATAGATGTGAATGGAAATGGCAGGGTAGATGCCGACGAGCAATTCTATGGTACGATGGATGAGTTGATGGACGCTATTGCCAAGGGAAAGTATCCTGCACCTCCTGCCCGCAACCTCTATCTCGTGACGGCTGGAAAGCCGAAGAATCCTGTTGTCGTAGCGTTCCTGAAATATGTCCGAACGAAAGGCCAGCGTCTGAACCGTCCTGCTGGGTTCGTGAACATATAAGCCTATCATCATAGGCTTACACTCCTATCAGCGTAAGCCTATGCCGGTATCAGCGTACGTTATCGCCGATATCAGCGTAAGCCATCACTTATATAAGTATATGCCAACGCCCCTATAAGCATCAAGCGATGCCTATAGGGGCGTAAATTTATTCGTAAATTCGTAGGATATTACTCGATGACAACGAGAGCGTCCTCTTCGAGCACAGCCTGACCAGGCTTAACGCAGATAGCGGTAACCTTGCCATCCTTCTCAGCCTCGATGTTGTTCTGCATCTTCATGGCCTCAAGAACGACTACAGTATCGCCAGCCTTTACTTCCTGACCTACAGCCACCTCAATGCTGGTGATAGTGCCAGGGAGAGGAGCCTTTACAGCGTTGGCTGTGTTGACATTGGCTGCTGGGGTAGCCTCAGCCTCATCAGATGCGGCGGCAGGCTTGCCGAGAACAACCTTCTTCTTCTCAGGCTCTGCTTCCTGTTCCATCTCAACCTTGTAAGCTTCGCCATTTACGTTCACACTTGCGATGTTACCCTCAACACCCTCAATCTGAACCTTGTATTCTTTTCCGTCTATTGTATATTTAAACTCTTTCATTTCCTAAAAAATCTCTTTATGGTTTAGCTGTTAAACTCAAGAACTTGGCATTCCACATCGTCTGACGTGGCTTGATTGTGATGATGCCAGGCTCCTTGTCGTGTACGTTATTGCCCTGGTACTCATAGAGTGCCATGGCAATAGCAGCGTAAATATTCTTATCCATTATAATTTCTTATTTATAATTTCTAAATTACATTGGCATACAGCCATGCTTCTTAGCTGGCAAGCTCTGGCGCTTGGTAGCGAGCTGAGCCAAACCACGGCAGATGCGGAAACGAGTGTTGCGTGGCTCGATGACATCGTCGATGTAGCCATACTGAGCTGCCTGGTATGGGTTAGCGAACTTATCAGTGTACTCCTGCTCCTTCTCTGCCAAGAATGCCTTCACATCCTCGCCAGCTTCCTTCTTAGCCTTGGCTTCCTTACCACAGAGGATAGCGACAGCACCGCTGGCACCCATTACGGCAATCTCAGAAGATGGCCATGCGAAGTTGAGGTCGGCACGAAGCTGCTTGCAACCCATCACGATGTGGCTACCACCATAGCTCTTACGCAATGTGATGGTAATCTTTGGCACTGTTGCCTCGCCGTAAGCGTAGAGCAACTGGGCACCGTGCTGGATAACGGCATTGTACTCCTGACCTGTACCTGGCAAGAATCCTGGTACGTCTACGAGAGATACGATAGGAATGTTGAAGGCATCGCAGAAACGTACGAAGCGAGCTGCCTTGCGGCTAGCGTTTACGTCGAGTACACCTGCGTATGCTGCTGGCTGGTTGGCCACAACACCTACGCTCTGACCGTTGAAGCGAGCGAAACCAGTGATGATGTTCTTGGCGAACTTAGGCTGTACCTCGAAGAACTCGCCGTTATCAGTTACTGCACCGATCACCTTATACATATCGTAAGCCTGGTTAGGATCCTCTGGGATAATCTCGTTGAGAGAGTCGT
>CAVCRI010000011.1:0-34028 GCA_963604545.1 Lachnospiraceae bacterium | reverse complement strand
GGCATATAGACTAGATATCCAAGTCTGGAGCCTTCTCCGCACCTGCTGCTGCCTCAAACTTAGGCATAGGTTGGAAGTTGAAGAGTCGCGCCACTAAAACAGCAGGCATCTTTCTCACCTCCACATTATAAACCTGCACAGCGTCATTGTACTTACGACGAGCCTCACTGATACGGTTCTCGGTGCCTTCCTCTTGAATTTGGAGAGACTTGAAGTTTTCACTAGCCTTCAACTCTGGATATTTCTCGGCTACCACCATCAATTTGGAAAAAGCATTGGCAAGTTCGCCCTGGGCTGCGGCATATTGCTTCATGTTCGCCTCAGTCAAGTTGTTGACATCCAGCTTCACCTGCCCCACCGAAGCACGAGCCTTGGCTACTTCCTCAAAGGTTTCCTTCTCATGTTTGGCATAAGCCTTTACTATTTTCGCCAGCTGAGGCATCATGTCGGCACGACGCTGGTATTGAGTCTGGAGATTAGACAATTCTGTCGTAGCATTCTCCTGATACTTCACAAACTCATTATAACATCCCATAGGATATAAAATCAACCAAGCCAAGATGGCGCAAAAAGCCAACGGAATAATAATCTTCTTGTTTTTCTTAAAATCCTGTTTTAAATCCATAGTCTTACATTTTATAATATTAATAATAACTTATTGAACAACCAATCATATAAAGAGTGTCATTTGTCCGACAGTAATATCTACCAGCTTCCACCAGCACCTCCTCCACTGAACGTGCCACCGCCAAACGAACCTCCCGAAAAGCCTCCACCAGAATATCCTCCACCAAAAGAACTACCTCCGCCCAAGAAAAACGGAGGGAACAAATCATCGTCATGGCGACGAGACTTTTTCCCTTGCTTAGGTTTCGGCGCAGGCTTGACAAGCCCAAGGCGTTCCAACATGTACCTCACGAGGTAATATAACGGAATGCCGAAGCAGACAAAGAGCACAAACAGGATAACTCCCCAATCCTCTTCACTGTTCACCGTACCCTCATCTATATCCGCAATTCCGGTGCGTCCACTTTTCACCTTATTATATATAGCACGGCTCACGGAGGCCACAGCCTCACTCGGGTTGTCTTCCCGCATGTTCTTCACGATGCAAGCACGAGCTATATCATCGCAATCTACATCCGTCAACTCGCCTTCCAGTCCACTGCCTGGGGCAATGAAGTACTTATGGTCTTTCACGGCGATGACAACAACCAGTCCACGACGCGACCCCATGTAACCTATTCCATACTTATTACCTATATCTTGCGCCATGCGAAAGGCATCCTGGTTGTCGATGTGTCCAACGATGACAAGCACATTCTGCACACCACATTCCAACTTCAATTTCTGGAGATAATAGTTGGCAGAATCCTTCAGTGCCTGCTCCACATACCCATCCGGGTCTGAAACATATTGCGTGGAATCCCTCAGGAAAGGAATGGGCACATCATCCGCCTTCCACACCTCTTTGGCGGTGAGCGACAAAACGCAGAAAACCGCCATCATGATACCGATAAAAAACCTCTTTAAAACCATATTTTCTTAATTTTGGTACAAAAATACGGAATAAAAAGCTAATATGCAAATACTTAGAGCACTTTTTTTGCAAAAAAAGTCTTAAGTATTTTGTTATATCATAAAAAACTTGTATCTTTGCACACCGATTTAAGATAAATAACGTAGAATCAGAAAAAAAATAAAGAAATGACGAAAGCAGATATCATTAACGAAGTGGCTATCGCAACAGGTATGCCAAAGAAGGAAGTTGGCAATGTGGTAGAATCTTTCATGGAAGAAGTGAAGAAGAGCCTCATCCAGAAGAAGGAGAACGTTTACTTGCGTGGTTTCGGCAGCTTCAACATCAAGCACCGTGCAGCCAAGACCGCTCGTAACATCTCTAAGAACACCACCCTCACCATTCCTGCTCACGACTTGCCTAGTTTCAAGCCTTCTAAGAGTTTCATCGAGGAGATGCAGAACGCCAAGTAAGATGGCCTAGTCCTCAAGTGATTTAGAGATATATCAATTTATATTATAACAATATTTTAAAATTTTAAAATCATGCCAAACGGAAAGAAAAAGAAGGGCCACAAGATGGCTACTCACAAGCGTAAAAAAAGATTACGTAAGAACAGACATAAGAGCAAGTAAGCTATTAGCTTAGCTAGCATTGCTCTCAGTCGGTTCGCCAGACTGAGGGGGCGTGTCATATCAAAATGGTTGGCATGCCCCTTTTTAGTATTAACATTTTAAAAAGATTATTGAAGAACTATGACAAGCGAAGTTGTAATTGACGTCCAACAGAAGGACATCTCTATCGCACTCATGGAGGACAAGCAGCTGGTGGAATACCAGAACGAACCTCGTGAGGCTTCATTCTCTGTGGGCAACATCTACATCGCAAAGGTTAAGAAACTGATGCCAGGACTTAACGCTTGCTTCGTGGATGTAGGTTATGAGCGCGACGCCTTTCTTCATTATCTTGACCTAGGAAGTCATTTCAATTCCTACCAGAAGTACCTTAAACAAGTACAGAGCGACAGAAAGAAACTTTTCCCATTCTCTAAAGCCACCAAGCAGCCTGAATTGGAAAAGGACGGCAGCATACAGAATGTCCTGAAAGTGGGACAGGAAGTGCTGGTGCAAATCGTAAAAGAACCAATCTCTACCAAGGGTCCTCGACTCACGGGCGAAATATCATTCGCTGGTCGATACTTGGTACTCATGCCATTCGGTGACAAAGTTTCTGTCTCGTCGAAAATCAAAAGCGGTGAAGAACGCTCTCGACTCAAGCAACTCATGCACAGCATCAAACCTAAGAATTGCGGTGTTATCGTCCGCACTGTGGCTGAGGGTAAGAAGGTCGCTGAGCTCGATGCTGAGCTGAAAGTCCTGGTGAAGCGATGGGAGGATGCTATCGCCAAGGTACAGAAGACCCAGCAACGCCCGCAACTAGCTTTCGAGGAGACCGGCAGAGCCGTCGCTCTCTTGCGCGACTTGTTTAACCCATCTTACGAGAACATCTTTGTCAACGACGAGGGTGTCATGAACGAGGTGAAGAACTATGTTTCTCTAATAGCCCCTGAAAAGGCGGGCATAGTTAAGCTCTACACCGGTAAGGTGCCTATCTTCGACAACTTCAACATCACCAAGCAGATCAAGGCTGCCTTTGGTCGTGTGGTCAACTACAAGCACGGTGCTTATCTCATCATTGAGCACACCGAGGCTCTGCATGTTGTCGATGTAAACAGTGGTAACCGCACTCGTGAGAAAGGTCAGGAAGCTAATGCACTCGATGTTAACCTCGGTGCTGCCGATGAGTTGGCAAGACAGTTGCGCCTCCGAGATATGGGAGGCATCATCGTCGTCGACTTCATCGACATGAATTTGGCTGAAGACCGACAGATGCTCTATGAGCGCATGTGCAAGAACATGCAGAAGGACCGTGCCAAGCACAACATCCTGCCATTGAGCAAGTTTGGATTGATGCAGATTACCCGCCAGCGTGTGCGTCCTGCGATGGATGTCAACGTGGAGGAAACTTGCCCTACCTGCTTCGGCACTGGCAAGATTAAGTCGAGCATCCTCTTCACCGACCAATTGGAAAGAAAGATAGACCGACTAGTCAACAAGATTGGCGTCAAGAAATTCACATTGTATGTCAACCCATACGTAGCTGCCTTCATCAATAAGGGCTTCATATCCTTGAAGCGCCGCTGGCAGTTTAAGTATGGATTCGGTTTCAATGTCATCCCTTCCCAGAAACTGGCGTTCCTCCAGTACGAATTCTACGACAAGGACAACCAGTATCTCGATATGCAGGAAGAACAGGAAACGAAGTAAAGTTTTACATACAAACTACAGTAAAAAGAAAAGCTCCATTCGTACTAGTGTTGCGAATGGAGCTTTTCTTTTTGCTTATCTATACCTTAATTATATATAGAGCATTTTAGTATTCTATCAGATTATTCACCATTTTCTCTGTATCCCATGGCGCTGGAGCACCACCTAGGTAGCGATGGAACCAGTCGAGATGCGCATTATAGTAGAGCGGCATCGAGTTTAGGTTGCTTGGCCAGTGACCATCATACTTCAACACGATTAAGCGAGAAGGGATGTTCAAGGTCTGCAAAGCCGTGAAATACTGTAGGCTCTGGGTATATGGCACACGATAATCCAGTTCGCCTGTCATAACGAGCGTAGGAGTAGAGAAATTCTTGATGTAAGAAGATGGCGACCATTTCTCGTAGAGGTTTGAGTTGTATGGCTGTCCCTGCAACTCGAAGTTAGGGAACCAAACCTCCTCGGTACTGCCCCACATGGAACGCAAGTCGTACACACCCATCATTGAAGCCAAGCACTTGAATCGCTTGGTATGTCCCTGAAGCCAGTTCATCATATAACCACCGTATGACCATCCCATCGCTCCCATTCTCGTTGAGTCAACATATTCGAGCGTAGCCAACTTATCGGTTACTTTCATCACATCCTCAAAGACCTTGCCGCCCCAGTCGCCAGAGATGGCACGGGTGAATGCCTGACCATAACCTGTGGAACCATGAGGGTTAGGATAAGCCACCACATAGCCAGCGCCAGGATATACCTGCCAGTCGCCACGGAAAGAGTTCATCCATTGCATCTGCGGACCACCATGCACATTGATAATCAGTGGATACTTCTTGCTAGGGTCGAAATCGTGAGGCTTCACGATGAACACCTGCACCTTGTCGCCACCTGCACCATCTACCCAGATGCTCTCTGATGGGCGAATGTCCACCTCATCCTCTAGCTTCTGATTGAGGAAAGTTATCTGCTGTTCCTTGCCGCTAGCCACAGGAGTGCCACTCCACTTCTTCATCTGCTGGCGATAGAGCGCAGAAGGCTTTCCTGTTGTGCTGTAGGTATAGTAGACCATTCCCTTGTTGTCGAAATCAAACTCAGAGATAGCCTTGCCAGCGATGACAGGGCTAATGGTCTTCGTGGTGATGTCAAGTTTGTAGAGAGGTTGCGCTCCCTTCACCTCACCCAAGAAATAGATGCTCTTGCTATCTGGCGACCACTTGTAATCATCCACCCAGTTATCAAATTTCTCGGTCAAGATGGTAGATTTCTGAGCCGCACGGTCGTAGATGGCGAGGCGGAAGCGATCAGACTCATAGCCAGGCACTTGCTGCAAGCGATAAGCGATATACTTTCCGTCTGGGGAGTAGGTAGGCGTACCATCCCAAGCCTTGTTTTCCGAGGTGAGACACTTTGGCTCACCACCCTCCACAGACACCGTCCAAAGGTCGGCATTGGTACTAGCCTCCTGGTGGGCATCGTGGTTGGAAACAAAGCAAATCTCCTTGCTATCCGGCGAGAAGTTGTAAGCCACTCCCCCACCCAACATGAATATCAACGAATATTCGCCAGGAGTCAGGTCGGTATAAGTTTTCTTCTGAGTATCGAAGAGGATGAGATGCTGACATCTTCCGTCTTTGTAACTAGTCCAGTGGCGATAGAGCAGTTTGTCGGCGATATGCGCCTGCACAGGTCCCTTCTCCTTCTTCTCTCTCCACTCCAAGTTTTTCTTGGCATCGGCACCCAGTTCGGGATATACATCAGCGGTAAAGGCAATGTACCTTTCATCTGGTGAGATGACAGGATTATCGATACCCAAGGCATAGTCAGTAACCTGTTCACTCTTGCAAGTAGCCAAGTCCATGCGGAATATCTGCGCCTCGCCCTTGGCATAATTGGTGTAATAGATACTCTTGCCGTCCTTGCTCCATACGGCAGAGCTACTCTTGCCATCCTCGGTGAGAGCCTTGGCATGAGAACCATCCGCATTCATGATGTAGATGTCGGAAGCCGACTTGTGGTTCTTGAGGTCAGACGAGCTAGAAGTATAGCAAATCGTCTTTCCGTCAGGCGACAGGCTCACCGAATACACGCCCTTAACCTTGTATAAATCCTCGATGGTAAAAGCTCGTTTCTGAGCATTTGCCGAGAGCAGCACCATCATGAGTGCCGCCGAAAGCATGATTCTTTTGTTCATATCATTTACGTTTTAAAACTTTCCAAGTACAAAAGTAACAATTATTTTTGATATAACACAACCTTTTCTTTAAGAAAGACTCCACTAGACCTTGAAAGCTACCTTTATTATTCATTTTTAGCACTAATCTTTTCATTTTTAGCCTAAAACTATAACTTATTCTGAAAAATACTTGGTTATTTCAAGTTTTCATCGTAACTTTGCACCCATCAAATAAAAGGGAAAAAGATTAAGATATAATAAGGAATGAAGAGATACTCAAAATTTTTAGCAATCCCACTCATACTGTTGAGCAGCCTATCACTCACCTCTTGCTTCAAGGATGAACCACTCAATGCTGAGTGTGACATCGAGCAAGCGTATATTCATGCCGGTGACAATCTCTACAACTGGTTTATGAGCCCAACCGATACACTTGTCAATGTGCAATCGGACGAAGACCGCATCGAGTTTACCATGAGCGGAGGTGCCGATCTCACAAAGGTCGCCCCCCTATTCAAGCTAACCTCTGGTGCTACCATCTCGCCCGAGAACGGAAGCGAGCAGGACTTCTCGAAGGGGCCGGTAACCTATATCGTAACTTCGGAGGACAAGCAGTGGAGCCGAACATACAAGGTGTCGGTTAAGGGCATGCTCCAGTTTGGCACTGAGCACGAGTTCAACTTCGAGAATCCTGAGCTCGGCAAGGGTTTCTACTCCTGGACGGAACCATGGACCGACGGCAACGGCTCAACCTCTAACATCGCCATCTGGGCCACAGGAAACATCGGCTATCAGATAAGCAACAGCAATACGGAACCTCTCAACTACCCTACCGCTCCCGACAACGAGAGCTATGATGGGAAAGGAGTGAAGTTGACCACATGCCGCACCAGCAAGTTAGCAGACATGGTGAAGAAGCCTATTGCCGCAGGCAACCTCTTCATCGGACAGTTCGACCCAACCAATGCCCTACAGGATGCCATGAGTGCAACAAAGTTTGGTCGCCCATTCAGCTTCGACAGCAAGCCAAAGACATTCACAGGCTACTACAAGTACAAGGCTGGCGAGCATTTCACCGACAAAAACATGAACGAACTGGAGCAACAAGACTACGGTACAATCTACGCCGTGCTCTACGACAATCACGACCAACAAGGCAATGCCGTGGTGCTCTTTGGAGACAATGTGCAGACTAGCGACCAAGTAGTTGCACTCGCACGCCTCGACAACATCGACAACACCTCAGTGTGGACACCATTCACCCTAAATTTCATCTATCGCAAAGACGTAGATACCCAGAAATTGAAAAAGGGCGGCTATAGCCTAGCCATCGTCTGCTCATCAAGTACCAATGGAGCTGAGTTTATGGGAGCTGTCGGCAGCACCCTTTGGGTAGACCAGTTTAAGATAACATGTGAATAAAGGAAAGATATGAAAAAGATAACAACCATAGCCCTATTGCTAACAAGTGCTTTGCTCGGTGTAAACGCTCGCACCCAAGACGAAGCCAACAGCAAAAACTGGAGCGCATGGAACAGCTTCTTGCACAACTACAAGTACAACGTGCATGTAGGCTACAACATTGGTGGCACCGCCCCTATCAGAATGCCTGCCAGTATCCGCACCCTGCACAGCTATACCCTACGCCCTAACTTTGCCCTAGGCATCGATGCCTACCACCCTATTTCGGGCAAATGGGGATACATTGGCGGTCTACGTTTCGAGAGCAAGGGCATGAAGACCGATGCCGGCGTAAAGGGCTACCACATGAAGATAGTACGTGGTGGAGAGGAGCTGGAAGGTCTCTTCATGGGTAGTGTGGTTACAAAAGTGGACATGAGTTTGATAACCGTACCACTGCAAGCCACCTACGACCTTAGCGACAAGATCCGCCTAAAGTTTGGTCCATACGTAAGCTATGTGACAGCAAAGAAGTTTGAGGGCTGGGCATACGACGGCTACCTACGCCGCCAAGAAGAAGGTCATCCCAAGGGCGACCCTACGGGAGCCAAGATAGAACTCGGACACGACGAGGGACAGCGTGGCGAATACGATTTCTTTAGTGACATGCGCAACTGGCAGTTTGGCATCGACTTAGGAGCTGATTGGTATATCACCAAGCGTTGGGGTGCCAAAGCTGATTTGTCATGGGGATTGACAGGCATCTTCAACAAGAAGTTTGATACCATCGAACAGACGATGTATCCTATCTATGGCACCATCGGTGTCATCTATCAATTAAAATAAAAGATTCAGTTTACTGAATAGTTTATCATACACAGAAACAATTATTTACATCAATTCAAAAAAGAGAAGAAAAAATGAAGAAGTTTTTTTATTTGATGGCTTTGGTATGCACTCTCGGTGCATTCACAGCTTGTAGCAGTGATGACGATGAACCAGAGGCAAAGCGCCTTGAGGCCATCGAGGGAACATGGAACGTACAAGAGGGACAAATGGACCCGACAACCTATGAGATGACTGGTTCCGTCAAAATCAACTGGAAAGGCGACGAGGAGAAGGCCACATTCGAGAATTTCATGGGCAGCGGTGAAGATTATCCAGTAAGCTCAGCCCTGGCAATGGTAAGTATGCTTGGCAACACTCAGCTTCCAACTGTATTAAAGAGTGTTACCTTTACCAAGGACGGCAAAATCATCGCCCTCTACAAGGAAGATGAAAGCACCACAAGCACCGAATCTGACGATTGGAAGACTGCAGAGGACTACGCATCATACACAGTAGTCAACAACAGCCTCATCAACGTGAGCCTGAACATCAGCAAGGTGACGGAAGGCATCGAAGACCCACAAGAAAAGGCTATGATTGAAAGCATCCTGAAGCAATATCCCAACATCCCTGTACACATCTCATGGACAACCAAGACTAAGGCATTCTTCTATGTTGACAAGGAATTTGTACAGCCACTTATCCTGCAGTTGGTAGGTACACTCGACAAGATTCCTACAGCTGGCATGGACGAGGAAGAAAAGGCTCAGTTTGAGATGATGAAAAGCATCGCCACACAGCTTCCAAAGATTCTGAACGCAACAACAAAGCTTGAGGCAGGTCTTGAACTCGTAAAGTAATCTAGCCCCTTCTAAAGAGCATAATAACAAATAGCAATCCCTGGCAATTTAGCTAAAAGCTAATTGCCAGGTATTTTTTATATACTCCTCAATAAACATACATATAAAAAAGTTTTGGGCGAAAAATCTATCACATCTATCACTACTTTGCTTACAATCATCCATAAACAGCTAATACATAAGAAAATACAGCATTTTCTCTTAGTGATAGATAGCCTTAAAAGTAAGCTTTATCTATCACTCATCTATCACATATCTATCATTTATCTGTTCCTGACGCTTCATCAATAGTATTGAGAGAGGTCTCAGTACTAATCAAAAATGCAGATAGCCCTAATGCAGACAAAGGCTACCACTAAGAGAATTCATATTTCACCCTATATGAATTTTATGTTCCAAAGTTTGGAACTTATGTTCCATTGTTTG
Organism: Lachnospiraceae bacterium; assembly: GCA_963604545.1. GTDB lineage: Bacteria > Bacteroidota > Bacteroidia > Bacteroidales > Bacteroidaceae > Prevotella. The sequence continues at coordinate 24,491 of CAVCRI010000011.1, read as the reverse complement.
GAACTTATATTCCATTGTTTGGAACTTAAGTACCATAGTTTGGAACATAAGATACAAGTAAGCTTAGCAACAATTACTCTTAGTTCCACAAACAATATCGCATAGGATGATAAACAATTACAATGAAGGAAAGAGGCTTCAGGAACTAGCAGATACAAAAAAAGATTGCATCGTCGGAACTACTTCCAAACAATGCAATCTTCAGTCTTTTCAAAATCTAGAGGCTAGAGTAAACTCTAGCGCTGGATTTACTTCACCTTTGCAACGATAGCCTTGAAAGCCTCTGGGTTGTTAACAGCGAGGTCAGCGAGAACCTTACGGTTAATCTCGATACCAGCCTTGTGAAGAGCACCCATCAACTGGCTGTAGCTCATACCATCGAGGCGAGCAGCAGCGTTGATACGCTGAATCCACAATGCGCGGAATGTGCGCTTCTTGTTACGACGATCGCGATAAGCGTAGGTAAGACCCTTCTCCCAAGTGTTCTTAGCTACTGTCCATACATTCTTGCGAGCTCCATAGTAACCCTTAGTGAGCTTCAAGATTTTTGTTCTTTTTGCTTTTGATGCAACGTGATTTACTGATCTTGGCATAATTTTTTTCTTTAAAAGTTCGACTAAAAAGTTAATTAATTAACGGAGGCAGAGCAAGTCGCGAACCTGCTTCAAGTTAGTGCGGTCTACGAGAGTATCTCCAACGAGATTTCTCTTCTGCTTCTTTGTCTTCTTAGTCAAGATGTGACTGTGGAAAGCGTGATGACGCTTAATCTTACCTGTACCGGTGAAACGGAATCTCTTCTTTGCGCCGGAATTAGTCTTTACTTTTGGCATTTTTACTTTTAATTTTTAAATTGTTATTTATTATAGCGATGGCAACGCATATACCAGGGCGTTACGCATCTTTTTCATCAACTAATTTCTTTAGGGCATCTCCGCCCTTAGCATTGGCGAGCAAGCTATTCTTCTCTGCATTGGCATCCTTCTCCGCCTGGGCTGCAGCCTTAGCCTCAGCCTCACGCTTCTCACGATCCATCTTCTGCTGGCTCTTCTTAGCGACACCAGCTTTCTTAGGACTCATGTAGAGGAACATCTTCTTGCCTTCGAGCTTAGGCATCTGCTCTACCTTACCAAACTCTTCCAAATCGTTGGCAAAACGGAGGAGGAGCACCTCACCCTGTTCCTTGAAGAGGATAGAGCGACCACGGAAGAACACGTATGCACGCACCTTGTTGCCCTCGCTCAAGAACTCCTGAGCATGTTTGAGCTTGAACTGATAGTCGTGCTCATCGGTCTGAGGTCCGAAACGAATTTCCTTGGTCTCCACCTTCACCTGCTTCTGCTTCATTTCCTTAGCATGCTTCTTCTGCTGGTAAAGGAATTTGGAATAGTCAACTATGCGGCAAACTGGAGGCTGGGCATTAGGAGATATCTCCACGAGGTCTACTCCCTCTTGGCGAGCCATATCAAGAGCTTTACGTGTTGGCATCACTTCAGATCCGCCGTCACTTACAATTCTCACTTCACGTACGCGTATCTGTTCGTTTACGCGGTACTGATTTTTCATTTTGTCATTTTTCATTAACTATTCTAAATATGTATTGTCTTTTTGATTAAACGGCTGCAAAGTTACGACTTTTCTCTGAAACCACCAAATTTTCAGCGAGTTATTTTAAAAAAATCCGTAGATTTCTCTTGAAACCTACGGATTTTAATATTCAAAAACCTTATATACCTTAATTAATATCGCATACAAGGCTTCTTATTTCTACTCCTCAGCTGCCTTCAACTGCTCAGCCACCTCGTCGTTGATGCGCTTAGCAAACTCCTCCATGCTCATGGTAGCCTGCTCGCCACCACCCTGCTTACGCATAGAAACGAGTCCCTCGGCACTCTCCTTCTCACCGACGATAACCATGTAAGGCACACGCTTCAACTCGTTGTCACGAATCTTGCGACCAATCTTCTCGTTGCGGTCATCTACGATGGCACGTACACCCTGCTTGTCGAGATACTGGCGTACCTTCTGGGCATAGTCATTGAACTTCTCAGAGATAGGAAGGATAGCTACCTGGTCTGGAGTCAACCACAATGGGAAATGACCAGCGGTATGCTCTATCAACACAGCGGTGAAACGCTCCAATGAACCGAATGGTGCACGGTGAATCATCACAGGAGTCTTCTTAGAGTTATCCTCAGCTGTATACTCCAACTTGAAACGCTCTGGCAAGTTGTAGTCTACCTGGATGGTACCCAACTGCCAACGACGGCCGATAGCATCCTTGACCATGAAGTCGAGCTTAGGACCATAGAAGGCAGCCTCACCAACCTCCTCACGGGTCTCCAACCCCTTCTCCTTGCAAGCCTCACGGATGGCGTTCTCACTCTCTGCCCAAATCTCCTCAGAACCGATATACTTCTCGGTATCCTTAGGATCGTGGAGAGAAATCTGTGCCTCGTAATTGTCGAAGCCGAAAATCTTGAACACCTTCAGGATTACGTCGATAACGTTCTCAAACTCTGCCTTAACCTGGTCCTGACGAACGAAGATGTGGGCATCGTCCTGGGTGAAGGTACGTACACGGGTCAACCCGTGAAGCTCACCACTCTTCTCGTAGCGGAACACGGTACCAAACTCTGCGATACGCAAAGGAAGGTCCTTGTAAGAACGTGGCTTGCGAGCATATACCTCACAGTGGTGAGGGCAGTTCATAGGCTTGAGCATATACTCCTCGTCCTCCTCTGGTGTATGGATAGGCTGGAAAGCATCCTTGCCATAGTGAGCATAGTGACCAGAAGTAACGTAGAGGCTCTTGCCACCGATACCTGGGGTGATGACCTCCTGATAGTTATATGGCTTCAAGAGGCTGCGGAGCAACTCCTGCAGGCGAAGGCGCAACTGGGTGCCCTTTGGCAACCAGATAGGAAGACCCTTACCTACACGCTCAGAGAACATGAAGAGTTCCATCTCCTTGCCAATCTTACGGTGGTCGCGTTTCTTAGCCTCCTCAAGCATTACCAAGTACTCGTCGAGCATCTTCTTCTTAGGGAAGCTGATACCATAGATACGAGTCATCTGCTCGCGCTTGGCATCACCACGCCAGAATGCACCTGCCACACTCGTAATCTTCACAGCCTTGATAAGACCTGTGTTCATCAAGTGTGGGCCACGGCAAAGGTCGGTGAAATTGCCCTGGGTATATGTTGTGATAGTGCCATCCTCCAAGTCTTGCTCGATGTGCTCGCACTTGTACTGCTGACCATCAGCCTTAAACTCAGCAAGCGCATCCTGCTTAGAAATTTCCTTGCGAACCACAGGCTCGTTCTTCTTGGCAAGCTCCATCATCTTAGCCTCGATCTTGGCAAAGTCGTTCTCAGAGATAATCTGACCTGGGGCTGGCATCACGTCGTAGAAGAAACCACTCTCTACTGCTGGACCAAAACCAAACTGGATGCCTGGGTAAAGCTCCTGGAGAGCCTCGGCGAGCAAGTGGGCAGATGTATGCCAGAAGGTATGCTTGCCCTGCTCATCCTCAAACTTGTAAAGTTCTACACTAGCGTCCTCATTGATAGGACGATTCAACTCTACGGTCTCACCATTGACACCGCAAGATACAACGTTGCGAGCGAGAGCCGGTGAGATGCTCTCGGCGATTTGTAAGCCAGTAACGCCCTGCTCGTACTCACGAACAGACCCGTCTGGGAATGTGATTTTTACCATAACAACTTAGTATTTTTATTAAATCGCTTGCAAAAGTAACATTTCTTTTTGTAACAAGCGAAAAAAAAAGAATAAAAATGCATTATTTTTTCAATTCTTCACTTACACCTTATTATATATACTACATTTGTAGCTAGAAAATATAACAATTTGATATTCTTTTCCATATTTTCGCACAAAACATTTTGCCGATACAAATGTTTTTACTACTTTTGCAGCCAAAGAAGTAACATAATGTAAAATTTCCATGCTTAGAGACATGGCTACACTTATATATTAAAAAGGATACAAGAAAATGGCAACACCCAAGATTCTCATCATATATACCGGAGGCACCATCGGTATGGGCAAAGACCCAGAGACAGGCACGCTCGAACCGCTCGACTTCAACCACCTGGTAGAGTCGATGCCTGAGTTCCAACTCATCGAGGCAGACATCGATGTAAGGAAGTTTGACCCACCCATCGACTCCAGCGACATGGACCCGATGAGATGGGCGGAGATAGTAAGCATCATCGCCAACAACTATGACGACTACGACGGCTTCGTCATCCTGCATGGTACCGACACGATGGCATATACCGCCTCTGCCCTCTCCTTCATGTTGGAGAACCTCACCAAGCCTGTCATCCTGACCGGTAGCCAGTTGCCTATCGGCGAGTTGCGCACCGATGGCAAGGAGAACCTCATGACCGCCATAGAGATAGCTACAGCCAAGGACATCGCAGGACATCCTATGGTGCCTGAGGTGTGCATATTCTTCAACGGCAAGTTGCTCAGGGGCAATCGAGCCATCAAGATAAACGCAGAGGGATTCCATGCTTTTGAGTCATACAACCATCCGCACCTCTGCGATGTGGGCATCAACTTCCAGTATCATACCCATCATATCCTACGCCCGGCCTACTCCAAGCCGATGACCCCACACCTGAAACTAGACCCGAATGTCATCGTGTTCAGCCTCTTCCCAGGTATCCAAGATGGTGTCGTGCGCCATGTATTGGAATCGCCTTCGCTTAGGGGCATCGTGATGCGCACCTTCGGTTCGGGCAACGCCCCTCATGCGCCGTGGATCATGCGCCTACTCGGCCAGGCGGCACATCGTGGCGTAAACATCGTCAACATCAGCCAATGCCTCACAGGTAGCGTAGAGATGGAACGATATGGAGCAGGATTCCAACTGAAGACCGCCCATGTGATAAGCGGCCACGACTCGACGGTTGAGGCAATGGTAACAAAACTGATGTACCTGCAAGGCAAATACGAGGACAACGCCATTGTGAGGCAGAAGCTCCAGGAATCACTGGCAGGAGAAATCACGGTATAATCTCTCACTGAGAATGACAAGGCTAACCCTCTGATTTGCATACCCTTGCAAGAAATATGCAAGGAAAGGATAAAAAAGATTAAAAAAGAAAGTAATATGAGGTCAAACTCTTGACACGTATTACTTTTTTTGTAAATTTGCAGCAACAAATTGAAGATGACATGATCTCCAAAAAGAATATGAAGGAAAAGATGATACATAAAAATATCACTTAAACATTAGTTTTAAATCAACAAAACCTATAATTATGAACATCAACAAGACAAAGAACTACGGTGAGTTCGTAGAGATTACGGCTCCCGCAGAAAGAAAATTAACAGCAGAAGAGTATGGTAATGTATTAGGTGGAGAAATCTGGTACAACTAGCTCTTCCATTCAATGAAGAAGGCTCAAACAACATTCATCTCTAGCAGAAGTCGTATTCTCGCAGATGAATCAGAGCCTTAAGGAATGAACTCCAGTAGATTAAACCCGCTGGTCTTTTTAGAACTTAACTCAAATGATAAAGGCTCAACCCTCGGAATCATATTCTGGGAATTGAGCCTTTATTGTATTTATGGTCTCACGAGGCTTTAGTGCTTGCCACAGCAGCCGCCTTCTCCGTGATGCTCGTGCTTAACGCCACCTTCGACAGCCTGATGCTGGTCGCGAAGCAAGTCGTTGACGGTCTTCACAGGGTTGAAGGTACCCAGAGGAACCTCTACGAACACAGTGTTCCAATCGCTCATCGCACCATTCCAAAGACCTGGCAACTCCAATGCCTTCAAGTCCTTGCCATTCTTGCTCTTGCTAGAGATGAAACCAGTAGAAGGGTCTACATACTTAGGCAGGCCAAAGGCATTTCCCTTGTAGTCCTTGGTAGCACATACGAGATCCACAGGATTGAAGTGAGTGCCCTGAGTAAACATCATCATGTACTCCTCGTTGTTCTTGTCTATCTGAGAGCTCTCCAAAATCTGGAGGCTGATGGTGCCATCGCTGTTATAGGTGAGGAACGGACCACCACCAGGCTCGCCCACGTTCTTAACGACACCGCAGACACGCATTGGGCGGTTCAACTTCTTACGAAGGTAGATAACCAGGTCGGCATCCTCCAGTTCCTTGATGTCTGGCTTGCGGCAGCAGAGGTCACGCTGCAAGAAGCGGATGATTTCCTCCAGTTTCTCGTGGTTGTACTGGCCTGAGTCCAACACCTTCAAGTACTCGAACGCTTTCTTCTGGAGCGATACCAAGATACCTGCGATAACCTGCTTCCAGGTGACAGTCTCACCCTTCAGACGGTCAGGCACCACATTGTCGATGTTCTTGATGAATACCACATCGGCATCTATCTCGTTGAGGTTCTCGATGAGTGCGCCATGACCACCCGGACGGAACAACAGTGAGCCATCCTCGTTGCGGAATGGCGTATTGTCAGAGTTGGCGGCGATGGTATCCGTAGATGGTTTCTGCTCTGAGAAGGTGATGTTGTACTTGATGCCGTAACGCTTGGCATACTTTTCCTCCTTCTCCTCCACCATCTTCTTGAAGAGCTCCAGGTGGTCGTGAGAGACGGTGAAGTGGACATTGGCCTCGCCATTGCTGCTGGCATAGAGGGCAGCCTCCACCAAGTGTTCCTCCATAGGTGTGCGCACCTCGTCCTCATACTCATGGAACTGGAGGAGTCCCTTAGGCAACTGACCGTAGTTCAAGCCCTCTGGCTTGAGGAGGTTGGCAACGACAGCCTTGTACTCTCCGTTCTTGATGAGGCACATGATGCCCTTATCGTTGTTGACATGGCACTTATCGCAGAGTGCCTTGCGGAAAGCAAACTTCTTGATATTCTCGAAGAATTGTTTTTCAAAGTCAGTAGTAGGAACATCGTATGGAGCATCGAGGAAGGCGAACATGTTCTTGAACATGCGGCTCGCTGCGCCTGACGCAGGCACGAATTTCACCACCTTATGGCCCTCAGCCTTATAATCGTTCCAAGCCTTCTCATACTGCTCAACTTCTTGGGCAGTAGGAGCCATGATTCCCTTACCGATGGCAGCCGCCCCCTCAAGTTTGAGGAAAGGGAAACCATTCTTGATTTGTTCCAACTGATGTTCAATCTGCTGCTCGGAGATGCCGCGGGCAGCAATTTGGTTTAGATCTTGCTGATTCATAATACCATATTTATGTTAAATTTATGTTATATGTGCCACAAAGTTAACTCTTTTTTCTGATAACAGGAAATAATTCCCCATTTTTTTGTATCTTTGCAATGATTTTTTAACGAAGTAGGTGCTTTGGGGCGCAGAATCTCCGTTTTAAATATAGTAAACCATTTATGAATTTGCGATATGGTTAGTAAATTAACAAAGGAGCACGACCGCAGGTCTGGGCTTTCGCATTACCTCTATGGGGTGTCGAACCTATTTATTAGTGGAACCGGAATTGGTGGATTATCACCATTGGTTACAGGAGACGAGATCAGTATATTCAACTGTCTCTGTCTAGTATTTGGAGCACTAGCTGCATTTGTCTTTGCATATTGTGCCAATAGAATTATGAAGTATAACGACTAAGATTTAGATATATGGAACTATATACATTATTTATGGGCTTAGGAGCCCTAATCGGAACATGTTTTGCCATCTGGCTCAACACTAAGTCTGGACAGAAGTGGATAGATGAGTTGTAACAACTCATTCTAACATCATATAAATCAAGGAGGGAAAGAAATGACAGAAGCACCATTTACATTTACCCCAGAAGAGAGGGAACTTACTCTTCAGATTCTCGAACGCCTCAGGGCTGCCGCAGGCGACAGCTTCAAGCCTGGCGACGAGAACAATCTACGTGAGGACATACACCACGCTTTCGAGAATCATCAGATCAAGCGTGACGTTTTCGGTCTCAATCCTATCCTCAAGTCACTGCAGACGGCAGAGATCGCCGTCAACGAGATAGGTCTGAAGCGAGATGGCATCATCGCCATCCTGATGCAGACCAGCGTCATCGACGGCTACCAGGCCATTGACGACATACAGCGCAAGTATGGCGACAGCGTGGCGCACATCATCAGTGGACTGCTCCGCATCCACGACCTCTACAAGCGCAACCCTATCATCGAGAGCGAGAACTTCCGCAACCTGCTCATCTCCTTCTCCGAGGATATGAGAGTGATTCTCATCATGATAGCCGACCGAGTGAACGTGATGCGACAGATTCGCGACACAGACCAGCTCGAAGCCAAGCACGAGGTGAGCGAGGAGGCAAGCTACCTCTACGCCCCACTTGCCCACAAGTTGGGTCTCTACAAGCTGAAGAGCGAATTGGAAGACCTCAGCCTGAAATATCTGGAGCACGATGCCTATTATATGATTAAGGAGAAACTGAACGCCACCAAGCGCTCACGTGATGCCTACATCGCCCGCTTCATCAAGCCTATCCAGGAGAAGCTCGACGCTGCCGGACTGAAATATCACATGAAGGGACGCACCAAGAGCATTCACTCCATCTGGCAAAAGATGAAGAAGCAGCAGTGTGCCTTCGAGGGCGTATATGACCTCTTCGCCATCCGCATCATCCTCGATGCTCCAAGAGACAAAGAATACATGCAGTGCTGGCAGACCTTCGCCCTCATTACCGACATGTACCAGCCGAACCCTAAGCGTATGCGCGACTGGCTCAGTGTGCCTAAGAGCAACGGCTACGAGAGCCTGCACACCACCGTATTGGGACCTGAGAACAAATGGGTGGAGGTTCAGATTCGTACAGAGCGCATGGACGACATCGCCGAGCACGGACTCGCCGCCCACTGGCGCTACAAGGGCATCAAGCAGGGAGAGGGAGGCATCGACGAATGGCTCGCCAACATACGTACCGCACTGGAAAGCAACGACGACCTCCAGCTGATGGACCAGTTGACCACCGAGCTGAAGGAAGACGAGGTATACGTGTTCACTCCTAAGGGCGACCTGCTCAACTTCCCTAAGGGTGCCACCGTGCTCGACTTCGCCTACTACATCCACAGTCGCATCGGCAACATGTGTGTGGGCGGTAAGATTAACGGCAAGGCGGTAACCTTCCGCCAAGAGTTGCACTCTGGCGACCAGGTGGAAATCCTGACCCAGAGCAACCAGAAGCCTCGACAGGAATGGCTCAACATCGTGCAGACCTCCAAGGCAAAGGCTAAGATTCGACTCGCCCTGAAGGAGACACAGAAGAAGGATGGTCTCTATGCCAAGGAATTGCTGGAACGCCGCTTCAAGAACCGCAAAATCGACATCGACGAGAGCACCATGGCACGTATCATCAAGAAGATGGGATACAAGGAGAACTCCGACTTCTACAAGGATGTGGCTGAGGAAAAACTTGACGTCAATACAGTCATCGAGCGATATATAGAGGAACGTGACCATGACCTGAACCTCACCAACACGACGAAGCCTGCCGAGAGCGCCGAGAAGTTTGAGTTTGAGAACCCTACCGAGGAGCTGATGAAGCAGAGCGACGACGTACTGGTCATCGACGAGAACCTGAAGGGCATCGACTTTGAGCTGGCTCACTGCTGCCACCCTATCTACGGCGACCCAATCTTCGGATTCGTAACCATCAACAAGGGCATCAAGGTGCATCGCATCGACTGCCCTAACGCCAAGGAGTTGCGCCGCCGCTTCGGCTATCGCATCGTGAAGGCGAAATGGAGCGGCAAGGGTACATCCAAGTATGCCATCACCCTGCGCATCATTGGCAACGACGACATCGGCATCGTTAGCAACATCACCAATATCATCTCCAAGGAGGATAAGCTCGTGATGCGAGGCATCAACATCTCATCTAAGGACGGCCTCTTCTCAGGCAATGTGACCGTAATGATAGATGATGCCGGCAAGACCGATGCGCTCATCAAGAAGCTCGCCGCCGTAAAAGGTGTAAAGCAAGTTACGAGAATATAAACTATCGACAGAATAGATAAAACGACACAACAGACAAGAAAGCACTGTTAAACTGTTAATAAGAAAAATCCCGCAGTCTCTTTTCAGAGGTTGCGGGATTTTTCTTATTTTGTGATAACTGTTATTTCAACTTGCTGAGTCGCTTGATAACCGAGTAAGCATCATAGAGTCCAAGCTCTCCGGCCTTGGAAAGATCCTGGATGCCTGCCTGCTTGTTGCCACTCTTCACACGTGCGATGCCTCGGTTATAGTATGCTTCCGCCAGACGATTGTCTATCTTTAGAGCGATGGTGTAATCGTCTATAGCCTTAGACAACTCATTTCTGCCAGCATGCAGATTACCCCTATTATAATAGATGTAAGCATTGTTGCTGTTCAGACGGATAGCATCGCTGAAGTCCGCCTCAGCAGAATGAATGTTGGAGATACCCTTGCCATCCGCCTTGTTAAACTCATCCATCTCTGTCTGGCAAACAGCACGCTGCCAGTATGCCAACGAGCTCTTGTCATCGAGAGACAAATAATAGGTGAAGTCGCTGATGGCCGCCTCAAAGTCACGCAACACACTGTGGGCAATGGCACGGCGCATCAAGATATTCTTCTTGGTCTCGATGTCATTGGCAACGCTCAAGTCTGCCGACAACTTATCTATCATAGAGAATAGTTTCATGGAACTGTTTTCGTCAAGCTGTTCCTTGGTGCACACGATGTAAATCTTATCAGCCAGCTTGGCAGATTGCCCCGACTTCTGTCTCAGCACTTTAGCAGCCTGTTCATTGAGTTGCTCCACTTCCTTGTCAAAAGCCTGTACTCCACTCACATTCTGCACATTAGGGAAGTAAGACAACTGATACATAGGCAAATAGGCTGTCTCCACCTCACGGTTCTGCACTCTTCCACGATACTCACTCTTGTAGTTGTGCTCATACTTAGGCTCATCGTCAACAACGAGCGAAGCAAATTTGTTAGGATCTATCTCCGAGCGCTTGCGCATCTCCTTCTTGGTCTTGGCACTCCATCGAGGCTGAATGCCGATGTGCTTGTTCATCTGAGCCTTGAAGATGCGGAACTCATCCAGCTCTGCTTTCGCCGTCATACCCAGTCGTCGATAACAGTTGGCACGATAAGAGAGACCAGTCCAAAAGTTTGGGAATTGGTCGATGACCGTGCTATAGTCACGAATGGCAGCACGTAGGTTACCCGTCTTGTCGTGCAAGAGAGCACGGTTGAAGATAGCCATGAAGTTCTTAGGCTCCATCTTGATGATGAAGTCAAAGTCGGTGATGGCTCGGTTATCGTCGCCGAGTTGCACACGCATCAATCCACGATTATAGTGAGCCAGGAAGTTGTTTGGGTCTAGGTCGAGCGCATTATCGTAGTCGCTCATCGCACCACGCAAGTTGTTGAGATTGATTCGAGCCAAGGCACGGTTGATGTAACTGTTCACATTGTTTGGCTTGAAATGCAGCGACTTGGTGAGAGCCTCGTCAGCCTTTGCCCACTCTTTTCTTCCCAGAGCCAAGTAGGCACGAGTAGTCCACGCATCACCATCGTATGGATTGAGCGTCAAGCCCTTGTCGAGCCACTTCTCAGCCTGCACGGTATCCTTTTTGTGAAGATACACTTCTGCCTTCAGCGAGTATGCGTTTGCAAAGTCCTTCCATTTGTTGATGACCGTGTCCAACTCAACGAGAGCCGCATCATACTTTTTGTCCTCCATCTGGCAAATGGCACGGTTAAACCAGTAGTTGCGGTTGCGAGGTTCCAAGCGGATAGCCATATTATAGTCGGCAATGGCATCCTGGTACTTGTTCTGGCGGATGCGACAGATGGCACGCAAGTCATAGATGTCGTTGACATACGGATTGAGGTGCAACGCCTCAGAAGCATCACTCTCTGCCCCCGTATAGTCATCGAGGTTAAACTTAGCCACACTACGGTAATACCAAGGCTCATAAAGATAAGGCTTGGCACCGATGGCGAGATTGAAATACTTGATGGAAAGCACGAAGTCCTCATAATACAGAGCACTTCTACCAGCCGTAATGAGCCGGTCTACACGATATTGTGCCGATGCTGACAAAGCTGTCAGCATCCACACAAAAATGATAATAATCTTTTTCATCAACGAATCCAGATTTTTTTCATCGACGAATCTTGGTACGATAGCTACAACGGAACTTACCCTTGATGATGTTCTTGAGCTTGCCGGCTATCATATTCTTGCGAAGAGGAGAAATACGGTCTACAAACATGGTTCCCTCCAAGTGGTCGAACTCATGCTGCATCACGCGAGCCAGATAGCCCTCCACCCACTCATCGTGCTCTTGCATCTCCTCATCGAGATACTTCACGTGTATGCGAGTTGGGCGTGTCACCTTCTCGTTGATGGCCGGGATGGAAAGGCACCCCTCGTCCATAGACTCTTTCTTGCTGTCCTCATCATACTCCAAGATATGAGGATTGATGAAAGCATGGCGGAATCCCTTGTACTCAGGAAGGTCTTCGCTCAACACATCGAGGTCAATGACCACTAAGCGAATAGCCAAGCCAATCTGAGGTGCTGCCAAACCGATGCCATTGCTAGAATCGAGAGTCTCATACATATTATTGATCAACTCCTTCAACTCAGGATAATCAGGAGTAATGTCTTCAGCCACCTTTCGCAAGACAGGCTGTCCGTAAATATAAATTGGTAAAATCATCTTCTTGATTGCATAAAGTCTTGTAAAATGATGGTGGCACTAATCTCGTCCACCAATCCCTTGTTCTCCTTTCTTGTCTTCTTTTTCACACCGCCGTCTATCATCGCACGATGAGCCAGCACCGAGGTGAATCGCTCGTCATAATATTCTATAGGCACCTCTGGGTGAGCCTTGCGCCATCGATTGTAGAAGTTCTCCACGCGCGCCAGGTTCTCACTAGGTTGCCCGTTAGGCTGCGTAGGCTTGCCGATAACAATGCGCTCTACTTGCTCTTTCTTGACATAAGCCTCGCAGAAGTCAAAGAGTTCGGGCGTAGCAACAGTTGCCAACCCATTGGCTATGATCTGCAATGGGTCGGTAACTGCCAGTCCGGTACGTTTCTTACCGTAATCTATAGATAGTATTCTCATTGCTAGCGTCTATAGATGTTTCATGTCATTACTTTTTGAGGAGCAACCAAGCATCAGGATACTTGCCTGCACGCAACTGGTTGCGGCTCTTTACGGCACCAGCCTTGTCTTCGAATGTTGACGCAATGACACGATACATGTTACGCTCGCTATTATAGACAACCTGTGAGTCATAACCTGCGCTCTTCAAAGTGCTAGCCAATCCCTCTGCATTAGCCTTGAGAGAGAATGAGCCAACAACAACACTGAAGTTCTGAAGCCCAGAACCTGAAATGAGATCAACGCTCTCCTGGCGAACAGTGGCATTGTCTACCTCTGTGGTAGTGCTCTCAGAAGCAGTAGTAGTCTCCAAAGGAGTTACCACAGGTTCTTGTGTTGCAGGAGCCTCTGCAGCCTGCTGTGCCTCCTGCTGCTGTGCCTTCTCGTATGCTTTCTTATATGCGCTTTCCTTAGATGCGCCACAACTAGCGAGTGCCAAGGCTGCACACAAGCCTAAACTCAAAACTGATAATTTCTTCATAATCTTTTAATAATTGTGTTTGTTGTATACTTTAATATTCTACTTAATGTTTACGCGCCACCTTAATATATAATATAGTTCTATATATTTCCAGATGAGATTTGCATCCATCTCGACAGATGACATTCCGCTTTTCTTCTGCGAAAATACAAAATATATCCCGAAAAACGGCAGAAAAGAAGCAAAAAGATTATAAAATCAAGGTAATACAACATTTTTAACTAAAAATTAAGACTTTATTGGAGGTTTTTCGGAGAAAAATGACTATATTTGCAATTGAATAAGATGCAACTAGCAACTTGAAAAGCTGGCTTTCATTGCACTTGTTTGCAGGGCCTTTGCACAAGGCCAATTGTTTAACATTTAAAACTTAGAAATTATGAAGACATTAGGTTACATTGGCGCATTCCTCGGCGGCGCCATCGCCGGAACAGCACTCGGTATGATTTTCGCTCCTGAGAAGGGAGCTGACACCCGCAGCAAGATAGCAGGTGCAGTAGAGGATTTCTGCAAGAAGCACGACCTCAAGTTGAGCCGCAAGGATGTTGACGACTTGGTTGACGACATCAAGGACGCTGCCCCTGAGGTATAATAGCTACAACCCTAAGGTTAAAAAGCTACAAACATGTTATCAAGCGATAAGAACGTAGAAACTATCGGGCAACTCGTGGAGGTGCTCAAACACTACATCGGGCTTCAGTCGGAGTACATGAGGCTCGATGTAGTTGACAAGGTGGTCAGGTTGCTCACAGCCCTCACCATTGCCGCATTGCTTCTGGGGCTGCTTGCCATAGCTGTCATATACCTGTCGTTTGCCGCAGCATTTGCCTTGGCCGACTGGGTGGGTCTGCCTCTCGCCTTTTGTATCGTTGCGGGAGCCTACCTTATCATACTGGCCTTGTTTGTTGTTTTTCGTCACCAGTGGATAGAGAAGCCTTTGGTGAAGTTTTTGGCTAGTCTTCTCATGCAAAAATAATGATTTTGCCTTATGACAACAAATGAATATACAGATACCAATGGATATAACAGCTTGAATGACATCAGGCTGCGAAAGGAGGCATTGCGCAAAGACATCGAGGCAGATGACAAGAAAATCAAGCAACTATGGAACTCGCTCTTCACCAAGCCTGAAGTTTTCTCCAAGAACGCTAGCACTAGCAAGCGCATCACAAGCATGATTTCCCTCGGAGCAGGTGCTCTCGACGGTGCCTTATTTGCATGGAAAATCTATAGGAAATTCAAGAAAAAATAAAAAAAGGGTCACCGCCGTGACCCTACTACCTTGTTAACCTTAAATCTAATACTATGAAAAACACACATGCAAATATACTCATATTCCAGCACACTCGCAAGTATTTCCATAGAAAAGCTCTATATTTTAATTATTATTAACTAGCAATCATCTTATATTCAATCCCTTTAACACTTTCGTCCCTTCTACTCCACCTCCAACACCAAGCCATCATAGGCAAACTCAAAGCCCTCCGGGAGTCTGGCATTGGCTGCATCATGCAAGCCTATCTGATGGGTAACATGCGTAAAGTAGGTTTTCTTCGCCCCTATCCTTCTTGCCACCCCAATGGCATCCGCCACGAGCTGATGACTGTGATGGGGCTTATCAAAACGGAGGGCATTGATGACCAGGGTTTCCACACCATCCAAGTACTGATACTCCTCGTCTGCCATTGTCTTCATGTCGGTAATGTAGGCAAACTTGCCAAAGCGAAACCCCAGGATAGGCATTTTGTCATGCATCACACGGATGGGCAGCACCCCGATGTTGCCTATCTTGAGTTGCTGGTGGGAATGAAGGGTATGCAAGTTGAGCCTCGGAGCACCGGGATACAGGTCCTCTGGATGCTCTGGGAAACAATAAGGCATCGTATGGGGCAAACCCTTGGATACAATCTCATCGCCATAAATATTGATGTCACCATAGACACAAAAAGGGCGAAGGTCATCGATACCGCCCACATGGTCGTAATGGATGTGCGTGATAAGCACGCCATCTATCTTGCGAAAAGGCACACGCAAGAGTTCCATGCGAATGTCTGGTCCTGCATCTATCAAGATTCGAGTGTTCTCTGTCTCCACCATAGCCGCACTACGCAGGCGATTGTCGCGTGGGTCTTTGCTACGACACACCTCACAGTTACACCCCAGAGAGGGAACGCCACCCGATGTTCCTGTTCCTAACAAAGTTACTTTCATACTTCACTATTACCTAATATTGACTTCCGGATGAATCTCGATGCCAAACTTCTTCTTGACATCTCGCTGGATGGTCTCACAGAGATGTACGATTTCCTTTCCCTTGGCTCCTCCACGGTTCACGAGCACCAGGGCTTGCTTGTCGTGCACCCCTGCATTCCCCAGGCTCTTACCCTTCCAGCCACATTGGTCTATCATCCAGCCAGCCGGAATTTTCTCATGCCCATCGTCGATGGTATAATGAGGCATACCAGGATACAAGGCTGCCAGTTCCTCATACTTCGCCTTTTCCACGATAGGATTCATGAAGAAGCTACCGGCGTTTCCCTGCACCTTGGGGTCTGGCAACTTGGCGTTGCGAATCTCGATGATGACATCACGCAACTGCCGTGCCGTTGGTTTCCCGATGCCCTTGGCGGCAAGTGAGGCACGGATATTTCCATAGTCCAAGTCGGGCACAAAAGCCTTGATGAGACGATAGGTGACATGAGTGACAAGATACTTGTCTTTCCACTCGTGCTTGAACTTGCTCTGGCGATAGCTATATTGGCAGTCATGGTTATCAAACACCATAACCTTACCAGTGGCAATCTCCACGGCTTCCACCTTATATATAATGTCCTTCGCCTCTACACCATAGGCACCAATGTTCTGCACGGCGCTCGCCCCCACTTCACCAGGGATGATGCTCAGGTTCTCCGCCCCATGATAGCCATGTTCCACGGCATAAGCCACCACATCATCGAAGACCTCACCACTGCCACAACGCAGGAACACGAGGTCAGGATTGAGCAAGCTCTCATCATTCTCAGTCTTCGCCACTGTCTCATTGTCGAGCACCTCTATGCCACGGATGGCAGAATGAAGCACCGTTCCCTGATAATCACCCGTCAACAAGAGGTTGCTTCCACCTCCCAAAATGAGCAGCGGACGGTCGGCAGCGGTGAGCGATGTCACGATTTGCCGGGCTTCCTCCACCGTGTCATACTCCAGGAATCGACGACAACATGCGTCGATTCCAAATGTATTGTGAGCCAAGAGGCTGTAGTTGCGAATATCTTTCATAAATTACAAGATGTTTTTTATATTATAAAATGAACCTTGTCGACAGTTTCTTATTGCCGACAGCTCTCAGGATGCTTACATGTCAAGTTTCGTGAGCATCCACTTGCCACCGATGCGATGGAAGGTAAGCTCGGTCTCCAATCCATTGGCAATACCACGAATCACAAATATCTTCTGGTTGCTCTCAGTATATTTCTGTCCATAGATGATGTTATAAATCATGCCATGTGGCAACTGAGGGGCAAAGGCCGGCCATGTCTCCGGCTCGATGTCACCAGTCATGGTACTGAAGTCATCGTCTGGGTCTGGTCCCGTGAACTTCACTGGGTTGTGCAGGTGGCGAGCCTGGAAGGCTGTATCCGTGGCAAAGGAGCCGTAGAACTTCAGGAAACTGGCGTTCTGGTTGGCATACATCGCCTTATAGTTGATGCTTGTCATCATCCACTGACCGTTGATTCGGTTGAAGAGGAACTGCTGTACCATCTTCTTGTGGTAGAACACCTTCTCGACGACCACATGGTCGATGGTGGTATCCTTCACGAGGTTCATCTGCTTGCGATTGTCGAAGATGAGCGTATAGTAATCCTGACGCATGAAGAAGTGTTCCATCTTCCATTGCTTCTTGGTTATCTGCTTCACCACCTTCTCGTTGCGATAAACAGGCAGTGGGAAGTGGATGCGCTCAAACTGCAACTTGCGGTTGGCAGCGAAATTGAACACGAAATCATCAAACAACTCGTCAGCCGCCTTCGGCATTGGAGTTTCCTCTATCAACTTTTCGGTAGAGTCCATAGACTGTGTGTCGGCGACTGCCGTATCAGCAACCACCGAATCTGAGGCAGCGGCAGGCTTCTTGTCAGTGCACCCCACAGAGGTAAAGCACACGATAGTAAGTACCGCCATCATTACTGTTATAAAAGTGAGTTTCTTCATAAACTTATAAAATTTCTCAAATTTTCCATGCAAAAGTACAACTTTCTTTTGAGATATTTCATATTTTGAGCAAAAAATGTTATCTTTGCACGCAAAATAGACAATTTAAAAGATATGTTACTAGAAAAAATAGAAGAACTCTTGAAAGAAGTGAGTGCTCTTACTGCCAAAAACGCAGAAGACGTGGAGCAGCTTCGCATCAAGTATCTCAGCAAGAAAGGTGAGATTAATGCCCTCATGACCGACTTCCGCAACGTGGCAGCCGACCAGAAGAAGGCTGTCGGTATCAAGATCAACGAGCTGAAGCAAGCAGCCCAGGACAAGATCAACGGATTGAAGGAGCAGATGGAGGAAGCCGAGGCTTCTAGCGATGATATCGACTTGACTCGTACCGCCTACCCAGTGGCTCTCGGTACCCGTCACCCACTGACCATCGTAAAGAACCAGATTATCGACATCTTCTCTCGCATGGGCTTTACCCTCTATCAGGGACCAGAGGTTGACGACGACAAGCACGTGTTCACCATGCTCAACTTTGCCGCCGACCACCCAGCTCGCGACATGCAGGATACTTTCTTCATCGAGCAGAGCGACCCTAGCGATGTAACCAAGAACGTGCTCCTGCGTAGCCACACTTCTGGCGACGAGGCTCATTATATGGAGACCCACGAGCCACCTATCCGTGTACTCTGCCCTGGTCGAGTATACCGCAACGAGGCCATCAGTGCCCGTGCCCATTGCTTCTTCCATCAGGTGGAAGGTCTCTATGTAGACAAGAACGTGAGCTTCACCGACCTCAAGCAGGTGCTCCTCACCTTCGCTCGCGAGATGTTTGGTGCAGATACCAAGATTCGTTTGCGTCCTAGCTACTTCCCATTCACCGAGCCTAGTGCCGAGATGGACATCTCTTGCAACATCTGCGGTGGCAAGGGCTGCAACTTCTGCAAGCATACTGGCTGGGTTGAGATTCTAGGCTGTGGTATGGTAGACCCTCACGACTTGGAGGCCTGCGGCATCGACAGCAATGTCTATACAGGCTATGCCTTCGGTATGGGTGTGGAGCGTATCACCAACTTGAAGTATCGTGTGAGCGACCTCCGTCTCTTCTCTGAGAACGACACTCGCTTCTTGCGCGAATTCGAGTCAGCTAAGTAAGAAAAAAACATAACAATAAGGGAGAACACCTTCATCGGTATTCTCCCTTATTTTATACCCTTAAGGCTAATTTTTCGTACCCTTAAGACTAAAAACATTTTCCCTTAAGGCTATGAAAATTTAGCCTTAAGGGAAATTATCTGCTGCTTTCTCACCCTTTTCTCTACATTTTAAGCGAAAAAAGCTAAATCACAAAATGTTTACAGGGCTTTCACTGCCTCGGCCAACTGCTCCAACGCTTGCTTGAGCACACTTCTCTGTGTTGCCACGTTCAATCGCATGAAGCCTTCGCCTCCAGGTCCAAACATCTCGCCGTCATTCAATGCCAAGTGAGCCTTGTCGATGAAGAGATTGAGCAACTCGTCGTGCGAGAGATGCAAGTCACGACAGTTGAGCCATACCAGGAACGATGCCTGAGGACGGAGTGGATGCACACCAGGGATATTCTCCTTGCAATAGTCCTCTACGAATCTCACATTGCCCTCTATATAGGCAAGCATCTGCTTGCGCCATTCCTCGCCATGGCGGAATGCGGCGATGGTAGCGATTGGGGCAAAGAGTGTTGGCTCATCCAGTTCGTTGGCAACCAACCAACCATAGAACTTCTTGCGGATTTCCTCGCTTGGCACGATGGCATAGCTGCTTACGATGCCGGCAACATTAAAGGTCTTGGTAGGTGCCTGGAAGGTGATGCTGATGTCACGAGCCTTGTCGCTGACCGATGCAAACGGAATATGCTTGTGCCCGAAGATGGCCAAGTCGGCATGTATCTCGTCGCTGACAACGAGCAGGTGATGCTCGTAGCAGAAATCAGCCAGTCGCTGCAAGGTCTCACGGCTCCAGGTGATACCGCCAGGGTTATGAGGGTTGCAGAGTATCAGCACCTTGCACTTCTCATCACACACCTTTTCGAGGTTGTCGAAGTCCATGTCATAATACCCATCCTCACGCATTATCAGCGGATTGAACACCACCTCCCTGCCATTGCCCTCTGGGGTAAGGCGGAAAGGATGGTATACTGGTGGCTGGATGATAACCTTCTCATCCTCCTTGGTGAAGACATTCACCACGAATCCGATGCCCTTCACGATGCCTGGGATAAACTTGATCCACTCTCGCTTCACATCCCACTGGTGGTGGTCGTGAATCCAGTCGATGATACAAGGCATAAAGTCCTCAGGCTCTACGGTATAACCGAAGAGCGAGTGCTCCAATCGAGCCTTCAAGGCATCGGTGATGAATGCCGGTGTCTCGAAATCCATATCTGCCACCCAGAGAGGCAGCAAGTCATCTCTACCCCATCGTGGCATGAGTGCCTCATGCTTAAGGTCGCCACTGCCCGAACGGTCTACTTTCTTGTCAAAATCGTACTTCATATCAAATAACTCCTAACTCCTAACTTCTAACTCCTAACTCTCCAACGCCTGCTTGATGTCCTCAAACAAGTCGTCCACATCTTCCAAGCCTATGCTGAATCGGATGGTAGTGTCGAGTACATCCATGCTCTTGCGCATCTTCTCTGGGAATCCACCAAAGATGGTGCTGGCAGGATGGATGGCGAGCGAACGGTTGTCGAAGAGGTTAGTGGCACGATGGATGAGCTTCAGGTGGTTGATGAAGTCGAAGCATGCCTCCTTGCTCTCCAGATCGATGCAAATCATGGCACCAGCTGTCTCGCCAAACTGCTTCTTGGCTAGCTCATGGAAAGGATTGTCCTCCAAGCCTACATAGTTGACACGCTTAATCTGTGGCAATGTCTGCAATTTCTTGGCAAGCGACATGGCATTGCTGCTCTGCACGCGATAGCGGGCATCGAGGGTCTCCAAACCAATGGTCTGCATATAGGCAACCTGTGGGGTCATATAGGCACCAAAGTTGAAGAGCATCTCACCATAGAGACGCTTGGCGAAATCCTTGTTGTATTCTGTACCATAGTCGATGACGAGGCCTCCGAGCGAGGTTGCGCCACCACTGACATACTTAGAGCTAGACACCACCTCGATGTCTACGCCCAGGCTCTTGGCAGAGAACTGGGTGAAAGGGATGATGGTGGTATCAGCCACGAGAGGCACGTTCTTGGCATGTGCCACCTCTGCGAGTGCCTTCAGGTCGGCTACCTCCAACTGAGGGTTGGTGATAATCTCCAGGAATACGCAGCAAGTATCGTCATCAATAGCCTCCTTTACCGCCTCGATGTCGGTAAGGTCTACAAGATGTGTCTTCACGCCAAAGCGGCGCAAGGTTCCGAAAAGCAAAGCAAATGTATTGCCGAAAAGGTGCTTGGAGGTTACCACATTCTTGCCCTGTGAGGCGATGGCTAGGATGGTATTGCTGATGGCTGCCATACCCGAGTTGAAGGCTGTGGCATGCTGGGCACCCGTGAGGGCAGCAACACGGCGCTCCAGGTTGGTTACCGTTGGGTTCTCCACACGAGAATAGTCTGGAGCCTTGATTTTGTCGGTGAAGGCATCCGCCATCATCTGCGCATTGTCAAATTCGTATGCTAAGGTGTTATATACTGGCACACTGAGCGAATCGTATGCATCTCTGCGTTCATAAGGCACATGAATGGCCTGTGTTTGTTTCTTCATTTCTATATCTTTTTTTTTGCAATTTGGCTGCAAAATTACTAAAAAAATGCGAGATACGCATACCAAAGGTTAGGTATTTTGCATAAAATGCAGAAGAAAGAGGTAGTTTCTTTGCATTATTATACAGAATTATACAGAGTTTACCATTGCTGAAATATAATAAATGAGGGGAAAGTTCGTTTTATAGGGTATGAAACAAAGGATATTGACTTTCGCTATATGCCTCGTTGCCACCCTGAAGATGGTGGCACAGGAGTTTACGCTGCAAGGCAGAGTGACCGATGAGGACAACAACCCCGTGGAACTTGCCACCGTATCAGTGGCCAAGCAGGGCAAGGTGGCACTCACCTCACTGAGGGGCGAGTTCTCCATGCATCTGCAATCTGCCGACAGCGTGGTGGTGAAGTTCTCCATGATTGGCTATAAGACCAAGACTCGCATCTTGCGTCGCCCTCGTGGGAAACAGACCCTGCAAGTGGTGCTCCACACTGATGCCACCATGCTGGGAGACGTAAACGTGACGGGAGAAAAGTTGCAGACCGACCAGACCCAAGACATCAAGATAAAGGACATCAAGATGGCACCATCTGCCAACGGTAACGCCGTGGAAGGAATCATCCAGCAACAAGCAGGCGTAAGCACCCATAGCGAACTCTCCTCGCAATACAATGTGCGTGGCGGTGCCTTCGACGAGAACTCCGTATATATAAATAATGTGGAAGTGTACCGCCCGTTCCTTGTGCGCAGTGGACAGCAAGAGGGCTTGTCGGTCATCAACCCCTATATGGTAGACAAAATTGGCTTCTCCACCGGTGGATACGCTGCCAAGTATGGCGACAAGATGAGCTCAGCCCTCGACATCACCTACAAGACCCTCAAGGCGAAGGGCAAGAAGCCCGTGGTGGAAGGAAGCGTTGCCGCTAGTTTGCTCGGTGCCGATGCCTACATCGGTCTGGGAACCAAGAAACTATCCTGGCTCAACAGCGTGCGTTACAAGACCACCAGCTACCTGCTAGGTTCGATGGAGACCAAGGGTGAGTACAAGCCAAATTATCTCGACTACCAGACCTACCTGAGCTATCAGCCCAACAAGCGATGGAAACTCGACCTCATCGGATACATCTCAGACAACCACTACAACTTTGAGCCTTCCGACCGAGAGACCACCTTCGGAACGATGGAAGATGTGAAGAGCTTCAAGGTGTACTTCGACGGACAGGAGAAAGACCGATTCCTCACCTACTTTGGCACGCTCGGCATCACCCGCAACATCACCGACAAGACCAGCATCTCGCTCCTGGGAAGCGCCTTCTACACCAAGGAACAGGAGAAATACGACATACAGGGACAGTACTGGCTAGACCAAACGGAGACCTCAGAGAACCTTGGCGTGGGCACCTACTTTGAGCACGCCCGCAACTATCTTACCGCCAAGGTTCTGAGTGCCAAGCTGATGCTGAAGCACAAGGTACAGAAGCACGACATAGAGACAGCCGTCACCTTCAAGAAGGAAAGCATCAGCGAAAACTCGGTGGAATACGAGATGCGCGACTCGGCTGGCTACAGCATCCCCCACAATGGCAAGGACCTCTATATGGTCTATTCGATGAAAGCCCGCAACGAGCTGAATGCCAACCGTATTGAGGCATACCTGCAAGATACCTACCGCTTCACAAGTGGAGGCAAACGAGACAGCAATGACAGCAACGGTAGCCGTGATAGTAGCCAAAACAACCAGAGCAGCGACAACGGAGGCTCACCTACCCTCTATACCCTGAACTATGGTATCCGTATGAGCCACTGGAACTTCAACAAAGAGACTATCCTCAGCCCTCGCATCTCGCTAGCCATCATTCCATCTGGTCACGAGAACACCACGCTGCGACTGGCGGCAGGCCTCTACTACCAGGCACCATTCTTCAAGGAGCTGAGAGATACCTCCACCGTCAACGGCATCACCGTGGCATCGCTCAACCAGAAGATTAAGAGTCAGCGAAGCATCCACTTCATAGCCGGATACGACTATCGATTCAAGATGAACGAACAGCGATTCAAGTTCTCTGCCGAGGCTTACTACAAGGCATTGAGCAACCTCGTGCCTTACTCGGTGAGCAACGTGAAGGTGGTGTACTACGGACAGAACGAGTGCAGCGGTCATGCGGCAGGTCTCGACCTCAAGCTGTACGGCGAGTTCGTGCCAGGCACCGACTCCTGGCTCAGCCTCTCGCTGATGGACACGAAAATGAAGCTCAACGGCAAGAGCATACCACTGCCTACCGACCAGCGATATTCCGTCAATCTTTTCTTCACCGACTACTTCCCTGGCAGCAAGAAATGGCGTATGTCGCTGAAGCTCGCCTTCGCCGATGGCTTGCCATTCGCCGCTCCCCACAGAGAACTGGAAACCAACAGCTTCCGTGCCACAGCCTATCGTCGTGCCGACATCGGAATGAGCTACCAGTTGCTCGACAATCCACACCACGAGAAGAAGACCTTCCTCAAGAACGTAACACTCGGTGTGGACTGTCTCAACCTCTTCGGCATCGACAATGTGAACAGCTATTACTGGGTAACCGATGTTACAAATCAGCAGTATGCCGTGCCAAATTATCTGACGGGCAGGCAGATAAACGGCCGAGTGCTTATTGAATTTTAAAGAGCACTTATTAAGTCTTAAAGAGCACTTATTAAGTCTTAAAGACTGCTTATTCAGTTTTAAGAAGTTAGGAATTAGAAGTTTTCCACCTGTACGGTCGAAGCGGGCTGAAAGCCCAAAAGCACTTAGCCCAGGGCAAGCAGCTTCTGCCCTTTCAGGGCGTATAGGCAATTCCAACCATACAGGTTAGGAGTTTTCATACATAATAATAGTGATTTTTCACAT
This sequence comes from Lachnospiraceae bacterium, assembly GCA_963604545.1. GTDB lineage: Bacteria > Bacteroidota > Bacteroidia > Bacteroidales > Bacteroidaceae > Prevotella. The sequence goes on along the minus strand of CAVCRI010000011.1, from coordinate 50 downwards.
TATTCTAAATATTTAACCGTAGATAGTTCGCTATCTGCGGTTTTTTTCGT
>CAVCRI010000010.1:0-34245 GCA_963604545.1 Lachnospiraceae bacterium | reverse complement strand
ATTATATATTCATTTATTAAAAAGAGAGAGATTTATGGAAAAAAGACTCATGACAATGGTTGCAGGTCTTGCTCTTAGCACGAGCTTCGCATTTGCACAAAGTCAGATCTCTGGTAAGGTTACCTCTTCTGAGGATGGAACACCAGTCATTGGCGCATCCATCAAGGTTGCGGGTACCAACACCGGTACTGTTACCGACATCGACGGTAACTTCTCATTGAACGCTCCTGCTGGCGCAAAGTTGGAGATTACCTATATTGGTATGCAGCCTAAGACAGTGAAAGCTGGCAAAGGCTTGAAGATTGTTTTGGATACCGATGACCATTCTTTGGATGATGTCGTTGTAGTTGCTTACGGCAAGGTGAAGAAGTCTTCTTTCACTGGTTCTGCTGCAGCTATCGGCAACGAGCAGTTGGAGAATCGTGCAGTGTCTAACGTAAGTAAGGCTCTTGATGGTCAGGTGGCAGGTGTCTCTGTAACTTCAGGTGGCGGTCAGCCAGGTTCTAGCTCTAGCATCGTGATTCGTGGTTTCGGTTCTATCAATGCTTCCAATAACCCTCTTTACGTTGTAGATGGTATACCTTACGATGGTAACATCTCCAGTATCAATCCTTCTGACATTGCACAGATTACTGTCTTGAAGGATGCTTCTGCAGGTGCTCTCTATGGTGCTCGTGGTGCCAATGGTGTTGTCATGATTACAACCAAGAAGGGTGAGAGTGGTAAGGCTAAGGTTTCTTTCAAGAACACATTGGGCTGGTCACATCGTGCCCTTCCTAGATATAAGACTGTAAACCAGAAGGATTTCGTTCAGTTGTCATACGAGGCTTTGCGTAACTCTTATGAGTTTACAAACGGAATGTCTCACGATGAGGCTGTTAAGGCTGCTATTGCCAACCTTGGTAGCACTCTCGGTGGTGAGCAATATAATCCATTCAAGAACTATACTTTTAACCAGCTCATCGACCCATCTACAGAGACTGTACGTGCAGATGCAACTTCTGCATGGAACGAGGATTGGATGGATATGTTGATGAACAGTAGCGCACCTCGACATGAGCATGAATTGTCAGTATCAGGTGGTAACGACAAAACACAATATTTGATTTCTCTTGGTTACTTGAACGAGGATGGTATCTTGAAGAATACCAACTTTGAGCGTTACTCTAGTCGTGCCAACATTGACACACAGGTTAATGACTGGTTCAAGAGTGGCTTGAATACCTCTTTGGCATACACCAAGAGCAAGTATAACCAGTATGCAACTTCTAGCAGCTCTTCTGCTACAAGTAACGTGTTCTATACATCTCAGTTCATCTCTCCTTTGTATCCTATGTATCTCAAGGATGCAAATGGTAAGGATGTGCTTGATGCAAATGGTAACCGTCAGTTCGACTATGGTGAGAATGGTCGCCCTTCTTTGACTGACTACAACCCGTTGGCTGGCCTTTACGACGACAAGTCATACAACACTTATGACAATGCTAGTGTACGTACCTATATGAGCTTTGGTTCGGATAAGGATTCCTTCGGTTGGGCTAAGGGCTTGAAACTCACTTTGAACTTTGGTGCTGACTATGTTAGTGGCGAAGCTACAGAGATGATGAACAAGTATCATGGTAACCAAGCTACTTCTGGTGGTTTGATTGAGAAGGCTCATAATAGAACTTTGAGCTATACTTTCAACCAGTTGCTCACATGGAATCGTTCATTCGGCAAGCACTCTTTAGATGTTCTCGCAGGACATGAGTTCTACCAGAGAAATTACAAGTATGTGATGGTCGGTAAGCAGAATATCGTAGATGGTATCGACGAGTTGGCTCCAGCTGCTAAGCTTTTTGAGGGTACATCTTATTCTACTGAGTATGATGTGGAGTCTTGGTTGGGTCGTGCAAACTACAACTACGATGACAAGTATTACTTCTCTGCTTCATTCCGTCGTGATGGTTCTTCTCGTTTCTACAAGGACAACCGTTGGGGTACATTCTGGTCTGTCGGTGCCAACTGGCGTATTAGCAAGGAGAAGTTCATGGAGGACATTAAGTGGATTGACAACCTCTCATTGAAGGCATCTTATGGTCAGCAGGGTAACGATGCCATCCTTGACGCTCTGGGTTATCAGGACTATTATGTATGGCAGAACCTCTATGATTTGAGCTATGCTAACGGTGGTTCTATCGGTGGTTTCGTTTCTTCTTTGGAGAACAAGGACATCTCTTGGGAGAAGAGTGGCAACTTGAATATCGGTCTTGAAGGTTCTTTGCTCAACCGTTTGATTGACTTCAGCGTAGAGTATTACAACCGTAAGACTACAGACATGTTGCTCAACTATCCAATGGCACTCTCTACAGGTTTCGATGGTTACAACGCAAACGTAGGTAACGTACGCAACCAGGGCTTCGAGATGATGCTGGCTATAACTCCTATCAAGACCGAGAACGCAGTATGGCGCATCCAGTGGATGGGATCTACTATCAAGAACAAGGTGTTGAAACTTACTGACCAGTCTAACCAGATTGTGAGTGGTAACTTTATCATCAAGGAAGGTCTGCCTATCAATACATTCTATATGGCTAAGTCAGCAGGTGTTGACCCTCAGACAGGTGCGCAGCTCTACTACGCTTATGAGTCAATGGATGACAATGGTAAGGTAACAGGTGAGTATATCACATCTGATTATACTAAGGCTGCCAACTCTAAGTATTTCTGTGGTAGTCGTCTGCCTGACCTCTATGGTAGCATCAACACCACTTTGAATCTCTTCAAATGCATTGACTTGAGTGTGACAACAACATACTCTATCGGTGGTAAGATTTTGGATTACATGTATCAGGGTTCTATGCAGAACATGTACTATAACCAGACCTGGAGCAAGAATGCTCTTCGTCGTTGGCAGAAGCCAGGTGATATTACAGACATCCCACGTATCGAGGTTGCTGGAAAATATACCCTTACAGACAATTATCTGATTGATGCTTCTTATTTTGCTATCAAGAACATCACTTTGGGTTACACATTGCCAAAGAGCCTTACCAACAAGGCACATCTCTCTGGTGTTCGTATCTATGGTACAGCCGAGAACCTTGCACTTTGGAGTCACATGACTGGTATGGACCCACAATACAACTTCAGTGGTACAACCAACTACTTGTACTCTCCAAACAAGAGCTACACCATTGGTCTTGAAATTAATTTCTAATGAATAAAGAAAATAGATAAAAATTATGAATAAGATATTAAAATATATATTCATGGGAACTCTCACATTGGGATTCGTTACTTCTTGTAGCGAAGACCAGTTGGAGACTTCTCCTACCGATAGAGTTTCTGGCTCAACCATGGAAGGTAGCGCAGATGCTGCCATGATTGCCATGAATGGTATCTATCGTTCTATGTACACTGCAGGTTGGTCAACAGGCGGTAACACACACCAGTGCTTTGGTATCTCTGCCTATAACTTGATGGCAGATGTAATGGGTGATGACTGCATCATGAATGGCATGGGTTCTGGTTGGTTCTGGTTTGACGCATGTTACAATGTAAAGACTAGATATACCTCTACCGCTTGGCGTTCATACGACCTTTGGAATGCTTATTATAAGTGGGTGCAGAATGCCAACTATATCATCAAGAACGATGCAAATCTTGACCCTAACGATACAGACATGAAGTATGTCATTGGTCAGGCTTATGGTGTTCGTGCATACGCTTACTTCATGTTGGCTCAGAGCTTCGCTCGTACCTACAAAGGTCATGAGAGTGATCCTTGCGTACCTCTTTACACAGAGCCTACAACCAACAAGACTGAAGGTAAGGGTCGCTCTACAGTACAGGAAACTTATGCTCAGATTACAAGCGACATCAACAAGGCTGTTGAGTATCTGAGCGCAAGTGAAGCTAGTACATCCATCAAGAAGGATGCTTCATTTATCGGACTCTATGCTGCTCTTGGCATCAAGGCACGTATTGCATTGACAATGGAAGATTGGGCTACTGCAGCTTCTGCTGCAGAGGAAGTTATCAATAGTGGCAAGTACACTATCAATGACATCAAGGCTTCTGACTTCCAGGCAGACAAGCAGAACTTCATCAATACAGTTGCTTCTCCTAACGTTATCTGGGGTGCAACCATTATTGCTGATCAGGCAGGTGCATACGCTTCATTGTTTAGCCACATGGATGCTGATGCTGGTAAGTATGGCGCATCTGCACGCAAGCAGATTAACAAAGACTTGTATAACTTAATGTCTGAGACTGATACTCGTCGTTGCTGGTGGAATCCTAAGGATGAGAACAATGGTGATGGCGGTTATCAGCAGGAGAAGTTCAAATTCCAGAATACAGCAAGCTGGTTGGGCGACTATGTATGGATGCGTATCGAGGAAATGTACTTGACCGCAGCAGAGGCAGAGTGCATGCAAGGTAATGATACCAAGGCTCAGGAGTTGCTTTCTACCTTTATGAAGCATCGTGACCCTAACTATTCTTGCACTAAGACTGGTACAAGTATGGGCAAATTGACTTCTGACAAGACAGGTTCTCTCCGTGAGGAAATCATCAACCAGCGTCGTATTGAGCTTTGGGGTGAGTATGGTCGTATCTACGATATTCGTCGTCTCCACCAAGGATTTACTCGTTCTACAGAACAGGGTTGGCCTAGCAATCCTAGCGTATTGTTGACAAACCGCCCTTCAAACGACCCTGATAGCTATATGTGGGTACTGACGATTCCACAGGCAGAGTTTGATGGAAATGTCAACATGGATGCAAAGAAAGACCAAAACCCAACAGACGACAAGTAATTTATTAAATATTAAAAGGCTATAAGATATGAAACATATAAAATTTTTAGCTATTGCATTTGTATCAATGTTGGCTTTGGCTTCTTGTAATACAGACCAGGAAGGCCCAATCTACACTCCTATGAGTGAGAATGTATCATTGTCGCAGAAGACACAGAGCTACATGACAGCTGATTCTGAGATTGACATCCCTGTTCGTTTCGTACGCTCAGATACCAAAAATGAGTCTACAGTTCATTACACATTGGATTCAAAGACTGCCGAGAACTTTTCTGACCCTAACAATGGACAGGTAACATTTAAGGCAGGCGAGGGTATAGCTGTGGTAACATTCAAGGCTGTCAACATGCAGAAGGGTTCTACATACAACGCAACCCTGTCTTTGAGTGATGAGGATGCAGCAAAGGCTGACACTATCACAAATAACGCTCTCTTCAAGACATCTATTTCTGTGATGTGCGACTATGAGTGGGAAGATGCAGGCACAGCAAAATTCTCTGATACAGTTTTTGGAGATGGAGCAGAAACAGTGACTGTTCAAGTTAAGCATGCAGTTTCTGATGATGTAAAACTTTACAAGTTAATAGCTCCTTATACAGCAATGTATGGTCCTGCAGACAAAGATGGCATAGGCGAGGCTGACATTAAGTTCTATTTGAATGATGACTATAGTGCTAAGTCTTTGGAGAAGGTTGGTATTCTAGACCTTATCCCAAATTCAGGCTATCGTTTCTATTTCGATACAACTAATTATGCTGATTATTGCTATTTCGCAAATGAAGGAAATACATTTGAGGTTTCCTCTCTCTTGGAGAAGGATGGAAGTCTCTATGGTCCAGCAACCTTTGCTTTCGTATGGGACAAGTGGCCAGGCAATAAGTAGTATTTAAAATACAAAACAAATTATAAGGTGTATCCTTGCCGCCCTCGTCATCGGGCAGCCAAGGATACACCTTTTAATTTTTGTGATCTTATCGCGCACACGTAGAAAAAGTTTTCCGAAAAAATCCCTCACATCCATCACCTTTTTTAGGGTATTTACGCTTAAGTATCTTATATAGAGATGGTTGTTGGCTTTTTGGAGGGTGATGGATAGAGTACGTTTTGGGCTTCATCCATCACCTATCCATCACCCATCCCTCACCTTTCTAGGAAAAAATCTCCTTAAGGAGACGAAAACTGCCTTAGCCAGAGACGAATTGTTTCCTAGGCAGAGACAAAAAGTGCCACCGAAGGAAACGGATTGGTACTCCCCTCTGTAGTGTTTTAAGGCTTGTAGCACGCTCTCTTATGGTGTTAATATTCATATAGTTTGATGTGTAATATCTTGTTCTCTCCACAAGAGATGCGGGCGTGCCTACCTTGGTGGTCTTGGTCTCCGTTGTCACGGCGGATAAATAGCAACTTGCCGTCTTTGTCTACCTCTACCTGGTCTACGTAGCTGATGCCAATACGCTTGCCTTTGAACTGAGGCTTGCTGGCAGCTGCGTTCTTGCTCTTGTCGGCATTGTTGCCGTTGTTCCCATTGCTACCATTATTGCCATTATTGTCGTTGTTTCCATTGTCCACAAAACCGTCTTCACCTAGCTTCTTCTCCTCAGCCTGTGCCTTCTCGCTCTTGCTTTGGAAAACAATGACGATGCCGTTGCCTGCCACGATGTATTCGTTCTTGGCTATCTTCTGGATGAGTCCTCCGCCTTCTGGCCATTTGCTGCCATCGGTGGCACGAGGATCCCATGGCAAGGTAAAGAAGTGGCGGCAAGTCATCACGAGGTCACCATCCTCGATGATGCGCTCCTTGTCCTCTTGGTCGAAGAGAAGACCCCAGTTGTTGCCTTTGCCTTGGTGCTGTAACAAGATAGGAGACAGACTGCCTAATAACTTGTAGGCTTTCTTGATGCTACGTTGCACATTGCTGCGAGCTTGGTCTAGGGCGAATGGGCTGAAACTGATGGCATCAGTCTCGCCAAAGGTATAGTAAGCCTTTACGCCGCTGTTGTCATCACACTTCACCTCTGGGGTAAAGAACGGGTTGTCTGCTCGCTTATACTTGGCTACCCATCCCTTGAAACCAGTGTCGTAGATGTCTGGCGCATAGATGTCGATGCTAGGTGCTCCACACTTCCATATATTAATAAGGTGAGCGAGTGGTCCTGCCGATGGATATTCGCCTGGCTTTCTGCCACGACTGTTCATTGCTGCATTGACATACATCGGGATGTTGTAGATGGCTTTGCCTGCTGAGGCTAGCTGCTCCACGTATTTGGCGTAATAGTAGGCTTGGAATTTCTCGTCGGCATAGCGGTCTGTGCCAAATACCTGTGCCCACGTACCCTTCTTGTTGAGCTTTAAGGCTTTCAGAAGGGCTGCTGGTACAGGCTGTTGGTAGGCTTTCTCTGCCAAAGGTGAGTGGTCTCTTGCAGATTCTAGCATGCCAATCTCGTTTTCCACCTGCATCATCACGACCGTATTCTCCTGCTCGTCCACTGTCTTGATGTGCTTCATCAGCTCACAAAAGGCTCGCTTGTCGGATTGTAAGATGTTTGGGTCGAAGGCTGAGCATATCTCCAAAGGCTTGCCGTTCTCTGTGCGTGAACGAGGAAAACGCTTGGTATTTTCCTTCACCCATTGTGGAGCATAGCAGCTCATCGAGTTCTTCCAAGCTCCAAACCATAGGAATATTACCTTCAGTTCATTCTTGCGGGCATTGGAGATAACGCTGTCAACGAGGGCAAAGTTGTATTTGCCCTCTTGAGGCTCAACAAACTCCCAGTAGGCTGGGACGAATACAGAGTTGACGCCGCTCCATTTCATCTTTGCCATTGCTTTCTTGATGTCTGTTGAACTGGTGGCTGCAGAATTGCTCAATTCGCCCGCCAAGAGAAGCATAGGTTTGCCATTCACTACAAGTTGGGTAGCAGTGCCCTGCTTTTGCAATTTTACCCCTGCTTGTATGGATATACTGTATATTAATGCGAAAAACGCAAAAATGATTTTATTCATAAATATTCATTTTAGAAAAGGTTTGAAAATACTTGAGACAGGTGTTGCGCCACTCCTTGGCATTGTCGAGTTGCACGTTGAGCAGGGAGTCGGTATGCTGCCATTCCTGTTCATGTCCCTTCATATATTGCTTGGCACTGGTATGCCAGTAGTCACGGTATACCTCTACCATAGCCACGCCCTGGTTGTATTTCATGCAGAGTTCCTGCCAGAGGGTGCTGCCAGACTTCATCTTATAAGTCCAAGGCACGTGGTGGAACCACAATAGGTATTCTTCAGGACAAGTCTCGATGTTGTCGTATAGGCTGCGGTATGGCTCAGGGTATTGTCCTACGGCATCCGTTCCCTTGCTAGAACGGTCGAATCCAACGCCGTTGGCATCTGCCTTGTGGTAATATACAGGACACCATTCCAATGGATAAGTAGCGATGAAACCGTCTGGTTCTGGTCCGTAATGATGGTCGAACTTGAAGATATGGTGCAAGCCGAGTGGCATCATGTAGTTGACGCAAGCCTCCCTGGAGGTCATCATCATCATTTCTACTGGTTTGGTGAACTTCTCGTCATCGCATCCGTAGGTCTGAACGAGCCATTCGTGGGCAATTTCTTCCGATGAAATCGATGGATTCCACGCCAAACGACCGAATGCATACCAGTTTGCCTGAGAGAAAGGATGGCCACACCAGTTGGCATCATCGCCAATGTTAGCTACGCCAGCGATACCCACCAATTTCTTAGGAGATACAAAGCTGAAGAACTCCTTCCACATCGGAGCGAGATAGGTAAGGTGCTTGGACTGTCCGAGATATTCCTGTGTAATCTGAAGCTCTGCTATCTGTGGAGTCTGCTTGATGTTGTCGAAGATAGGGGCGTATGGCTCACGTGGCTGGAAATCGAGCGGACCATTCTTGGATTGCAAGATGACATTGTCGTGGAACTTGCCATCAAGGTTCTTAAACTCGCTGACGGCTTGCTTCACTCTGTCCTCGCCCTTGTGGTTGGCTCCATACACGAAACTGCGCCAAATCACGGTTCCTCCGTATGGCTTGATGGCATCGGCTAGCATGTTGGCACCGTCGGCATGGGTGCGGTGGTAGTCGCCAGGACCAGGCTGTCCCTCAGAGTTTGCTTTGACGAGGAAACCTCCGAAGTCAGGAATGGCCTGGTAAATCTCCTTGGCTTTCTTCTGCCACCACTGCTGAACCTTCTTGTCGAGAGGGTCTGCTGTCTTGGTGTAGCCAAGTGCCATCGGTGAAGCGAAGTTGATACTGAGGTATACGCGGATGCCGTATGGACGAAGGATGTTGGCGATGACCTTTACCTTGTTAACATATTCGGCGGTCATCATCTTAGGCGATGCGTTCACGTTGTTGAGCACACTGCCGTTGATGCCCAGTGAGGCGTTGGCACGAGCGTAGGTGACGAGTCGATCGTGCAGACTCTTGGAGATACTGCCGCCCTTGCCATTCTTGCCGAGCTTGATTTCCTCCCACTTGAAGATGCTCTTGCCGGCATATCCACGTTCGATGCTGCCATCGAGGTTGTCCCAATGGTTGAGGATGCGAAGACCTACCTGTGGAGTCTCAGTCTCGTCGATGGTCTTGCCAAAGTTCTGCTGGTTGCCACTGCCCGTGTTGTAGGCATCGGTGTTCTGTAGGCGAATCAACTCGTATGCACCATATAGCAAGCCAATGGGATTGCTGGCGGTGATGGTAGCCTCATACTCGATGTTGTCGCCTTGATGAGCTGGACAAGTGTAGACATTGTAGCCTTCACCGAGGTTGAGGCTCTTGTCTATCTTCAGGTTCACGGTCTTGCCTCGCCAGTTGTTCTCCAACTCTTGTTTGGCAATCTTGACGGTGGCGTTGTCAGCCATCGTAGTGGTCACTTGGCAAGAGTTGGCGTATGGCTTGCCGAGCCAAAGGGAGTAGCCGTTGTCTTGTGCGTTGGCACTCAGTGATGCCAATACAGTTAATAATGCAATAAGGTATTTTCTCATATCGTTGCAGTTTATTAGTTGTTTATTCTAGTTATTACTAGTTGCTTGTTAAAATCACTGCTGCAAAGATACGAAAAAATACCTTATCCTATGACAACGAGTGTTTATTTCTCGTTTCTTTTTGTTTCTGCATATTCGCTAGGTGACATACCATAGTGTTTTTTGAACACGGTAGAGAAGTGGGTCTGGTTATTGAAGCCCACGGAGTATGCCACTTGGGTGATGTTAATCTGTCCTTCCTCGATGAGTCGGGCAGCCTGTTCCAAGCGCAAGTTGCGGATGAACTCACCTGCCGATACACCAGCTATCTCCTTGAGCTTGCGATGCAGCTGTGCTCGACTGATACCCACATCCGCTGTCAATTTCTCAACGTTGAGGTCAGGGTCGGCAAGATGTTCGTTCATGTATTTCATCACCCTGTCCATGAGTGCATCGTTGTTTCCCTTTACCTTGATTTGCTCAATCTTTTCCTTTTGTCCTTGTGCGCCGCTGTACTTGCCACGGATGCGTCGTACATTGTCCACGAGGTTGTCTATCAAGATATGTAGCTCTTCCATGCTGAATGGCTTGGCGAGGAAGGCATCAGCTCCCTTGCGTAGACCTTCTAAGCGGTTCTCTACCTCGCTCTTCGATGTAAGCAGGATGACAGGGATGTCGCTGATGTTGCTGTTGCTCTTGATGTTCTTGAGCATGGTGATGCCATCCATCTCTGGCATCATCACATCGCTGACAACAAGGTCGTACTTGCCCATCAACAGCATCTTGAGACCTTCCTTGCCATTGCAAGCATGGTCAAAGCGATACCAGTCGCTCAGCTCGGTCTTGATGTAATGGGCTATCTCGGCATCATCGTCTACGATGAGAATGTTGAAGTTGCGGTTGGCTTGTGCCTTTTTCCCGATGGATTCGGCCTTTTTGAGTTCTTCTTCATTCATAATTTCTTCTGGCTGGAGGTGCTTGTTGCCCAGAGGTATGGTTACCTCGAAGCAAGAGCCCTTGATGCCATCCGTGCGATTGTATGCCTTGATTTTGCCTCCGTGCATCTCCACGAAAGCCTTGCAGAGGTTCAATCCGATGCCTGTGCCCTCTATGCGTAGGCCATTGCTGTTGTTGCCTTGGTAGAAACGCTGGAAGAGTTTCTCAGGCTTTTCTTCTTTCAGTCCGATACCTGTATCTTGTACTCGGATAATGGCATTTTGCTTGTCTTTTCCGATGAAAAGGTCGATTTCACCGCCATCTTGCGTATATTTCATCGCATTCGACATCAGGTTGGAGATAACCTTGTCAAAGTTGATGCGGTCTATCCATACCTGCAATTTGCCGCTTTCATCGGCAAGACTTTCGTCTTCTTTCAGCGAGAGCGTGATGTTGCGCTCCTTGGCGTTGAAGTCGTAGAGTGATACGATGCCACGCAAGAACTCCTTGACGTTGGTCTTTTGGCAATGCAGGTGCATCTGGTTCTTGTCTATCTTGCGCTCGTCGAGAATCTGGTTGACCAAGAGCAGCAGACGCTGGGCGTTGCGGTCGATGGTCTCAATGTCTTGCTTGCCCTCAGGGTCTGTGATTCTTTCCTTCAACTTGTTGAGCGGTCCCATGATCAATGTCAGCGGCGAACGAATGTCGTGGGTGGCATTGATGAGGAATTGCATCTTGGTCTCCTCTAGGTCTGCCTTTCTGCGACGCTCATAGGTATAGATAATGTATATGGCAATACTCAGTATCATCAAGATGTAGGTAATGTATGCCAATGTTGAGGCATACCATGGGGCGGCTACCTGAAGCGTGATGACGGTAGTCTTCTTCGAGTAGTTGCCATTGGCATAAGCTCTTACCTCAAGGATATACTTGCCTGGCTTCAGCTTGTTGAAGGATACGGCGTTGGTGCCTTCGTTGGTGCTGTTCCAGTTGCCGTCATTGATGCGATATTGGAAGCTGATGTTGTCCGTGTTCTTGTAGTTGAGCAAGGAGAACTCCAGTGTGAATGAGTTCTGTGAATAGGACATCTTGTAATGGTCGCTCATGCAGTTAACCGACTTCCCATCTACAATCAGGTTGGTGAGGTATACATTTCCCAGTTCCATCCTGTTTGCTTTCACCACTTCTGGGTAAAAAGAGGTGATTCCATCGCTTGTTCCGAAGGCGATGAGGTCGTCGGTAGTATGCATGGCAGAGCCTAGCGCATATTCTCGTGTGGTGAGTCCGTTGCCATTGATATGCCCGATGAAATGGGTAGTTTTGTGCTCATATTGCCAGATGCCCATGGTGCTGCTTATCCATAAGTCGCCCTTGTGGTCTTTGATGATACCGCATATTTGCTTGCCCTTGAGGGCTTCTGCATGAGGGAAAGGCTTGGTCTTTCCGCTCTTCCTGTTGTATAGGTAGAGTCCTTCTTCTGTTCCAATGACGATATTGCCATTGCTACCAATGCAGATGGCGTTGGCTTGATGATTCTTCAGGATAACGCCAGCACCGTAATCATTGAAGCTGTAGGTCTTGGTGTTGAGACAAGATGCGCCGTTTGAGGTGCCTATCCATAGATGCCCTGTGCTGTCGAGTGTCATGCTGCGTACCCAGTCGTTGCAGAGATGACCTTGCTTGCCTCTTTGTTGCATATTGAGAATCTTAACCTTCTCGCTTTCTACATTATATATATATAGTCCCTTGCTATAAACGGATATGTATAGGTTGCCCTGTGCATCATCGGTCATGCCGTAGATGCCAGCACTGGTAAATGTGAGCTTCTGCTGGTAAGCTCCCGTATATGGGTTATAGCTGTAAAGGGCGCTTCCGTTGCTAATCCAGTATCTGCCATGGAGGTCTTTGTAGATGATGCATGTTCCAGCTGGTGAGTTAGGATGGGCTATAATTTTGCCCGAAGCGTCAAAACAGTATACGCCACTGTTCTGCACGGTACACCATGTCTCGCCATTATCGCCAGGGGTGATGGATGAGACACAACTGCCAATGATATAGTTTTGGGCGGAGAAGCTCCAGCTGCGAAATGCTTGCTTGCCTTGGTTCAGCAGGTAGAGTCCTTTCTTGTAGCAACCTATCCAGAGATTGTTGTCCTTGTCCTCGATGATGTCGTTGACAAAGGCGGTGGATAGGTTGAAGTTGCTGTTGCTGTTTTCCAGTTGCTCCAACTTGTTGCTTCCTTTCTTGATGATGAGTGCTCCATGCTCAGAGGTGCTGATGTATAGGTTGCCCTCATGGTCGAAGGTGGCATTGTTGATAGTGATGTTGTTGCGGAATGCCCCAAAGTCGTATCCAGCGTCTGCTATCTTGCCTGTGGCATATTTGTAATACACGATGCCATACATACATACGATGAGCAAGGCTTGAGGGCGATGCTGGATGAAGGCTACAGGTGCGCCGTATGGTGACTTGAAGTCCTTGCGCTGCACCTTGCCCTTGTTTTCGATGAAACGGGTGAAGGTGCTGAGGTGACTGCTCTGCCATAGGTAATGGTGCTTGTCTTCGTAGATATGGGTGAAGAATACGTCCGAGTCGCGCTCTGCGTACTGTCGTTCTTGCTGAATGATAAATTTGTTGTCGGGTGCTTTCTGGATACTCTTGTTTCTTACCGAGTAAAGTCCATAGCCCGCGGTGCCCAACAAGATGTCGCCTCGGTGGCTCTCTACCAAGGAATAGATGCGTGGCTTTCTGCCGTCAGGAAATCTGAGGCGTGTAAAGTTGTTGGTGTTGTAATTGTATCTCATCAGTCCCTTGGCACTACCTATCCAGAGGTTGCCCTTCTTGTCTACCAAGAATCCTGTGATGATGTTGTCGGTGATAGTTGTCGTGTCTTTCTCGTCGTGTAGGTAATTGGTAAAGCGGTAGCCGTCGAACTTGTTCAGTCCGTACTCCGTTCCTACCCAGATATATCCATATTTGTCTTGCACGATGCAATTGATAAGCGAGCTAGACAATTTGTCGGATGTAAAAAGGGCACCACTGTCTGCCCACATCATCAGTGAAACAATGATGGTGAGTAACGCTGTAAGGCAATGCTTCGTATACTTCATAATTCTAGTTTGTTTCTATTTTGTTAGGTTTAATGGTTGCAAAATTAGCAAAAATCACTGAAAGCAACAAATAAAAATGCGAGAATATGTTACGTTTCCTTTTGTTTCTTTATCTTTCTGTTTACATTCTTTGTGTATGAGACAAATAGAAACGATTAGGTACCATAGGAACATCTTACTTTACGTACTTTTTCGTAAATTTGCAACATCAACAATTAGCAACAACTTAAAACGTAACAACAGCAATGAATAAGCAAGCCATAAAAATCTTCACTTTGGGATGGGCTCTAGCCGCCTCCGGTACGCTAGCCATGGCACAAAATGTCTGGAAAGGCACATGGGCTACGGCAGTGGAATGGACAGGCAAGGGCGATATGCCTCAGGCGAGTCTTAGCAACCGCTCGTGTCGCCAGATTGTACATGTGTCATTTGGCGGTGATGAGCTAAGGCTGAAACTCAGCAATGAGCAGAGTAAGGAACCTGTGGAAATCACTTCCGTCTATATCGCCGACACCGATGTGTCATCCAACTGGGGCATCAACAGCAAGACCGTCAAGTATCTGAAGTTTGGCGGCAAGAAGAACGTAACCATCGCTCCGGGAAAAGCCATCTACTCGGATGCATTGAAATATGCCTTGAGGTCAGGACAGCGTCTCACCATTACCATCGACTATGGCAGGCAGACCCCTGTGAATGCAACCTCCCATCGAGGTTCGCGTACTACCTCTTATATAGTAAGTAATGTGAAGGGCAAGGCGGTGAAGCCTACGGATGCAGCTTTCGACAAGCAGGAGAAGGTAGCCCACTGGTATAATCTCTCAGCCATCGATATAAAGACAGACAAGGCAACCCCAGTAGTGGCTATCCTAGGTAATTCGATTACCGATGGTCGTGGTAGCATCACCAACCAGCAGAACCGTTGGACAGATTTCCTATCCGATGCACTCAATGCCAACCAGCCATACGGCGTGCTCAACCTAGGTATCGGTGGCAACTGTGTGGTGGAAGGAGGATTGAGCGAGCCAGCCATGAAGCGTTTCGACCGAGACATCCTCGGGCAGATGGGCGTAGATAAGCTCATTATCTTCGAGGGCACCAATGACATCGGCTGCTCCTCTCGCAACTATGAGCATGTGGCTGATACCCTCATCGCTTGCTACAAGGTGCTCATCGCAAAGGCTAAGGCGAAAGGCATCAAGGTATATGGAGCCACCATCACCCCAACCAAGGGCAATGGCTGGTATTCATTTTGGCATGAGGCTATCCGACAGACCGTGAACGAATGGATTAGAAAGCCCGGAAACTTCGATGAAATCATTGATTTTGACGAGTTGGTGCGTGATCCACAAGACCCACAACGCCTCAAGAAAGAGTATTCCGACGACTGGCTCCATCTCAACCCAAAGGGTTATGAGACCATGGGCAAGTTTGCCGCAGAGAAACTAAGAAAATAAAAAATAAACAATATGGAACAGACTTCACAGGAATCCAAGGGATTCTACAAACTGAATTGGCTACAGCGCATCGGCTTTGGCTCTGGCGACTTGGCGCAAAACCTCATCTACCAGACCATTTGTATGTATCTGTTGTTCTTCTACACCGACATCTACGGACTCAACCCAGGTGTGGCAGCTACCATGTTCTTGGTGGTTCGCTTGGTAGATGTGTTATGGGACCCATTGGTGGGAACCTATGTGGATAAGCACAATCCTCGTTGGGGTAAGTATCGTTCTTACCTCATCTTGGCTGGTTTGCCACTCACGGTGCTTGCCATCCTCTGCTTTTGGAACGGCATGGAGGGGCAGACTGATACCCTTAAGCTCATCTATGCTTACGTGACCTACGTAGGCTTGTCGATGCTCTATACATTGATTAATGTACCATACGGAGCATTGAATTCATCGCTTACCCGCGATACCGATGAGATTACTATCCTTACTTCCGTCCGTATGTTCATGGCGAATGTGGGAGGCTTGTGCGTTTCGGCTGGTGTGCCAATCTTGGTAGCTATCCTCGCCGCAGCCAAGGATTTGCCTACGGAGATGGCACTCTTCATGGGCTTGGGCTCCTTGCCTTCGTTCATCTTCATGCCTTTGGTGCCAGCCATCAAGAAGAAGGTGGGCAAGAAGAACATGTTCTACATCTTCCTGACCGTGGCTATCATCGGTATGGCAATGCTTTACGTGATTAGCAAGATGGGACCGGTTAAGGATAACATCACATTGGTTTATATCGCCCAGTTCATCAAGTCTACTGGTGTCATCGTGGCTACGGGCTATATGTGGGCATTGATTCCTGAGGTTATCTCTTATGCCGAGTATACCAGCGGCAAGCGCATTGCAGGAATCGTGAATGCCTTGACAGGTATCTTCTATAAGGCTGGTATGGCATTGGGTGGTGTAGTGCCAGGAGCCGTTTTGGCTTGGACAGGCTATCAGGCAGCGGCTGCACAACAAAGCAATTCGCTCCCTACGGATAGCAATGCTTGGTTTGTTGCCATGCTCATCTATGCCTTGGTAGGTTTCGGCTTACTCGTGTTCTGCTTCACCCAGACCCAGGAAAGGGTAGTTATGGCTGAGAGCGAGACCAAGAATGTAAAGGTGAGCGACTTGTGGACGGAGTTCTTCCATAATCGTCCTCTTCGTATCGTGGCACTCTTCTTCATCACTGCTTTTGCGATGATGTCGGTAGGCAATGCTGCTGGTGCTTACTTCATGAACGACCTTGAACAGCAGAGTCCATTGGCACAGGAGGGCATCCGCTGGTTGGTATGCGTCATCCCAGCTATCCTCCTCGGTTTGGCTATGTTCATCATCTCCAAGTATGAGTTGACGGATGAGGTTATCGACGACATCAACAAGAAGATTGAGGCTCGCCACCATGGTGAGGAATAATTGCTTGTTTCCGAAACTTAAATGAAATGTTAGTTGAATTAATTAAAGATAATATAACAATATGAGAAAGATAATGACTTTGGCAGTGGGCTTGCTGCTGGTTTCTTCAGGCTTTGCGCAGAAGACAACATCTAATAAAGCCAAACAAAAGGTTGCTACAGAACAATTGAAACCGCTCAAGGATGTGATGGGCAAGTACTTCTTGGTAGGTGCCGCCGTCAATACCGACTTGGCAGATGGCAAAGACCCTGCTGCCGAGGCTTTGGTAAATGAACAGTATAACCAAGTGGTGGCAGAGAACTGTATGAAGGGTGAGAAGAATCACCCTGAGGTAAACCGCTTCGACTTTGCCGATGGCGACAAACTCGCCGACTGGGCGCAGAAGAATGGAAAGACTCTGATAGGACATTGCCTTGTATGGCATTCACAGCCACCTAAGTGGATGTTCACTGATGCCAATGGCAAGCAGGTGAGCCGTGAGACCTTGATAGGCAGAATGTATAACCACATCATGACCGTAGTTACCCATTATAAGGGCAAGGTGAAAGGTTGGGATGTCGTCAACGAGGCTATCGAGGATGATGGCAGCTATCGCAAGTCACCTTATTATAATATAATAGGTCCTGAGTTCATAGAGCTAGCTTTCCAGTTTGCGCATGAGGCAGACCCTAATGTCGAATTATACATCAATGATTATTCGATGGCGAAACCAGGCAAGCGTGAGGCATACGTTAAGTTGATTCGCAACCTGAAAGCCAAAGGCATCCGCATTGATGCCATCGGCATGCAGAGCCACAATGGCTATGATTATCCTGACTATGCGGAATATGAGAAGAGCATCGAGGCTTTTGCCGCAGAGGGCGTGAAGGTGATGCTCACCGAGCTGGATATGAATATGCTTCCTAACCCACAGGGATTCAGTGGCGCAGAGATTAGCCAGAAGTTCGAGCTTCAACAGAAGTACAATCCATACGTGAATGGTCTGGACAAGAAGGCGCAGAAACTCTTCAGCCAGCGTTATCTCGACCTCTTCAAGATTATCGAGTGTCATAAAGATGTCATCAGTCGTGTTACCTTCTGGGGTGTGAACGATGGTCACTCTTGGCTCAATGGCTGGCCAGTGCCAGGCAGAACCAACTATCCACTGCTCTTCGACCGCAACAACCAGGCGAAGCCAGTGGTAAAGGATATAGAGAAACTCTTCGAATAATAATGTTGAATGTTAAGTGTTAAATGTTAAATTAGCAAGTAAGATGAAAGCAAGATATTTGTTCCCTAAGGATTATATGGCAGACCCTTCTGCCAATGTGTTTAACGGTCGCTTGTATGTTTACCCATCTCACGATTGGGATAGCGGCGAATGTTTCGACGACGACGGTGGTCACTTCCAGATGAAGGACTATCACGTGCTGTCCATGGACGATGTGATGGAAGGCGAGGTTGCTGACCACGGTGTTATCCTCGACGTAAAGGATGTGCCTTGGGCAGAAAAGCAGATGTGGGACAATGACGTGGTGGAGAAGGATGGCAAGTATTATCTCATCTTCTCGGCAAAGGACTATAATGGCGTGTTCCACCTTGGCGTGGCTGTTGCCGACAAGCCTGAGGGCCCATTCATTCCTAACGCAGACCCTATCCGCAAGTCATACAGCATCGATCCTTGCGTATTCAAGGATGATGATGGCAAGATATATTGCTACTTCGGTGGTATCTGGGGTGGACAGCTCCAGTGGTACAAGGGCAACAAGGCTCTCAAGAATGAGCATCTGCCAGAGGGCAAGGAAGCCCCACTGCCATCTCGTGTGGCAATGATGACCGATGATGTGCAGCAGTTTGCAGAGATGCCTAGGCCTGTCGTTATCGTGGATGAAGAGGGAAAGGTGCTTCCTGCCGATGACCCACATCGCTTCTTCGAGGCTAGTTGGATGCACAAGTACAAGGGCAAGTATTATTTCAGCTACTCTACAGGTGACAGCCATCTCCTTTGCTATGCAATAGGCGACAACCCTTACGGACCTTTCACCTATAAGGGCGTCATCTTGGAACCAGTGGTAGGTTGGACTACCCATCACAGTATCTGTGAGTATAAGGGACAGTGGTATCTCTTCCATCATGATTGTGTTCCTTCCCATGATACCACATGGCTTCGCAGCGTAAAGGTAGCACCTCTCTTCTATGATGAGGACGACAATATCCTGCCAGTGAAGACCGATGAATAGTTTAGAAGAATAGTTGATACATAAGTTAATGTTAGTTTAGAAAAGCAGCATCTCCGCGAAGGAAATGCTGCTTTTATGTTAGATTATTGTTATTTTTAGGTTATTTCCGTCAGATTAAAAGGATATTCTCGAAAATATTGCTACCTTTGTAGCCGTAAACTAATAATTAATAGTATTTATGTTGAAATTGCTCTTAAAGTTATGGTGGCTACAGCAGCGCCGCAACTTCCACAAGCGCGATGCTTTCGTGGGCTGTTACCTCATCTTCCTGTATGTGGTGGTGGGCGTTAGCTTCTTCAAGAGTTTCACCGAGAATGGGGGGAGCTTGAGGGGAGAAGACTTGCCAGCTACCCTCGGGGCTGGTATCGCCATCGGTATGCTCATCCCTGACATCATCATGAAGATGGTGATGAAACGTGACATCACGGCGATGGATGACTATGTGAAGTCGCGCCCTGTGCCAGAGAAGATTTGGAATAGGTTCTTGCTAGCCACTAATCTCGTGAGTTTCTGGAACTATGTGCTGCCAGTCCTGATGCTGCCTGTCTTCATCTACTTGTTGCCTGTGGGGCAGGTCATCGCCAGCTTCCTCTTGTTCCTCGTGCTCTCTTATGTCAATGGTATCTTCATCACCTGCTATCGCAAGGCTACGGAGTTCATGTTCAAGTGGCCTCTGGTGCTAGGATGGCTTGGCATGTTTGGAGTGCTGATAGGGTATATGGTAGTAGGTGGACTGTTCCCTGTATGGATGGTATGGGCGGGCTTGTTCTTCTTGGCAGCTGCCGTGGTCGCAGGACTCACCGTCTATCTCTATAACTTGAAGATATACAATGAGCAGAAACGCAAGGTGTCACGATTCCGTAGCTTCAGCAATATCTCGCTCTTTAGCTTGCAGTATATTGGTACGATGAGGGCAAAGCGTATCCGCAATATGGTGATACTTATTTCGGCAATCTTCCTGTTCGATTCCTATATGTTTGCTTTCATGCCGGCAGAGACTGCTGATGATGCTCTCGGCAAGGTAGGTATGGTTATCGTATATGTCATCGGCTCTGTGCTGCTTCCGTCGGTTGTCCTGTCACAGTGGACTTTCGGAATCGAGGCAAATTATTTCCAGGGATTGATGACGAAGCCAGTTAAGGTGGAGCAGATGTTGCGCAATTGCTTCTATTTTTTCCTCATCGTGAGTGCAGTCGCTCTCCTGTTTGTGGTTCCGTTCTTGTTCTTGGACAAGGGAGTGGACTTGATGGTGTTGGTGGGAGCGTTTTGCATGGCAGTGGTGGTCAATCTGTTTAACTTGCCAACGTGCCTGTTCTCTTCTCGCTTGGAGATATTCTCAACCTCTATGTTTAGCATGCAAGGTGCCAACATGAAGATAAATTTATATGGCATAGCCTTTCTGGTTCCTTTAGGAGCCTTGGGGGCAGTTTACTATTTCTTTGGTCAGATGGCATGGGGATGTACTTGCATAGCACTGGCTTTGTTGGCGTTGGCCATCCATCGTTGGTTTATCGCCAAAATTGCTGGCATCTTCCATAAGAATAGGTACAAGCGCATGGAGAAGTTCATGGAGTCATAAGGACACAAGCTAAATTTAACATTCAACATATAACACTTAACATTAGATAAAGATGGATATCAAGATACAGAATCTCAAGAAGATATATAATGGCAATACCGTTCTCGACATCAACGACCTCGGCATTGCATCAGGCGAACTTATAGGCTTGGTAGGTAACAATGGCGCAGGCAAGACCACCTTGCTCCGTCTCATCCTCGACCTTATCAAGGCGGACGATGGCTTTGTGGAGAGTAACGGACTGAAGGTTAACGAGGGTGAGGCATGGAAGGAGTATACGGGCAGCTATATCGACGGCCGCTTCCTCATCGACTTCCTTACCCCCGAGGAATACTTTGCATTCATAGCCGATGTTTATGGTATGGATGATGCGACCTTGAAGGGGCGCTTGGCGCAGTATGAGGGTTTCATGCATGATGAGATAATGGGTACGAAGAAGTATCTCCGTGATTTCTCGCAGGGTAATCGCCAGAAGATAGGTATCATTGGAGCGATGATTATCAACCCGAAGGTTCTCCTCCTGGATGAGCCTTTCAACTATCTCGACCCTTCCTCACAGATGAGCATCGCCCACATGATACAGCGTATCTGCAAGGAACAGGGTACTACGGTCATCATCTCCAGCCATAACCTTAACTTCGTTGCCGACATCTCCTCTCGCATCCTCTTGCTGGAGAAGGGTAGGTTGGTGAAGGACCTCGGCAATGCCAATGGCGCTGCCATCGCCGAGCTTAATGAGTACTTCGGCATTCTGGCAGAGCATGCAGAGCCAACTGAACATGCAGAACAAGTATAAATAAATATAATCTCTCTCTTCGAATCGCCATGGTTGCAGTAATGTGTACCATGGCGATGTTTATATCATTAGCATTCTTCTAGTTTCCAAAGTTCATTGCCCTTGTAGATGATGGCAATCTTGTGGATAGGCTTGTCGCTCATCAGTTGTGGCAAACGAGTATCTTGGGCATATTGCGCAAGTTGGGCCTTTGCCTCTTCCAGAGCCTTGAAGCCTGCCTCGTCGGTATCTGATGCTTTTAGATACTTCAGTTCCAGGAGATAACCGTGGGCAACCTCAGGGAAACGAGTGAGGTCTTGAATCATCGTCAAGTCGCAGTAACCACCATTTAGTTCCATCTCTTGTATGATGTAGTAGTAGCCACTGTGGTTGAGGTAAGCGGCAATGAAACCTTGCAAGTTGCGCTCCGCCTGTAGGCTAGAGTGAATGCTAGTACAGTTCTTGTAACCCTCGGCGATGTATTCGATGGCTGGTTTGATGTCGCCGTCCAAAGCCATCACATCGTATTGGTCGGCAAGATGATTGTTGTTTATCTTGGAATCGTTGTCATATTCATCCAACAGGTATCCATAATACTGTCGGCGTACATTCTCGTTAGGAATGCCCAGCTTTACTCTTCTGCCACGCTTGCCGATGATTGTCAGCATGCCATAGTAGTAGAGGAGGCTAGGGAACAAGTCTGGGTCTGTCAAGTCCTCGGCAGGGAAACTTTCCCTTAGTTCAGCCCAGATGTATCCATCGTTGACAATTTGCTTAAGGACACCCTTTCTGTTGCCTTTCAACTTGTCGAGATAGATGATTTTCTTCATCTTGGCATTCTCTGTCATGGTGTTCGGGTCAATCATCTCTTCTGGAGCCTTGCCTAATCGGATGTAATTGCGGAGATAATAGATGACCATGTCTGAGTTGAACATCTTTGGGTCGGCATCAAGGCTTTCCTTGGCGAAACAATAGTTGTCATACCATGGTTTCATGTCAGCAATCAGTTGGTCGGTTGGAACTTTGATAAGTCCAAAACCTCTGTAATATTCTATCATTTCTCGCACTTCTGTCTCGCTGAATCCTAGCATCATGTTAAACATAGGGTCCATGGATATGTTGGTGCCGATGTTATAGCCGCCGTTGAGGTCGTTGACAGTGACAGGACTTACGCCCATCATCATGATGCGATGGAACATGCCTTTGAAGAGTTTGAAGAAGTCGCGATAGAATCCTTGAGCATGGGTTAAGGCATGATATATAGCTTCACCTTCCTCACTCAATATGTTGTTGGTGAAGTTGTCGTATTCGTCAATGATGAGGTAGAGTTGGATGCCAAGGGATTTCGCTCTGTCGCTTATCAAGATAAGCTTTGCTGCGGCATCTTTTTTCTGTTTGAACTCAGCCAAGAAGGATGGCTGATAATACTTGGCATATCTTTCAGCAAACCCATCTATGATAGTTTCGCAATAGGCATTGAAGTTCTCTTCCAGTTTGCCTGTACCTGCGGCAGCCTTGGAAAAGTCGAAATACAAGACTTGGTATTTGCCTATGTTTTCAGTCGGATGCTTTTCTATCCATGTATCCTTGAAGGTCTCATGGAAGGAATCCTTTTGTTCTATGTCATAGTAAGCCTGTATCATCGTGAGGAACACGCTCTTTCCGAAACGGCGTGGACGGATAAGATAGAGAAAGTATCCTGCTTCCTCCATCTTTGGTAGGTACATGGTCTTGTCAGCTATGTAGTTGTTTTGCTTCTGAATCCATGTAAAGTCGGCAATGCCGTAAGGTAATCTCTTGTAATCCATATCCTTCTTCGTTTATTTTAGGGTAAAGATACAATAAAAAAGTGAATGCCACAAGTTTTCGGGAGGGAAAATGCGTCTAGTCGTCTATCCACATTCTGAATCCCTCGCCTCGAACAGTATCTAAATGGATGGAAGAGTCTCTGTCGAAATACTTCCTCAGATGGTATAATACGTTGTTAAGGCTTTCTTCTGTGCATGAGACTCCTTTCCAGATGGTATCTTTGAATTCTTGGCGAGGAACGACTTCACCTTTGTTGAGCCACAACAATTTGAGTGTGCTAAACTCGGTATAGCCCAAAGTCTTCTCGTAGCTGCCACGGAAACTGAGAACCCTGCTCTCTGTGTCTACCGTGTAAGCTCCAATGTTTATTTGTCGAGAATTGCTGAATTCTTTAGGCTTTGCATATTGGTTAACCCATCCCAAGAACTCCTTGATGTCGAAAGGCTTCTCTATGTAATTTATAGCTCCATTATTGGCAGCTTCTGCCTTAAAAATTGGACCTTTGAATGATGAAACACACATGATAGGGGTGTCTTCAGCGGCAAGTCGGATGTCGTTGATTCGCTCTAAACTGTTTTCTTCACCTATCATAACATCGAGGATGATGAGGTTGGGAGATAATTTTATGATGAGACTTTCCACTCCAAACAGAGTGTTTTGAAAAAAGACCTCATAGCCAGCCTTTTGTAGAATCTTTACAGCGATGTTGCCAAACTTTAGGTCATCATCGACCAATAATATTTTTATCTTTTCCATATCTGTATATCTTTTGTTTGTTACTAATCGTTTGAATGTTCTTTTTTAGGTAGGGTGAAAGTAAAAGTGCTGCCTTTTCCAAGTTCACTCTCTACCTTGATGCTGCCACCATGCGCCTTGATAGCATATTTTACTAGAGCAAGTCCAATGCCATATCCGCTTTTGTGATGAGTGGCTGGTATGCGATAGAACTGCTCAAATATCTTCTTTTGGTATTTCTTGTCAATGCCAACACCTTGGTCTTCCACGCTGATGATGGTGGAATATTCATTGCTGTCAATACAAATCTCTACGGTAGCTTCTTTTTCGGAATACTTCACGGCATTTTCCACCAAGTTGTGGACTACATTTTCTATTAAGTATCGGTCTGCAAAGATTTTTTCATTCCTTGCTCTTTTATCTATGACGTTTATAGTGTGGGGCATTTGAGCATAGTTCGTATCCACCAACTTCTTGGTATGGTAAATGACTGCAATGATGTCAAGTTCTTCTTTGTTCAGTATCAACTTACTCTCTCCTGCTTTTGCTGTGATGAGGATGCTTTGGATGGTGTTGGCAAGTGATTTGATTTCTTCTTCGGCTGAAGTCATGAGCTCTCGTAAATCTTTATCCTTTATTTCGTCAATGATGTAACCCAAAGTTAATAACACACTAGCCAATGGTGCTTTCAAATCATGAATAGTACCATGAATACTTGCTTCACGACTTTTCAATAAGTCTTCTTTGTTTCTGATAACTGTCATTTGATATCCTATGCAAAATACGATGATAAGAGCTAACAGTATTGTGGATATAAGTGTCTCGATAGAGTTCATAATAAATGCCGATGGCGGAATATCCACCATAACTTGTATAAAACGGACAGGCTTGAGTCCAATTGCTATAGGATTACTAGCTTGCCAATACTCTATATTGTTAGTTTGACCATAGCTCTTGATAATCTTTTTGTTCTCATCTAATATTAATAAAGTATAAGAGAAGTCTTTTTCTAGATTCTTCTTGAATATCTGAGAAAGTTTCGTCAAGTTGACAGGACTACCTTTAGCAGTAAGTCTATCTTTACTCAATAGTCCCATAGCTTCCGCTTCTGTCTCTGCGATACCTTTATTTCTTAGGTCTTGTATGTTGATTTCGTCAAAGTCAATGATATCTTCTTTCTTTGGTTTTGCTTTAAGAAAGTCTTTTTCTGTCATGATTTTGTAGTAGACTCGTTGCTTTCCATCTCTATGTGAGTGTTTGTTCTTGTGTGCTCGGATAGCGTATTCTGCGTCCACGCTGATTTTAAGTGCCGAGGTTATTTTGTCTGTTTGGTTATTGATATAGTCCTTGTATTGCAGGGAAATGTTATATCCTTGCAACAATGTGATAACTATAAATGCCAAAATAGTTATACAATAATACTTCTTCATGCTCTATACTTTTTGTGTTTATACTTTAAAATTGCAAAAGTACTAATTATTTTTCAAAGTAGCGTGCTTTCTTATATCATTTTTACATAATAATCTGGGGGGGCAAATATTATGTGAGAATTGATGTAAAAAGTTTGGTAGTTTGAACAAATTGGAATAATTTTGCAGGCAGAAAGTTTAATCAAACTAATTTGTAAGTAGTATGGATATATTAAATGATTATGAATTGAGCCAAATGAAAGGAGGAGGCTATTGGTGGCGTTCTCCAGATGGGTATTGGCTTTATATAGACGATGATGAAGAACCAGATGGTGATGACATCATTTATGGATAGTCTTAAACTTGAAAATAATGAGTCGATGATATTATTTGCAGACCTTACTGTTCAAAGGCGTACCTTCTAAGAAGCACGATAGATTTCCAAGGTAATCAACATGATATAAACTCTAAAATGTAAAAGTTATGGAGAAAATGAATTTGTTTGAGATGCAGACTATTGCTGGTGGTATCTCACGTGAGGAGTATTGCGCAGATCTGTCTGATATTATTGCAGATAATTGGAAAAAATTCACAGAAAGTGAAAAGAAAGCTGCTGCAAAATCTTTTACAGAGAACTGCTAAGTAGAAATCTATGTAACAGTCTCAATATCTTTTAGGGGGTATTGAGGCTGTTCATTGTAAAAATACGGTTATTATGAGGATTTTAATAAGTATATCGGTATTATTCTTTTATGCACTTTTATTGCAAGCAAAGAATGAGGTTGTTGATCATGGGCAATTTTTGTGCTCATATTATTATTGTTATTCGAAAGATACAATAAAAAATGATAAGAAAGGAGAAGATTTGCTCTTTCTTGCTATAGGGAAGAATGTCTCAAAATGCTATAGTTATTATACTTACCAGTCTGATTCTTTAAAATCTACAATTGATGGCAAAGCCAAATTTCGTGCAATGTTTAAAGAAGTTATTAAGCGAGAAGGGTATATGACTAATTCTTTTCCACATAGGCGAATGACCGCATGTGTTTATAAAAATTATCCTCATAAGAATATGATGACAGTAACAGATTGCTTCATGTCTCAATATTATGTATATGATGATAGCTTAGGTGTACAGAATTGGGATATAGACGGAGATAGTATAAAAAATATTTTAGGCTATAACTGTCAGAAGGCTACTTGTAAATTTCGTGGTCGTTCTTGGACGGCATGGTTCGCATTGGATGTTCCAATTAGTGATGGTCCGTGGAAATTTTGTGGTCTCCCTGGGTTGATAATGGAAGTATATGATGAAGGAAGACAGCAATATTTTTGCATAAAGGGTCTACAGAAAGTAGCTGACACCCCTATTGTTTTTGATGTTTTCAATAGAAATCGGATAAGAATAGATAGAAAATCTTTCCTAAAGTTAGAATATAATTACTTTCGTAATTCAAATAGCATAAATGAGGCGATGACAGGAATATCACTGGACTCGTCAGATTCTCAACGTAATTATGACTTAATAGAAAGAGAATAGAATATAAATTTTAAACAAGAAAAAGTTATGGAGAAAATGAATTTGTTTGAGATGCAGGCTATTGCTGGTGGCATCTCGCAGAAAGAGTATTGTAAGCAGTTAGGTACGATAATGGCTAATTGCGATTTGGATGATGGTGCAAAAGAAGGTGCCAAGTATGCATGGAATAAGTATTGTGCATAGTTTGTCGTGCCACCAAATAAAATGTTTGGTGGCATTGACAATCTTTCTCTATATGGAGATTGGATGTTGTGCCCAAAGTAAAATAGATGAAGCTTATCTGAAATGTCAATACGATTATACTTATGTTGAGGATACTTTGTCTGGAAAAACAGCAAAGGATTGGTTGGTTCTGTTGTTGGGAAAAAATGTGTCCAAATGCTATAGCTATTATAGTATGCAGGTAGATTCTATTTTTGCTTCTCCAGACAGAGATATGATACTACACCAGCAAATAAATGCTGCGATAGGTAGTAAGACTGAGTGGCCTCATAAAAGGATGAAAGCTTATGTGTACAAAAACTATCCTCAAGGAAAGATGACGGTTACAGATGGTTTACTATTGCAAGATTATATTTATGAAGATACTTTATATGCTCAGAATTGGGTAATACAAGATTCTACTAAATTTATCTTGGGACATGAATGCCAAAAGGCTGTTTGTCATTATCGTGGTCATAGTTGGACTGTATGGTTTGCTATGGATATTCCGATTGCTGATGGTCCATGGAAATTGTGTGGTTTGCCAGGGCTGATAATGGAAGCGGCTTCTGAAAATAACAGCCATGACTTTAAAATTCTTGGCTTGGAAAAGGTAACAAAGGAGCCTATCGTTTTTAGCAAAACTTATGTTGGAAACAACAAGTTTGAGAAAACGACATTCAGCACCTTTTTAAGGGAACAATATAAGTTTTTGTTTGGAGGTATCTTTGCACAAACTCAACTGCTGGGTGTTGACATTCCTAATGGAGAAAAGGTTGGGAGTAAATCGCGGAAATATAAACCATTAGAATGTTGGTAATAAATAAATCGGATGTTTTTGAAAATAATGAAGAGAACGATTTTCGTATTTCTGCTTTTGCACTTTAGCCTTGCTGGATTTGCACAAAGCAAAAAGATAGATACAGCCAATATGTTATGTAGCTATGTATATGAATATCTTACAGATACACTGTTAGGAAATCAACAGCGTAGGGAAGATTTACTCTATTTGCAAATAGGAAATGAAACTTCTAAATGCTATAGCTATTATACTTACCAATGTGACTCTTTGATGGTAACGCCTAATGGGGATAAACTATGGGATGGTTTCCTGTCTGAAGCTATAAGAAAAGGACTGAAAGGAAAACAATTGCGCAATGCTATACCACATCGCAGAATGTCTGCAACTATCTATAAGAATTATCCACAAGAAAAGGTAACTGTTACCGATTTTTTGCTGGGGCAATATTACCTTTATGAAGATTCTTTAAATTCGCAGGAGTGGAATATAGAAAATGATAGTGTGAAGTTTGTTCTTGGGCATGAATGTCAAAAGGCTACTTGTGATTTCCGAGGAAGACAATGGACGGCTTGGTTTGCCTTGGATGTACCTATTAATGATGGACCTTGGAAGTTTTGTGGACTTCCTGGTTTGATAATGGAGGTATATGATAAAGGCAATCAATACTATTTTTGCATCAATGGAATACAGAAAGTTAACGCTACCCCTATCACTTTTGGTATACTAGACAAGGACTTTAAATATTTTCAGAAAACAAATAGAAAAGACTTCTTGTCATCGAAGTATAAATATTTAAAAAACCAGAATAGTATAAATGAGGCATCTACAGGAATATCTTTAGGTATCGCTGATGAAGCCCTAAAGTATGATTTAATAGAAAGAGAATAGATATAACATAATGAGAAAAACGGACTTAACCTATTTGGTGGAAATACTTTCTAAACATCTGAAGGCAGCTTCTGTACTTTTTCGTGTAGAGGAGTTACAATTATGCTTGTTGTCTTGTCCCACAGACATCTCGGCTTTGTCGATTGTGCAGGCTTATACTTGTTTGGGGGCTAAGGCTAATGTGTTTAGGGCAGATTATAATTCTACTTTAAAATGGGGCAAGCCATTTTTGGCTCAATTGGACCGTGATGGTAAAAAATCATTTGTTTTTGTTGAAAAACTAACAGAAACTTATGCTATATATTATGAAGGAAGACTTAAAAGAATAGTTGCTGTTGTTGATTTTAAGAAAGAATGGACAGGAGTTGTTGTCTCTATAGAAAATATCAAAGAAACAAGTAAAGGGAGAAAATGGCTTAAAACATTTATGCGCTTTTCCCTATTGCTCAGTATTATAGTCTTGCTCTTAATCAATCCATGCTTGTCAATGTTGGCTAAATTCAATTGTTTATTGAATGTTGTTGGAGCCATCCTGTGTTTAGGGGTAATGATGCAGTCCTCCTTGCCTTATTATAATGTCTTTGATCATTTTTGCATCGCTAATACTAGATTTGACTGCCAGAAGTTGGACTTGGGAAAAATGGGAGCACTATTTCGTAAGGTCAATTTAGGACGAATAGGTTTTGTTTATTTTATATCTTGTTTCTTGGCAATAATATTAGCCGATTGTAATTCTGAGTCGATTGCTATATACGGCTGGTTGTCAGTAGCTTCTGATCTTGCTTTGATAATTGCTATCATTTCAACATCATATCAATTGTTTGTTAAGCAGTTTTGTCTTTTGTGCTTAGGAATAATGTGTATCTTGATAGTGAATGGAATATTGACTTTTGCAATCAAACGTATACCATTGTTATATTTCTCACTAAATGTTGAGTTGTTTTTCCTTTTGGTAGTTTTAGTTAGCTGTGGACTCCTATATGTGTGGGAATATTATGTAGGCATTAAGCAACGAAGTCTCTATACACGAATAAATGAGTTGCGTATAAAACGAATGCAGAGTGTTTTAGGATGTTTCTTTATGACAAAATCCATACTTCCATCAAATGGCAATTCTATAATGCTTGGCAACCCCAAGGCACCATTAACTCTTACAACTTATTTGAGCCCTTGGTGTAAAACTTGTACAAAGGTTGCCTTTGAGATGATAAATCTGCTTCATAGATATCCCAATTATGTTAATTGGCAGATTTACTTTGATGGTGTGAAGAAAAATTCTGTAAATGAAGTAAACTTTCCACAACTTTATCTATATCTATATTTGGTTAGTGAAGAGGATATAAACAATAAACTTGATATGCTAAAATATTGGTATAAAAAGAAGTCTATCAAAGGATTGTTGACTAAGATAAAAGCATCAACAGAAGATATAAGTGCCATCTTGGACAAATTCAACAATCAGCTTGAAGCAATGCTGAATGAGAAAAAGGTACCAACTGTGTGGATAAATAAAAGAAATTTTCCTTCTTGTTATTCCCTAACAGATTTGCCTTATGTATTACTCGATTTATGTATGATTTATTCTCAAGAAGAAAAGATATGAGACAGTTGATAGTTTGTATATTTTTGATTTTTACAAATACTTTTACTTATGCTCAGCAAATTACTTTGTCGGGCAAAGTAGAGGATGCCTATACTGGTAATGGGATTCAAGGAGTGATGGTTACTATCCGACCAAAGGAAAGTAACAGAGTGTTAAGGTTTTGCAAGACAAAAAATGACGGAAGCTATCAATTATTGTTAACTTCTATGCCTAAAGAGAACAATGTGCTGCATTTCTCTATGATGGGATATGCCACGAAAGTAATCCCGTTATCAAAGGATACAACCCAATATAATGTTCTTTTAACTGAGCAAGCTACCAAGCTGAAGGATGTCGTGGTGAAGGCTCCAAGCATTCGCCAGCGAGGAGATACGATTACCTATAACGTATCAAGTTTTGCGGATGCCAATGATAAAAGTCTGGCTGATGTGTTGAAGAAAATGCCAGGCATGGAGGTGTCGGATAATGGTGAGGTAAAATATAATGGCAAGGCTATCAATAAGTTTTATATCGAAGGGCATGATATGCTTGGCGGTCGCTATTCCATCGCTACCAACAATATCCACCAGAAAGATGTCGGCTCGGTGGTGGTGATGACCAACCATCAACCAATTAAGGCTTTGGAGGATATGTCCTTCTCGCAAGACCCAGCCATCAACATCAAGTTGAAGGAATCGGCAAAGAGTCGTTGGGTAGGAACGCTGAAAGTGGGCGGAGGTTTTGAACAAAAGGAAGGAGAAAATTTGGGTAGCCCGAATGTTTGGGAGAGTGAGATGGCTTTGATGCGTTTCGCAAAGAAGACACAGTCGCTCAATACCTTTAAGAGCAATAATGTAGGAACAGATGTGACTCGTGATGGAAAACTCTTGTTCTCGGATAATGGGGAAGGGGGCTTGGTGAATGATTATACCTTGAAGGATTATGTGAATGTTGCGCCCGACCGCTTGACTGACATCTCTGATAGTCGTGTGCGCAAAAACCAAACGCATGCCTTTACCACCAACAATCTTTGGGCTTTGGGCAAGAATACTGACTTGTCTTCGCAAATTGTCTATACCCACGACCGTCTGCTATCGTCATCATATAGCAATACCCAATACTTCTTGAACGACTCAACCATTTACGATGTAGAGGACGAGCAATCCAAGCAAAAGCAAAACAAGTTGGTCGCCGACTTCACGCTGACCACAAATGGCGAGAAATCGTATGTTACTAATCGACTATCCACCGACTTGACATGGAATGACATCACGATGAATATAATGGGCACTTATCCTAATCTCCAGCAAAACAAGATGCCGAAATATAAGGTGTCGGATAAGTTAGAATTACTGCGACGCAGTGGTAAGCGAGCTTATACCTTTAGTACGTATAATGCTTATATGGTAAATCCTCATTCCTTGTCGATATGTGCTCTTAAGAAATCTTCCAATGGGGAGAACGTATCTGCGGAAACTTGCCAACGTGTTCGCTCGGCTGTTTTTTTCAGCCATACCAACACATCGCTCGGCTTCTTTCTCAAGCCTTTCACGGTGACGATGAAGATCGGCTTGCAAGTATTGAGCCGAACCATGAAGAGTCATTTGAACGGCGTGCCTGATTCCTTGGGTAATATGCACAATCAGGTGGGCATGACATACATTCGTGCCTATGCTTCGCCAGAGGCTGAGTTCAATCAAGGCGGTTGGCATATTCGATTCGTCATGCCAGTTTCCTATACACCTTATTATTATAAGGACTATATGGCAGATGCAAGCAATCATGCTTACAAGGCACAAGTATCCCCTCAACTCAGCGTAAGCTATTATCTCACCACTCGTTTGCAAGCTACACTCTCAGGAGGCATCCTTCAGCGAGAGGTGGATGAGCAGAATTTCTACCAAGGTCTAGTGATGCGTGATTATCGCAATCTCTATATAGGTTTTGTGGATTACACGGCTGATAAGAACAAGAACGTTTCCTTTGATGTCAATTATAAGCGACCTCTTGCCACCATCTTTGCCAACGCTTACATCCGTAAGAGTTGGTCGGATAGTCACCTTACTACGGTTCGTGATTTTGTGGGCGATTACATAGTCAACTCTTACTTTGCTAACAAGAGTAAGTCGGAAAACTTGATGATGGGTGGAAGAGTGAGCAAGGGACTCGGATTCATGCATGGCTTGGTAAGCGTAAGTTTGGATTACTTGAAGTTTGATGGAACATTGTGGCAAAATGGCTCGCCTTCGGCTTATTCATCGGATAGTTATATGTTGGCGGCTAAGTGGAGTGGTCGTCCTGCGAATTGGTTCAATTTCACATACGAACAGAGCTGGTATAAGGATGAGATGACCCTGAAGACACTCGCCCTCCAGTCATCTTCCACTAGTCTTTCTCAACATCTAACTTGCAATTTCTACCCATTAAAATCATGGCTCGTCAAGTTGCAGGGGGAGCATTATCGCAATCAAGTAGCCGATAGGCAGCACAAAAGTCTCTTCCTTGCCGATGTCTCTACCACCTATAGTTTCAAGAATGGCATGGAACTGAGCTTGACAGCTCTCAATCTTTTCAACCAACGCACTTATGGCTATACCGCCTATAGGGGCTTGACTCGTACGAGTAAGGAATATCAACTAAGAAACAGAACGATTTTAATGTCTATATTCTTTCATTTCTAATAATGGCACATATAAAAATAGAACATCAGCATGACAGTATGCAGTGTGGCATCACATGCCTGCAAATGATTTGTAGATTTTTCGGCAGAGAGTACTCCTTGGCCTCTCTGTCGAAGATTTGTTTTGCCACAGCAGAGGGAGTCTCCATGTTGGGCATCAACGAGGCTGCAAAAATATTGGGATTTCAAACGGTTTCTGCTAGAGCTACGACAGAGGAGTTGAGCCAAGTTCCTCTTCCTTGCCTCCTTCATTGGAATCAAAATCACTTTGTTGTACTCTATAAAGTGAAGAAGGGCAAGAAATTTTATATCGCTGACCCAGGCAAGGGGAAGACTACTTATAACCTTGAAGAATTCAAACAGCATTGGATAAGTACTCAGACTAATGGCGAGGACAAGGGTATTGCGATGTTCTTCGAAACAACTCCTGCGTTTTTTACCTATCAGATGGAAGACGAGGAAAACTTGAAAGAGAAACGTTCCTTCAAGTTCCTCTTCGGATATTTCAAGAAGTATCGCAAGCAATTCTCGCTCATCGTCTTGGGATTGTTAGTGGGTAGTGCCTTGCAATTGGTGTTGCCTTTCCTTACCCAGTCCATTGTGGATGTCGGTATCAAGAACCAGGACATTGGTTTTATTTGGCTTGTGCTTTTGGGGCAATTGGTGTTGACTATTAGTCGTACGGCGATAGACTTCGTGCGCCGTTGGCTCTTGCTCCGTATCTCCATGCGCATCAATATCTCCTTGGTCAGCGATTTCTTTATCAAACTATTGAAGTTGCCGATGTCTTTCTTCGACACCAAGTTGATGGGCGACTTGATGCAGAGGATGAACGACCATAGCCGTGTGAACAACTTCCTCACGCAGCAGACGCTCAACATCACCTTTGCCATGCTTACCTTCGTGGTGTTCTCGGTGGTGCTCTTTATATATAATAAGGTGGTGTTTGCCATCTTCTTGTTGGGGAGTATCCTGTATGGGGGATGGATGGCTCTGTTCTTGCAACGCAGGAAGGTTCTCGATTATGAACTCTTCGAACAGCAAGCCATCAACAACAACCGCACCTACGAGTTTATCACCTCCATGCAAGAAATCAAGTTGCAGGATTGTGAGCAGCGTAAGCGCAGGGAATGGGTGGATACACAGGTCAACCTCTTCGCCGTGCAGCAGAAGTCGCTCAAACTACAGCAGACACAAGAGGCGGGTAGTGTATTTATCAATGAGGTGAAGAATATTGTAGTAACGGTGGTTGCCGCTACCGCTGTTATCCATGGACAGATGACGCTGGGTATGATGCTCGCCG
>CAVCRI010000009.1:0-35607 GCA_963604545.1 Lachnospiraceae bacterium | reverse complement strand
ATATACACAAAAAGGTGCGCCCCAAACGGTGCACCTTTTTTCATGAAAAAAAGGGGACTAGCCACCGCTAGTCCCCAAGACGAGAGAGATATAAGTGTTGACATTGTCAACAACGAGGCAAATCACTTTGCCTTTTTATATCCATTTATTCTTAAGAGTTTATGATTTTACTCATAGAAGCCAGTATGACGAACACCAGAGACACGATAAGTCATGCCATTTGGATCGTCATCAAACTTTACAGTATAACAGATACTGTCACAAGGCATACCATGAAGATTCTTGCCTTGATTGTAGAGCACTTGGCCTTTCAAGAACTCTACATTACCAGCCTCTGCATTAGATGGGTCATAAGAAGTATTCTCTTTTGCAGCAAAGGTAGCAGCATTGTAATCAACGCTAACCTTCATCTTTACTCCCCAGAAAGAAGCATCCTGTACCCACATTTCATCTGAAGTGTTGGCTGCAGTATTAAATGTGTTGACTGTAATAGTGCCAAGACCATAAGGATCTTCATATAAGACATTACCACTTTCGTCGATAGCATCAACCTGCACATCCCACATTCCTGCCATCTTCTCAACAGCTGTACCTCCAGCAGGCTCATCTGTCTCTGTATCACAAGATACAAATGTAAATACCCCCACCAAGGCAAGCATAAACATTGAAATATATTTTTTCATACCTTTATTCATTTATGGATTTAAAATACATTTATAACTTTCACTATTTCAGACTTATGGTAAAGTCCATTACCGATGCATAGTTTACCACATAAGAAATTTCTCCTGTAGCAGGGTCATACTTACCTGCACTGAAACCAGTAGCAGAATCGCCCCAACCAGCAACTGAACTAGATAACAACACAATGCTATTATCAGCCAACAATTGGAAATAGCCACGCATTGCATAACTAGAACCATAACCAGCACGCTGGTCATAGTATCCACCCATAACATCACTCACATAGAAGATGCCAGGTGCTGCCTGAGAGATACGAACACTGTAGCCATCAAAATTTGTGGTCGTGGTAGTCTCTCCATAATAATCACGTTTAGAACCTGGCTGCACTGTGTAAGTACCAGAGATATCCGTTGTGATACTTGGATCACAAACAGCAACTGTACGAGAAGCACTCACTGAGAATCCATCAGCATTGGTTGCAGTATAAGTAATATAATACAAACCTGCCTTTGATGCATCCACCGAACCGGTAGTCACTACATTAGAAGAGTAATCCTCACCATTAAGTATAGCCTTGCAACCTTGCTCAGTATAAGTCGTGCCAATAGGTACTTGAACAAAATCATCGCCCTGAATTTCCAATACTGGATAATATGTAATCCTTGAGTCAGTTAACTCCTCATCATCACTACATGAAGTGAAACTTACGACTGAGAGACAAAGCATCAAGGCAAAAAACAATATCTTTTTCATATCCTTTATCTATTTAGAAAATTAATGAATATAAGCTAACACCATATCTTATTTCACATCCCAGAATACAGGATCTGCCAGAGACTTCTTTGTTGGAGTATTCTTGTTGAGCTGGCGTGCTACAGAAGGATAAGGCATACGCTTACAGAGACCACCCTCACCATAATAGTTAAGGCCAGGGGCAATCATGTCACCCGCAGTATAAGAAGTAGGATCCTTATGAACCTGTTCTGCAGTTGCAGAAGACAAAGCAGGGACATCTGTACGACGCTGCTCAGACCAAGCCTCCATATGGTTACGATAGAAGAATGCTACCCATTTTTGCATGTAAATCAACTTTAGCTTATCGGCAGTAGTAGCCTGCTTATCGAAGTTAACCTTATCGTTAGCCAAGAAGGAAGAAACACCAGCAATCTGGCGAGACAAGAAATCTTGCTCAACAGCTGCTTCATAAGCAGTCTTTGCTGCAGCAACATCATTATTAAAGCGAAGTTCTACCTCGGCCTTCAAGAATTCGACCTCGCTCAAAGTGAAGAGATATACAGGCATTGCCTTAGACGGAGTAGTGTTGACAAGACTTACATCTTTATCAAGAATCTTTGTATTGTCCCATCCCTGATATAAAGTCTTTGAACCAGGAATTTCACCTACATAATCATCTTTAGCAGTAGCCTTGTTCAAGCCATAAGAGATACGAGGATCACCAGTCACGCTCAAATATGAAACCAAAGGATATGCAGCACAGAAGTTGTTTGAACCCAAAGAGAAGATATTGCTATACCATGGGTTATACTGACCTTCTGCATTACTATATACATCGTAAGTCACATCCTCCGTTGGCAACACTCCTGCAGCCACGATAGCTTTTGCCTTTGCAGTATATCCAGTGACATCGACACCACCATCAATCAATCGCATATACATACGAAGACGGAGAGCATTGGCAAAACGTTTCCACTTAGTGAGATCCTGACCGAACATTGGATCTGTCATATCAATCTTGTCAGAAGCAGCAATGGCAGCCTCAGCCTCATCCATTGCGCTTAAGACTCCTTCATATACTGACTTACCATCATCCCACTTAGGATTTGCATTAGCACTACCTTGACATGCCTCTGTATAAGGTGCGTCACTACAAGCATCTACCATGTACTGCATAGCCAAGGCTGTCATTACCTTACAAGCAAAGAGGTCGGCAGTATTTTCAGTCTTACTCTCGATATCCTTGATGTCAGTCATAGCACCTGCATAGATGGTACGATAGCAACGGTCAAACAACTGACTTGCCTCATCAAAGTGAAGCTCTGCGATATCGTTGTACTGGTTATATTCTGGTCGCTGATCAAAATACTGAGCAAAATAACCGCCATAAGTAAACATCGCATCTCCAGGGACAGCTGCAATTGCATTCTGCACAGCAGGGAACTCCAATGTTGGCGTAATGTCACCAGAAGAAGGATAGTTTGGATTCTCATTGATATCCATGTCGCAACTTGACAAAGCCAACATGCAAGCTGCACTATATAATAATATTTTTTTCATAAATTATCCACCTTTAGAATTTAACAGAAACATTGAAACCCATCTTTCTTGAACTTGGGTTAGCTGAATACTCACCAAAGTTACCTTCCAAGTCATTTCCAAAAGAAGTTGACTCTGGGTCGATGAATGTATTGCTTGATGGTGTCCAAATGAAGAGGTTGTTACCGAAGAAAGAAACCTTCACACCTGTCAAGAATGTCTTTGCCAACCATTTTCTAGGCAAATCCCATGAAAGGACAACAGTACGCAACTTCACATAACTCTTGTCAACCAAGAAGCCTGCATCATAGTCATCACCACCATTGTTCCAATAGTTGTAAATATTAGTAGGAGTCAAAGCGACTGTATTCTCCGAGTAAACAGGGTTACCATTTGCATCTTCACCACTCTGAA
This sequence comes from Lachnospiraceae bacterium, assembly GCA_963604545.1. Lineage (GTDB taxonomy): Bacteria > Bacteroidota > Bacteroidia > Bacteroidales > Bacteroidaceae > Prevotella. The sequence continues at coordinate 32,235 of CAVCRI010000009.1, read as the reverse complement.
CCACAGAGTTTGGAATAATCCATGGGTTACGGCTGTTGTAAGCAGTCTGGCTCGCATTACCAGTAAAGTACTCGATACTCTTGGTACGAGAGTACATCACACCACCCTTTCGAATATCAACATCGAAAGACAAGCTAACACCCTTATAAGAGAATGTATTAGAGATGCCCATCTGATATTTACTATTCATAGATCCAACAATCTCTTGTTCGTCAGATTTCTGTGGCAAACCATTTTTATCTACTATCAAGTGGCCTTGGTCGTCACGCTTTGAAGTATAAGCCTTGAATACACCAAGCTCCTCACCCTGGATGGCATAAAGGGAAGTACCACCTGAGAATCCCCAGATAAGAGACTCGCCACCGAGCTCCTCTGGAAGAGAAATCACCTTACTCTTGTTCTTGGTGAAGTTCCAAGACAAATCCCACTTGAAGTCCTTAGTCTTTATAGGAGTAACACTAACCAACGCCTCAATACCACGGTTGCGAATCTTACCCAAGTTTATATTCTGTGCTGTATAACCAGAAGCTGGATCCATATTCAAAGAGAAAATCTGCTTGTCAGAATTTCTATTGTAATATGACACATCGAAAGACACACGATTCTGCAAGAACGCCATGTTCAAACCAAGTTCAAACTCGGTTGTCATCTCAGGACTTAACGTATTGCTTCCAAGAGTATTACCTACAGTATAGGCATTGTAATTACCATTGGTAAACGGGAAGCTACTTGAACCCCAACCACTTGTAGAAGCTGAAGCTTGAGCATATACGGAATTGGTCATATATACACTAGCATCGTTACCTGTCTTACCCCAAGCAGCACGGAACTTACCGAAAGTAATAATTTTCTGTGCCTCAGGAGACAAGAACTTTGAGAACACAAAGCTACCTGTTACACCAGGATAGAAGAAAGAACGATTATCCTTAGGCAGAGTTGAAGACCAGTCATTTCGTGCTGTCATTGTCAAATATGCCCAATCATCCCATCCTAACTCTATCTGTCCATAAGCACCCATCAATCTGCGAAGAGATTGATATTGAGCCAAGCTAGGTTTTTCAGAAGAGTTTGTCAAGTTATAATAAGTAGGGATAGTCAAGTTAGAAACATACCCATAAAGGTATGTGTAACGACGCTCATTTCCATTGAAACCAGCAGCAGCCCCTACATCCAATTTATCGAAGAACTTATGATTATAGTTCAACATTGCATTGAAATCCATCTCACGTTGGCGAGTAGTCTGCTCACTAACCGAACCTGTGAGAGAAGACAAAGCATTAGCCCAGTTTGGTGTATCAGCATACAATGCAGACATATTTGGTTCACCCATGTTATGGTCTGAGGTACTTGTGTCAAGACCAAAACGGCTAGAGAACTTCAAGTCTGTAAAGATATCCCAATCAAGTTGCAACTTACCATAAAAGCGCTCTGACTCATACTCATTCTTGTAATTGTTCAAGATATAATATGGATTGGTTACGCCATAAGGAGTATAGTAGTAGCCTGGAGTATTGAAAGGATCATTCAGGTCCTTCATTTCTACAATACTGATATCACGAGGTGTCTGCATGATGGCATTATACATAGAGCCAGTCTTCTGACCTGCGGTCACAAAGTTGTTCTTCTGATAAGCATAGTTAGCAGACATACTCAAGGTCACATTCTTAATCTTATGGGAAGCACGACCAGAGAACGTATATTTATTATAGCTATCAGCATCAGTAGGAATGATACCATCATCATGAATCTGCGACAAGCTCAAGAAGAAGTTGCTTGCATCAGTAGCACCATTGAAAGATACGCTATTATTGTAGCGGATTCCCGTATCAAAGAAATCCTTCACATTATTCTTAATAGGCAAATAGCTCTTTAATTTCTGAGAATTGTCATATACGTTACCATATTTCAATGTTGAGCCATCGAAGGCTGGTCCCCAAGAACCATTCTCAATATCAGTCTTTTCACCATACCATCCCATACCAAACTCATTCTGGAGTTGTGGCAAACGAAGGACAGTCTCGAACTGCAAGCCACCGTTATATTCTACGCCAATGCCCTTAGACTGCTTAGCACCACTCTTGGTAGTAATAAGCACAACACCATTGGCAGCACGGCTACCATAAAGCGCAGTTGCTGCAGCACCCTTCAAAATGGTCATGCTAGCCACATCATCAGGGTTGACAGCATTAGCACCATTTCCAAAGTCATAACTACTATTCAAGTTATCACTACTATGGAAAGTTGAATTTGTCAAAGGCACGCCATCAACAATATACAAAGGCTGGTTGTTACCGGACAAAGAACTGACTCCACGAATAATAACTGAATTAGAAGCACCTGGGTCGGAAGATGTAGTAGAAATCTGCACACCAGCCACCTTACCAGCGAGGCTAGACATGATGTCATTGGTGCGAGACTCCGAAATTTTCTCTCCACCTACTACCGCAGCAGAGTAGCCCAGTGCCTTACTTTGGCGAGAAATGCCCATAGCAGTAACAACAACCTCATCCAAATTACGAGAATCTGGGTCAAGGTAAATTTTCAACTTGCCACCTTTCACCGCAACAGTTTTTTCAACCATACCGATGTAAGACACCAACAAATCTTTCTTTCCATTAGGTACAACCAAAGTAAAGTTACCATCAATGTCTGTAACTGTACCTGAGTTTGTCCCTAGGATTTTGATAGAAGCACCGATAACTGGACTTCCATCTTCAGAAGAGGTAACGGTACCTGAAACTTGAGTCTGAGCTAATGCCCCCCCACAACAGAGGAGACTACTAGCCAACAACATCATTAGTCTTTTTGCCATAATTTCTCTCTCTTAAAAATTAAACAACTTACAAATATCGAGTGCAAAGATACACACTTTTTGTTATATAAACAAATTTTTAGCAAACAATTTGCTATTAAATACCAAAATAATGGTACTTTTTGTATATTTTCTGCATATTTACTAACTTTTAGTCAAGGAAAGACTGCTAAAAAGCAGCAAATCGTAAGAAGTAAGCCGAGAGGCGAAATTTGCAAAGAAGTCTTAAATTACCCCATAGTGAAGCAACGCATTCCTTACGCCATCTTCATCCACAGAAGTAGTGATATAGTCGGCAACCGCCTTCAGGTTATCTCCACCATTGCCCATCGCAACACCGACGCCAGCCTCCTTAACAATGGAAATGTCGTTGCCTCCATCACCAAAAGCCATCGTCTCAGAAATATCCAGGCCTAGGTAGTCTGCCATCGCACGAAGTCCTTTTCCCTTGTCTGCATCAGCTGCGGTTATATCCGTAAAGGCAGGATGCCATCTGCCCGAGGTGCAATGCTGGAGGGTTGGCATCAACAGTGCCTCTTGCTCAACCGAACAGAATGGGGTGACTTGAAGCACAGCCTCATCCCCTAGTTCTTCGACATCATGCAGGAAAACATCACAGTCCACACCCAAACCCTTGGCAAAGATGTCGTACACCTCATCGGTGTAATGATGGATGGCGATACGATGCTCTCCCACAACGATGGCGGGATAGTCGTCACGGTCGGCCGCCGCTATCACCTTCTTCACATCCCCAGGGAGGATGGCATGCTGGCTAACGACCTTATCACCCACAAAGCATCGGGCACCATTGGTGGTAATATACCCATCTATGAGATGCTCTATCTGCCCAAGGTTGGTGATTATCATCTGAGGGCGCCCGGTAGAGATATAGACCTCCACCCCATTAGCCTTAGCTGCATCAAGTGCATCCACCGTACTTTGCGGAATCCTGTGGGTATTGAAACTCACCAAGGTTCCGTCAATATCAAAAAACAATGCTTTTATCTTCTTATCCATATTATCCATAAATCGTGACTTGATTTCTATTATTCCTTATATATAATAATGTATAGGGAACAGAATGCCCCCCTTAACGACTGCAAAAGTACTAAAAATCCAAATATTTTGCAAGATATATGCCTTTTTATTTGATTTTTGTTGGCATTATCGAATAAAAAGCGTAAATTTGCCCTAACTAAAAACGTAAAAGAATGAAGAAGACTAAGACTTACGCTATCGTTGCATTCTTGTGGATGCTGGTGGCAACGCTTACTTCATGCGAAAAGTTTGCACTCGACAACACGGGTACCAGCACACATGACGCAAACGCAAATGTTATTATTCGTGTCGACAAGATTGGGGACATCAACTTCACCCCAACGACCAAAGCTAGCGACAAGAGCATCTCCGACATCTGCTCTCGCCTAACCTTCGCCATATTCGATGGAGAAGAAAAGGTTGCGAGCGACAATGAGGTTTCCACCGACAAAGACTTCGGACAGGCTGCTTTCAATCTCGACGAGGGAGAATACCGTCTGGTGGTCATCGCCCACAATGGCTCTGGCAACTGTACCGTCAGCACTCCCGAGAAGGTGAAGTTCTACAACAACAAGCTCACTGACACCTTTTATTATTGTGGCAGACTAAGCGTTTCGGAAGATGGAGCAGAAAACAACATTGCCCTCAAGAGAGCCGTAGCAAAAATCAATGTACACATCAACGAAGAAAGACTGCCCACAGATGCCCACACCATCAAATTCTATTATACTGGCGGAAGCAGCACCCTGGATGCCACGACAGGCGCAGGATGCGTGAACAGCAGGCAGACAGAGAGTTTCAAGCTCGATGGGGATGTAAGGGATTACTCTGTCTACACATTTCCACATGAAGACAGCAATACGCTTAACATGACCATATCCATCCTAGACCCTGATGGCAAAACGCTCCATACATTCAAGAACGCAAGCCTAAAGGTAGCTTGCAACCAAACAACGACAGCAAGCATCAGCCTCGAAGGCAAATCCTCGAACGACAGCACAGGAGGAGGCTTCAGCTTTACCTTCGATGACGACTGGGGAGAAGACATTGATGGCGGCACTTTTGAGTAATGTCCTATTTTTCCACAATTCAATATATATTTTGATTCTTAAAGAATTGATAATATAAAAAACTTTGCAGATTGATAAGTTTTCACTAAATTTGCATCCGAATATTATATAATATTAAATAAAGGATGAAAAAGTATATAACTCTTATCATGCTCATGGGAGCATTGATACCTGTGAGTGCCGGGGCTCAGTCGCTGAGCCTCGACAGTTGCCGTGCCATGGCTCTGCGCAACAACAAGCAGATCAATGCCTCGAAGCTCAAGAAAGACGTAGCCTACAACTTAAAGAAGTCGGCACGTACCAAATACTTGCCTAAGGTGGATGCCTTGGGCGGATACGAATGGTTCAGCAAGGAGATTTCACTGCTGAACGATGGTCAGAAATCAGCATTCAGCAACATTGGTTCCAACCTGTCTTCCGGTATCTCTGGCAATGTCAACGACTTCATGGGACAGCTGGTGGAGCAAGGTGTCATCACCTCAGACCAAGCCCAGCAGATAGGAAGCCACCTTTCCGACAAGATGTCACCACTCACCGATAAGGCTAACGCAGCAGGTCAGAGCGTAGTGGATGCCTTCCGCACCGACACACGTAATGTCTTCGCTGGTGCCGTTATGCTTCGCCAACCGATTTACATGGGCGGTGCCATCATGGCTGCCAACAAGATGGCAGACATCGCAGAACTGATGGCAGACAACGACCTCGACATGCAGACCCAGAAGACGCTCTATAGCATCGACCAGGCATACTGGATGGTAGTATCTCTCAAGCAGAAGCAGAAACTAGCCGTCAGCTATCGTGACCTTGTGAAAAAGCTCGACGACGATGTGCATAAGATGATTAAACAGGGCGTTGCCACCAAGGCAGACGGGTTGAAGGTGGATGTGAAAGTGAACGAGGCGGACATGACCATCACTCAGGTGGAAGATGGACTTGCACTCTCAAAGATGCTGCTCTGCCAACTCTGCGGCATCCCTATGACGCAAGAGATTACCATGGAGGACGAGGATAAGGAATCGCTTGCCCTTTCCGGTCAGGCTGTTGATACAGAACAGCAGCAAATAGCAGCAAAAGACTCGGCGATGAATACTCGTCCAGAACTGCGAATGCTCCAAAACACTGTAGACCTCTCCAAGCAAGCCACCAACCTGGTACGTGCTGCTTACTTGCCACACGTAGCCCTGACAGGTGGTTACATGATTTCCAACCCTAATGTCTTCAATGGCTTCCAAAAGAAGTTTACTGGCGTTTGGAATGTAGGCGTGATGGTTCAGGTGCCAGTTTGGAGTTGGGGCGATTGCGCCTATAAGGTACGAGCTGCCAAGGCGGCTACCAATATCGCACAAATGAACCTTGACGACACAAGGGAAAAAATTCACCTGCAGATTACCCAGAGCCAATTCAAGGTGAAGGAAGCGCAGAAGAAGCTCAACATGGCACAGAAGAATATCAACAGTGCCGAAGAGAACTTGCGTTGCGCCAACCTCGGATTCAAGGAGGGCGTGATGGAGGTTACCGATGTGATGGCTGCACAGACTGCTTGGCAACAGGCACAAAGCCAGAAGATTGATGCAGAAATCGAGGTGAAGTTGACCCAGGTAGGCCTCAACAAGGCATTGGGTATACTGCAATAAAGTTAGGAGTTAAGAGTTAAAAGTTAGGAGTTTAATTCTTAATTGCTAATTATTCATTATACATTATTAATTATACATTATAAATAAAGGCAATGACAAAGAAGTCACAACATAACAACATACTGCTTGCCGTCATCGGCTTCACCGCAGTAGTCGTCATCGTGGGTCTCATCGGTTTCTTTACCCTTGAGCAGAAGGATGACACCATCCAAGGCGAGGTGGAAGTATCAGAATACAGAGTATCCAGCAAGTTGCCTGGTCGTGTAGTAGAACTGAGAGTAAAGGAGGGAGATTACGTTCATGTGGGCGATACCCTCGCCATCCTCGAAGTACCAGAGATGAAATCACAGGAGCAGATGCTCAAGGCAACCAACGAGGCAACTCAGGCTATGAAGGACTTGACCGACGCTGGTGCCCGCAAAGAACAAATCCAAGGTGCTTACCAGCTTTACCAGCAGGCTACTGCCGCAGCAGGCATCGCCAAGAAGACTTACGACCGCATGCAGAACCTCTACAACGAGGGCGTCATCAGCGGTCAAAAGCGTGACGAGGCATTCGCTGCTTATAAGGCAACCGAAGCACAGGTAGCAGCAGCCAAGAGCCAGTACGAGATGGCGAAGAATGGTGCCCGTGAGCAGGAGAAGCAAGTGGCTGCCAGCAACACCAAGGCTTCCAAGAGTGCCGTGGATGTTGTGAAGAACCTCTTGAAAGAGACTGTTCAGATTGCCCAGTGCGAGGGCGAGGTGAGCAATGTCTATCCTAAGGTTGGCGAATTGGTGGGTCTAGGTTCTCCTATCATGAGCATCTCCATCATGAGCGACATGTGGGGTACCTTCAATGTTCGTGAGGACCACCTCAAGGGATTGAACAAGGGTGATGAGTTCACTGCCTTCGTCCCTGCCTTCAACAAGGAAATCAAGATGAAAGTATACTATCTCAAGGACGAGGGGTCTTTCGCCACCTGGAAGGCTACCAAGGACAATGGCGACTACGACCGCAAGACTTTCGAGGTGAAGGCTCGTCCTGTTACCAAGCTGGAAGGTCTGCGTCCTGGAATGTCATTGATAATTAAGAATTAACAATTAAGAATTAATAATTTTAGAGGTAACATTCTAAAGTTCAATGTTTAAACGATTATATCATATAGCCCTCAGAGAGTGCGGACTGATGTGGAAGAACCCTATCTACATCTTCTGTATGGTCATCTTCCCTATCGTGGTGGTGATATTCTTCACCACACTGATGGAGCAAGGTGTGCCTACCGACATGCCTGTGGGTATCGTAGACCAAGACAATACGGCTACATCCCGTCAGCTTGTCCATAAGCTCGATGCTTTCCAAACCACCAAGGTGGTAAGCCACTACGAAAATGTGGCGGAGGCTCGCCATGCCATACAGAAGAACGAGATTTACGCCTTCCTCTGGATACCGAGCGGTACGGAAGCTGGTCTGATGGCTTCGAAGCAGCCTAAGATTTCGTTCTACTATAGCAGTGTGTCGTTGGCGGCAGGTTCGCTATTGATGAGAGACCTGAAGACCATTTCCACTCTTGGAGGAGCAGCCGTGGGCATGCAGAAGCTGGCGGCACTGGGCAAGACGAATGATGAAATCAAGACTTTCCTGCAACCTATCTCCGTAGACCTACACATGATAGGCAACCCTTACGCCAACTACAACTATTATCTGTCGAGCGTGATGGTGCCGGGACTCATCTTGGTATTTGTCTTCCTCATCACTCCTTACAGTATCGGAACCGAATTGAAGTTCAATCGTGCCAAGGACTGGATGCGCATGGCTGACAATAATCCTTACCTCGCCATCGCAGGCAAGATGTTGCCTCAGACACTCATCTTCCTCAGCATATTCTATGCCTTCGAGTTCTACATCTATTATATATTGGGATTTCCACATCCAGGCGGAGTTGTTCCAATCATGCTCTTGGGCTTGCTAAGCGTGTTGGCTTGCCAGTGCTTTGGCATCTTCGTCTTCGGACTGATGCCTTCGCTTCGTATGGCGATGAGCATCTGTTCGCTCTGGGCAGTGGTCAGCTTCTCCATCTGCGGTGCCACCTTCCCTATCTTCTCGATGGATGCCCCTATCGAAGCCATCGGACAACTTTTCCCGATGCGACACTACTACATGATTTACCAGATGAACATCTTCAATGGTTTCCCTATGGGAGATGCCGTATTGCACTGGGGAGCACTCATCCTGTTCTGTGCCCTGCCTATGCTCACCATCTGGAACATCAAGAAGGCAATGCTCGTTTACAAGTACATGCCATAGGAGATAGGCAATGTTAAGTGTTAAATGTTAAGTGTTAAGTTACAACGCTAAATGAAGAATTCTAGTTTATTATACAAGATAGTCAATGGCTTCAGAGACATGTGCTACATCTGGGCGAAGGAAATGCGCAATGTGTTTCGCGACGAGGGTGTGCTCATGTTCTGTATCCTGGTGCCGCTGGGTTATCCCCTGCTCTACTCTTGGATTTACAACAATGAGGTGGTGAGAGAGGTGGACACAGCCATCGTTGACCTGAGCCATAGCCATACCTCCAGAGAGTTCATCCGAGACTATGATGCTTCTCCAGATGCTCAGGCTACCTATTATTGCAATAGTCTCGACGAGGCAAAGCAACTAGTGCAGCGACAAGCCGTACATGGTATTCTCTATTTTCCATCCGACTTCGACACCAAACTAAACCGTGGCGAGCAAGCGCATGTAAGCGTCTATACAGATATGAGTCTGATGCTCACCTACAAGGCTGTCTACCAGACAGCACAAGCTGTGGCAAGCCATATCAACTCTGGCATACAAGTGGCGCAAGGCGGAGGCTTCACGGATAGAGACGATGAGATAACCACCGAGCCACTTGCCTTCGATGAGGTGCCGATATTCAACACCACTGGTGGATATGGCAATGCCATCCTGCCAGGCGTACTGATGCTCATCTTGCAACAAACCTTATTGCTAGGCATCGGAATGGCGGCAGGTACATCGAGAGAGCTGAATCGCAACAGAGAGTTGATACCTGTGAGCGAGCATTACGGCGGCATCTTCCGCATTGTCTTTGGCAAGGCACTCTGCTACTTTATGATTTATGCAGTGATGGGCATGTACTTGGCGTTGGTAGTGCCAAAGCTCTTCAGTTTCGTAAGCATGGTATCGTGGACCACCATCCTCGGTTTCCTCTTGCCATTCATCCTGTCATGCATTTTCTTCGGATTGATGCTTTCTTGCTTGGTAAGATACCGAGAGAACGTGATGCTCTTGGTGGTATTCACCTCTGTGCCTCTGCTCTTCATGACAGGTATCTCTTGGCCACAAAGCAACATTCCAGCCTTCTGGCAGAGCGTGGCATGGATATTCCCTTCCACCTTTGGCGTAAGAGGATTCCTGCGCATCAGTAGCATGGGAGCCACCCTTGCCGACATCGAGACTGAGTTCAGAGCCTTATGGATACAGGTAGGAGTCTACTTCTTGATGACCTGCTTGGTGTTCAGACATCAGATGAGAACAGCCAGAAAGAACGCAGGGCTCTTGCCTGAAGTGGCGGAAGAAGAGGATGAGGTAGAAACTTTATTGGAAAATAATAAGTAACAAAAAAGCTAGGACTGAACGATGCAATCCTAGCTTTTATATTTTTAATGTGGCTTCAATATTAGCAAGCACCCAACATTAGTGAGTACCCACAATCTTGGTAGGAGCCTGCTCGGCATTACGGCGATTCACCACGGTAACCACACTCTGAGCAAGACTCAAGAATGCCTGACCAGTGATAGAATCTACCTTGGTAGCAGCAGGAGCACCATCATCACCACCCTCGCAGATACTCTGTACGATAGGAATCTGGGCAAGCAATGGCACATTCATCTCCTTGGCTAGGTTCTTGCAGCCCTCCTTACCAAAGATGTAATACTTATTCTCAGGCAACTCGGCAGGGGTAAAGTAAGCCATGTTCTCTATCAAACCGAGGATAGGCACATTCACCTTGTCGTTCTGATACATATCGATACCCTTGCGAGCATCGGCAAGAGCCACCTGCTGAGGAGTACTTACGATAACAGCACCCGTGATAGCAAGGGTCTGGAGAAGGGTCAAGTGAATATCGCTTGTCCCTGGAGGGGTATCGAGGATGAAGTAATCCAAATCGCCCCAATCAGCATCAGCTATCAACTGCTTCAAGGCAGAGCAAGCCATACCGCCACGCCACAAGGTTGCAGTGGTAGGACTCACGAAGAAACCAATGCTCAAGAGTTTCACTCCATATTTCTCAATAGGTTCGATGAGGTCGCGACCATCCTTGTGAACGGAATAAGGACGTTCCTCTTCTACACCAAACATCTTTGGCATGGAAGGACCGAAGATATCGGTATCAAGCAAACCCACCTTATAGCCCAACTTGGCGAGAGCTATGGCGAGATTGGCAGAGACGGTACTCTTACCAACACCACCCTTGCCGGAGCTGACAGCGATGATGTTCTTAACCTGTGGTAGCAACTTGCCTACCTCAGGACGAGGAGCCGACTTAAACTCAGTCACAATCTCCACCTCTACCTCCTTAGAGATATGATAGTGGATGGCAGCCTCAGCAGCCTTCACCGTACTCTTGAGGAATGGGTCGGTATCACGAGGGAAGAGGAGAGCCACTTTTACTTTCATACCGTTGATGCTAGGCGTATCAGCCAGCATCTCGCTCTCGATGAGATTCTTCTTGGTACCAGGATAGATGACTGTAGCCAGGGCTTCTTCTATTAATTTTGGATATAATGTCATGATTATCTTTTGATTTACTATTTATGATAAATATCTGTATGGATAAGGCTGAGTACTTAGAGACTCGCCCTTAAGCAGTGCAAAAGTAACAATAAAATATGTAATAAGCAAATAAAAACTAAATAATTTCAGTTATTAAACACTTTTATGTAACTTTGCAGACTGGAGAAAATTTAGATAAAAATGAATTATAAAAAGATAATATTATATTCAGCCTTCGCCTTGATGGGACTTGCCAGCCAAGCCACCTCCATGGCAAAGGCACGTAAGACCACTACGGTTGCTGCCGTCCCTGCCAATATCTACTGGACGGATGCCAATGGCAAGGTAACCTATAACATCAATGCCAACACATCGCAAGTGGTAAAGATTGCCCTCAACCTCTTCGAGAACGACATGAAGGGTGTCACCGGTTTTGCAGCAAAGCAAAAGGCAAGTGCCCCTATCCAGATTTACCAGCTCGACATGCTATCCAACAAAGAGTTTACTGCCGTAGAGAAGTTGGGCGCCCCACTCCACAAGATTATCACCGCCAAGGATGCCTACTATATAGGAACCCGCAACAACCGTGTCATCGTCATCGGTAGCGATGCCCGTGGCACAGCCTATGCCATCATGCAATTATCCCAGATGGCAGGCGTATCCCCTTGGGCTGCATGGAATGACCTTCGACCTCTGCCTCGACGCTCGCTCTCCACACCTGTAGGACAAGAGTGGATTGAGATACCTAGAATCGAGTTTCGTGGCTTAGCCCTAAACAACAGCCAGTGGATGAAGCCACAAAACTATAGCCGACTTGCCCGACTCATGTTGCGACTCAGAAGCAATACCCTTTGGCAGGTAGATGGCAAGCATGAGGCAGCCTACAACAAGGCGGTAGTGGACAGCTTTGACATCTGTGTGGCAGAAAATTACAAGGTCGTCGAACTAGTAGGTAAGAAGCACAAGAAACACAAAAAGAACATTGAGAACGTAAAGTTGGTATTTGATGACCCTCAAATGGACATCAGCAACATCTCCCCAGGCTTGATGCTCGAAATGCTCAACAATAAGGACTTCGTGGAAAGCAAGAACGGTCACCATGAGAAAAGCCACCGTTCAGACAGCCACAACAACGAAGACTGTGCCTGGATTGCCAATGTAACCAATCCAAAACTCTCAGCCCTTCAGCTCTCCATGATGATGGACTTGGCATGGAATAAATATGCCGTCAAAGCTGGCAGCAAGTCTTATCTCCAGAATTGGCTCTGCCAGCAATTTGGCGATGCGACAGGCAAGCGCATCCAGCCATTGATGGAGGAATATTATCGGTTGACTAGCATCCGCCAACCAGCTTATATGGCAATGCCTTACGGCGACACAGAGTTTCATTCGGGAGAGTTTGGCAACGAACTTGAGCGTTACCTATATAGTTACGACCAGTTGAAGGCAAGGACAGAAAGCATCGAGCGCAACTTGCCTGCCGAACAGAAGGATGGCTTCTTCGAGGTGGTAAAGTACCCTATCTTCTCAGCTGATCTCATCGCCGAGAAAGAACTGGAAGCACAAGAGGCTAGACATATAGCCCGTCCAGGACTCTTCAACAATGATGATGAGGCAAAGGCAGCTGCAGCAGTCAGCTTGACAGCTTACAACACCTTGCAGCAGTTGGATCGCTACTTCAGCAACCTGCGAAAGGGAAAGTGGCGTGACTATATCCAGGCAAACAGTGCTGAGAAGCAAGCCCCACAATTGCCGGGTACACTATCAGCCGCCGACATAAGACGTTATAAGCAAGATGCCTTCGACCGGACCGAGGAACTCCAGCCATTGTCCACCTCAACCAATGATGTGGTAGCCAAGAACGCATGGGAGTGGTCAACCACCATGGGTATCCACACGCTCTGTCCGCTGCTCGGCCATAGCAACAAGGCTGTGAAGTTGTCTAAGGGTGCCAGCCTCAACTACAACTTCTATAGCAACATGAGCGGTGATGCAAGGTTTACACTTGCCGTCATCCCGAGCTACTATACCACCAGCAAAAGCATGAGGGTAAGCGTGAGCATCGACCATGCCGACCCAGTTATCTGCCAACTCAGCGAAACCTACAACAGCAAGCAGTGGAAACTCGACCTATGGCGAGGACAAGCACAGAAAAGTTTCTATGTCACCCTGTATAGTGGCAACCATAGCGTAGAAATCAAGGCATTGGACGACAACATCATCATAGACCAATGGATACTCGACTATGATGTGGATCGAGAATATTATGTCATCCCTGTGGATAAATAAACAAAAGCTCGCAAGACTTTAGCTATGGTCTTGCGAGCTTTTATTTATATTTCTTCCCTTTTAATAAGGAAACAGGGAATGCCTTCTACTTGGCCGTTTCCTTGGAGCTTCGCTTATCTCTACGATAGCTGCGATAATCATCCAGAGGAATCTCCACATCAGGCTCCACGAGTTCACCCTCCCTTGGCAGCGCGAACTTCTGATACTTAATGTTCAAGCCACGTTCTATCCACATGCTCTCATAATAGGTCTGGATAGAGAGAATCTTGCGAGTTTCCTCGTCAATGCCCTCCTCATGGTAGAGGTCTTCCGTGCGGAAGAGCACAGGCAGATGGTTGCCATCCACCATGTAAGTGGTGTAAGTGAAGAGGAAGTTGGAATCGGTCTTCAGGTGAATGACACCTCCATCTACCAAGAAATGGCGATAGCGATTCATGAAATAGGTGGAGGTCAAGCGCTTGCGAGGGTTCTTCATCTGAGGATCAGAGAAAGTGAGCCAAATCTCCTGCACCTCGTCCTCGGCGAAGAAGCGATCGATAATTTCGATGTTGGTACGAAGGAAAGCCACATTCTTCTGTCCTTCCTCAATAGCCTTCTTGGCACCCGTCCACATACGGGCTCCCTTGATGTCTACACCGATAAAGTTCATCTCTGGATAGAGCTTTGCTAACTCCACAGTATATTCTCCCTTACCACACCCCAACTCCAACACGATAGGATTGTCGTTATGGAAGTACATCTCACGCCACTTGCCCTTCATGTCGAAAGGCACATCGTCTACCACACTATATGGATACTGGAACACATTCTCGAAGCGCTCCATATCTGCGAATTTTGCTAATTTTCCTTTGCTCATTATCTTATTCTTGTTCAGTTTCTGATGATTACATGAATGCTATCTTTTAAAATAGCGGTGCAAAGTTACGGTTTTTTATCGAAAAAACAGAGAAAAGAAATAGGAAATGTTTTTCGGCAACAACAAAAAAGCACTCCAGAAAGCGTAAACTCCCCGAAGTGCTCAAATCTAAATATTATCTCTTATTGGTTTTTACTCAATAACAACTGTTGTCCAGCCGTGCTTGTCCTCGATAGTGCCATACTGGATACCACGAAGCGTCTCGTAGAGATGCTTTGATACAGGACCAGGCTCAGAACCGAAGTCATAACGCTTGCCAGTCTCCAAGTCATCAATGTAGCTGATAGGAGAGATCACGGCAGCTGTACCACATGCACCAGCCTCCTCGAATGTCTCAAGCTCTTCCTCTGGAATCTGGCGACGCTCCACCTTCATACCCAAGTCCTCAGCCAACTGCATCAAGCTCTTGTTGGTGATAGATGGGAGGATAGAGGTACTCTTAGGGGTAACGTATGTATTGTTCTTGATACCGAAGAAGTTGGCTGCACCACACTCATCCATGTATTTCTTCTCCTTAGCGTCGAGATAGAACTCGCAAGCATATCCCTTCTCGTGTGCGATAGAGTTTGGCTTGAGAGAAGCGGCATAGTTACCACCTACCTTATAGATACCTGTTCCGAGAGGAGCAGAGCGGTCGTATTCACGAATGATAACGTATGGGTTGGTAGAGAATCCACCCTTGAAGTAAGGACCCACTGGGGTTACAAAAATCAAGAAGCAGTACTCTGTAGCTGGGTGAACACCCACCTGTGCACTAGTACCAATGAGCAATGGACGGATATAGAGGGTAGCACCACTCTCGTAAGTAGGAATCCACTCCTGGTTGAGGCGAACCACCTTCTTGACCATTTCCTCGAACAATTCTGTTGGCACCTCTGGCATCAAGATGCCACGGCAAGTACTCTGCAAGCGAGCAGCATTCTCGTCCATACGGAACACTCGTACCTTGCCGTCTGGGCAGCGATAAGCCTTCAGGCCCTCGAATGCTTCCTGACCATAGTGGAGACAGGTAGCGGCCATGTGCAATTTCAGATACTCGTCGGAGCAAACTTCAATCTCGCCCCATTTTCCGTCGCGATAGTAGCAACGAACGTTGTAGTCAGTACGGCGATAGCCGAATGACAAATTAGACCAATCTAAGTCTTTCATAACATCCTATTTTAAAATGTTCTACTAATATTTATCTGCAAAAGTACAAAATATTCTACTAATCTGCAACTATTTTACATTATTTTTAATGAAAACGTTATCATTTTCTGTCTTTCCGCCTACTTTTGGCTAAAAACAGAACACATTCCCTCTGTTTTCTCTCACAGAAGAACAGATGAGCGGAATATTTCATGAAGAAAGAGCATCAATCCTCTTCGAGGAGTTTCTTGATTTCCTCATCAGTCTTGGTAAGTTTGTCCTTGCAGAGCTTCACCAATTGTTTGGCACGCTTCAACTGCTCGGAAAGTTGGTCGATGTCAAGCTCATCATTCTCCATCTTGTCCACAATCTCTTCGAGTTCCTGGACAGCTGCCTCGTATTTTATTTCTTGTTTTGCCATTGTATTCAATATTTTTATATTTTCTGAAAAACATTCTTGCTTGCTCCCTGTTGGCGGATTACAAATCCGCAATAGTTTCCCATTCATCGCCGGATTGCAAATCCGGCTAAACAGTTATCTCTACGGTCGTTCGGGAAGTTAAGAGACAACAGATTTCGTTGTACCCTTTGCGAATCTCGTCTCGATGATGTCACCTGTCTTGAGTGATGCGGCATCCCTTACGCTCTTGCCATCCATCAGGGTGATGCTGTACCCTCGTTTCAAGAGCAGTTCTGGGTCTTGCGACTTGATACGCTGCTCTAGCATTTGCAGATGATGCTTCTCATTCAGCATCTTTCGCTCCAATATGGGCTGGATATTCTGCGAAAGAATTTCCAACCTTCGCTGGGCATCCGAGAGGCGAGACTGCATGGAGGAAGAGATGCGACTCATCAAACGATCAAGATACGCTCCCTGCTTGGTCTTGACTAGCGAGAACTGCACTGGGATGGCGCTGGAAAGACGCTCCAATCGCATTCGCTCTACTTGCAAGCGATGCTGCACGTTATTCACTATCGTCTCTTGCGCATCCATTACCCTGGCATACACATCGGTGAGATGTTGCACCAGATAAGCAGCGGCTGCCGTTGGGGTCTTCACCCTTTGATAGGAAATCATATCGAGCACACTCTCGTCTCGCTCATGACCGATACCCGTGATAATAGGCAAAGGGAAGTTGGCTACATTCTCTGCCAACGACAAGGTATCGAAACCAGAGAGGTCGCTCGTGGCTCCACCTCCTCGGATGATAACCACACAATCCCACTCTTCCCATTCGGCATTGATGGCATCAAGGGCAGCTATCACGCTTTGCTCTACTCCCTCTCCCTGCATCGTGGCAGGAAAGAGACGGGTCTTGAACTGCAAGCCGTAATCATTATCGGCTAGTTGATTGCAGAAATCTCCATAACCAGCAGCTGTGGCACTGGATATGACGGCGATGCGTTGGCAGAACATAGGCAACGTCAACTCCTTCTGAAGTTCAAACACGCCTTCTTCCTTCAAGGTATTGATGATTTTCTGCCGTTTGCGAGCCATATCGCCCATCGTATAATTAGGGTCGATGTCGTCTACTATCCAAGAGAAGCCATAGTTCTCATGAAACTGGGCATGAACTTTCAAGAGCACTTTCATGCCAGCATGAATGCGTTGTCCCGTGATACGCTCAAAATGAGGTTTGATGAGCATCCAGCGATTACGCCAACATGAGGCATGTGCCTTGGCTATTGGCGTATTGGATCGTTCATCCTTCTCAATGAGTTCCATATAGCAATGACCGCCATATCCCTCACGAGCCTCGGAGAGTTCAGCCTCCACCCAATAGCTATCCGGCATCGACATCGAGATGACATCGCGCACAATGGAATTCAGTTCATATAATGATATATGTTGCATTATTTTATCGCCTTTCCTGTTTGATAAGCCTTCCAAAAATCTGGCACACCATATCCATACACATTGTCAGGATGCTGTTGGTTATTGCCCGCCAACTTCACCAACTTGATAATCTGCTTGGCTGTCTTGTTAGGCAAAGCCTGCCAAAGGCAAGCCACCATGCCAGCCACCAATGGAGCGGAGAACGAGGTTCCATTATCATTGATGATACTGCCACGGCCTGTTATCACAGAGGTAGGACTGCCATACGCCATCACATCAGGCTTGATTCTGTCGTCTGCAGTAGGACCTACGGCACTGAAGGCTGCATTGACTCCATTCTCGTTGACACTGCCCACGGTAAGGATATCATCCGCATCGGCAGGGAAGTTGATTTTCTTCCAGCTACCCATACCTTCGTTACCAGCAGAGTTGACACATACGATACCCTTGTCGGCGCACATCGAAGCCGTACGAGAGATGAGGGCTGTCTTGCCATCCTGCTCATAATAGTGATGGTTGGTGGAAGTATCATCAAAAGCATGATAACCTAGTGAAGAATTGATAACATCCACACCACAACTATCAGCATATTCCGCAGCCTCAGCCCAGTAATCTTCCTCAGCAAGGCTCTCCGTACGCTCATCCTCGCAGCGTACCAAGAGGTATTGCGCCTCAGGAGCCACCCCCACAAAGAGGTTTGGCTCGTTGGCAGCCATCGTAGAGAGTACCATCGTACCATGCTCCATCTCGGTGAAGACATTCTTTGACTTAGGCACCACAAAATCCTTGATGCCAGCCAACTTGATGCCATGCAAGGCAGGTATCTTGTCGACATTCATAAAGCCACCATCAAAGATGGCTATCATCATTCCAAGTCCCTTGTAATTGGCATTGTGCAGGCGTTTGCCATTGAGCGACTTAATCTGTCCATCGGCAGCACCATACTCACCAACACTGTTGCCCCACTCGTTCAGTTCCTTTCGAACACCAGAGCGAACACGCTCACTGATTGAATCTGGAGAAGAAAACACTCTCTGGGTCTTCGTGATAAAGTCCAGTCCTGCAAGTTTCTGTAGTTCCTTGTCCTTATGAACTCGTATCAGGAGCGTATTGTTCCATTTGCTCTTGCCCACTATCTCGATACCCGCTTCGGTTACAGCCTGGATGTAGGCAGGAGCCACAGGCAAGTCTGTTAGGTCGAGTGAAATTCCTTGACGCAGACGACGCTCTATCGAACGTAGAGAAAGGAATTCCTGCGGACGACTCACGGCATAAGGGGTATGGTCGAGATCCTTGTCTTTGAGATAGAGACGATACATCTGGGTCTTGCCCCCAGGATAAGACACCATCTCTGTCTCCATCGTACGAGGCGAGCGCATCATGTTCGCCAAGTTTTCCATCTTCTCGCCATGAGCCAACGAGGAGATAGTTATTAATAGGAATGCATAAAGCACAAAATATCTTTTTATCATTTTTTCGGTAGTTGATAGCTGTTTATATCTATTGTCAATTGTTTGCCCAGCTGTTTTACAAAGCTGAGAAAGTTGTTTATTCCGAAATGCAAAAGTACTGCTTTTGGATGAGATTGCCAAAAGAAAACATAAGTTTTTTGCTCTGAAAGCAAGTTTTCCTTATATATATAATAAGGTATCAATTATTTTTTGTACTTTTGCAAGCAAGTAGATAAGAAAAATGGAAAATAAACAAGCGACACTAGAATTAGGAACCAAGCCGGTGGGCAAACTCCTCATGCAGTATGCCTTGCCAGCCATGATAGCGATGACCGCAGCTTCGCTCTACAATATCGTGGACCGTGTGTTCATCGGACAGGGTGTAGGAGCGATGGCTATCTCTGGTCTTGCCATCACCTTCCCGTTCATGAACCTCACCGCTGCATTCGGTGCCGGTGTTGGCGTGGGAGCATCCACTGCCATCAGCGTGAAACTGGGACAAAAGGACTATAAGACTGCCCAAAACATTCTGGGCAATACTTTCTCATTGAACCTCATCATCGGTATCGGACTGAGCATCATCTGCCTGCTCTTCCTCGACCCTATCCTCAGGTTCTTTGGAGCCAGCGACCAGACCTTGCCGTATGCCCATGAGTATATGGCCATCATCTTGCTGGGCAATGTGGTAAGCCACATGTATTTCGGCATGAACGCTCTGCTGAGGGCAGCCAGCAAACCCAAGAAGGCAATGTTTGCCACTATCTTTACGGTGGTGATGAACATCATATTAGATGCCCTCTTCATCATCGGATTTGGCTGGGGAATACAAGGAGCAGCATGGGCTACTATCTTGTCGCAATTCATGGCACTGATGTGGCAGTTTAAGCTATTCAGTAACAAGAACGAGCTGCTGCATTTCAAGCGAGGCATCTACCGACTGAAGAAACATCTGGTGGAACACATCCTTGCCATCGGCGTATCACCTTTCTTGATGAATGTGTGCGCCTGTGTCATCGTCATCTTCATGAACAACCAGCTGGTGCGTTATGGAGGAGACCTCTCGGTGGGAGCCTACGGCATAGCCAACGGTATAGCCATGGTATTCGTGATGTTTGTGATGGGTGTAAACCAGGGTATGCAACCTATTGCGGGATACAACTACGGTGCGCAGAAGCTCGACCGACTGATGCGAGTGCTCAACCTCAGCATCGTCTTCGCCACAGCCATCATGGTAACGGGATGGCTCATAGCAATGTTCTTGCCATACTATTGCGCCCGCATGTTCACCACCGACAAGACACTGATAGAGATGGGTATCAAGGCTATCCGCATCATGATGCTCTGCTTCCCTATCATCGGTTTCCAGATGGTGGTAACCAATTTCTTCCAGTGCATCGGCAAGGTGAAGATTAGCATCTTCCTGTCTCTTTCCAGACAGTTGCTTATCTTATTGCCACTCTTGGCATTCCTGCCACTCATCTGGGACATCGAGGGTGTATGGTACTGTATGCCAATCTCCGACTTTGGCGCGGTAGTCATTGCCTTCGCCATCATGGTGTGGTATATGAAGAAATTGAAGAAACAACATAGAGAGCAGTTAAAAGTTAATAGTTTATAGTTAATAGCGGCTTCGCCGTTTAGCAAGGCTGCATAAGGCGGTTCTTGCTATAAACTATAAACTATAAATTATAAACTATAAACTAAAAATTATGGAAAAGATTATCATAAATGTGGGTCGCCAGATAGGCAGTGGCGGTCACATCATCGCAGAAAAGCTTGCCCAGGAGTTCGGTTGCAAATGCTACGACCGTGAGCTTCTCAACCTTGCGGCAAAGGAGAGTGGATTCTCTGCCAAGTTCTTTGAGCAGAACGATGAGCAGAAGGGCTTCTTCAAGGCGCTCTTCCATACCCACCTGCCATTCTTGAGCGATAGCAACTTCTATCATAACGATTTCTCACAAGAGGGATTATACAAGTTCCAGAGCGATGCCATCAAGAAAGCTGCCGATGAAGGCAACTGCGTATTTGTGGGCAGAACCGCCGACTATGTGCTGCGTGATTACAAGAATGTCATCAATATCTTCATCACTGCCAACATTGACGATCGCATCAAGGCGGTATGCAAGCGCAAGGACATCGACCGTGCCACAGCTCGCAAGTTCATCTCCAGCCATGAGAGTGAGCGTGCATCCTACTACAATTACTATACAGGTAAGGAATGGGGACACAGTGAGAGTTACGACCTCTGCATCAACAGCAGTCTCCTGGGACTTGAAGAGACAGAGAAGTTTATCGCAGAATTCATCAGAAAGAAGTTTAATTTATAGGAGTCAAAGGAGTTAACTCCACAAAAAACAATACCAAATGAAAAAGATTATGCTTTTGGGCTCAGGCGAACTGGGCAAGGAATTCACCATCGCAGCCAAGCGTGCGGGTCAGTACGTCATCGCTTGCGACAAGTACGACAACGCACCAGCCATGCAGGTAGCCGATGAGCGAGAGGTATTCTCTATGCTCGATGGCGATGCCCTCACCGCTGTTGTAGAGAAGCATCACCCAGACATTATCGTGCCAGAGATTGAGGCCATCCGTACCGAGCGCCTCTTCGACTTTGAGAAGGAAGGCATCCAGATTGTACCATCCGCACGTGCCGTCAACTACACGATGAATCGTCGTGCCATCCGTGACCTTGCTGCCAAGGAGCTTGGTCTTCGCACAGCCAAATATTTCTATGCCAAGACCTTCGAGGAGTTTAAGAACGCAGCCGACGAGATTGGCTTTCCATGCGTTGTCAAGCCTTTGATGAGTTCCAGCGGTCATGGTCAGAGTTATGTGCATAACGACGATGAGCTGAAGGAAGCATACAAGGAAGCCATGGAGGAAGGTCGTGGCGACGTGAAGGAGGTTATCATCGAGGAATTCATCGACTTCGATTCAGAGTTCACCCTCCTCACCGTAACCCAAAAGGATGGTCCTACCCTCTTCTGCCCTCCGATCGGACACGTACAGAAAGGTGGCGACTATCGTGAGAGTTGGCAACCATTCCAGTTGCCAGAGGAAGCCTTGAAAAAGGCACAGTACATCGCTGCCGAGGTAACCAAGGCATTGACTGGTGCTGGTCTTTGGGGCGTAGAGTTCTTCTTAAGCAAGCAAGGCGAGGTCATCTTCTCAGAGTTGAGTCCACGTCCACACGATACAGGTATGGTAACATTGGGTCATACCACCAACCTGAGCGAGTTTGAGCTCCACTTCCGTGCCGTAATGGGATTGCCTATCGCTGGCATCCACTTGGAGCATGAGGGTTGCTCAGCCGTCATCCTCTCCCCAGAGGAAAGCACCGAGCCACTCAACTACAATCTCGTAGATGCCCTGAAGGAAGACCATACCCGCATCCGTATCTTTGGCAAGCCAGAGGCACACGTGGGCAGAAGAATGGGTGTCGTACTCTGCTATGGCGAGATAGGCAACGACATGAACGCCCTTCGCAACAAGGCAAAGAGACTCGCCAAGACCGTATTGGGAACAGATCCTTACATGAAGAAATAAGAAACTTTTCGTTATAACATCTATAAAGGTGTGTCATAAAACTTATGGCACACCTTATTCTTTTCTCATACCAAACAATAAAAACGAAAGAAAAGCGTTATTACAGAAAAGAACAAGTCAATGAAAGAATTAGGAAGAATCATCACATTGCCTCAGGATGAGAAAGGCAACCATAGCATCTGTTCCAATCAAACAGATGCCATCCCCTTTCGCACCAAACGCGCCTACTGGATTTATGATGTACCTGAAGGTGAAAGCCGTGGTGGGCACGCCCATAAGCGTTTACAGCAAGTGATAATAGCCGTAAAAGGTTCTTTTACCGTCAACCTTGACAACGGACACGAAAAGAAAAAATATCTTCTAAACAGTCCCAACCAAGGTCTATACTTAGATATCAAGATATGGCGAACGCTAGATAACTTCTCGGATGGTGCCGTATGCCTGGTTCTAGCTTCAGAACTGTATGACCCAGAAGACTATCTATACGAATATAATGAATTTATAGAATACATCAATCATGTTTGAAATCAAACGATATACCCCTAGCGACAAAAACATTTGGGACAAATATGTATCTGCAGCAAGGAATGCCACATTCTTGTTTTACCGCAATTATATGGATTACCATGCAGATAGATTTCATGACCATTCCCTGCTCTTCTACAAGGGCAATCACCTACATTCCATTCTGCCAGCACATGAAAGAGAACACACCTTCTGCTCTCACCTAGGACTCACTTATGGCGGTCTGATTATGGACAAGGATGTAACTGCTGCCGATGTGGTGCAACTGTTCAAGGAACTGAACGATTACTTAAGAGCACAGGGGTTCAAGAAAGTAATCTATAAGCCAGTACCATGGGTTTACCACCAGTTGCCATCCGAAGAAGACCTCTATGCCATCTATTGGCAATGCCATGCACGCATCATACAGCGCGACATGGGTACCACCATCTTTATGCAGGAACATTTGAGATGGAGAAAAGACCGTCGTCGCCGTTTCAAGAAAGCATTGGAAGCTGGTGTTACAGTAAAGAAGACAGATGATTTCGCTAGTTTTTGGAAGGTATTAGACGATAACTTACAGGAGCGTCACCATGTACACCCTGTACATACGTTGGAAGAGATAGAATTGTTACACAGCAGATTCCCAGACAACATCGTACAATACAACTCATATTACCAAGGAGAAGTGGTGGCAGGAATGACTTTCTACATTTCCAAGAACATGATACACGGACAGTATTGTTCGTCGAATGACATTGGCAAGGAGCTTGGAGCTGTGGATGCCATATATAATAAGGTGATGTACGAAGATTATCCAGACTATAAATACCTTGATTTCGGTCGCTCTACCGAAGGTATCGGTGATGTTCTCAACGAGGGACTCATCAGCCAAAAGGAAGGCTTCGGAGGAAGAGGAGTTATCTATGATACATACGAATGGGACTTGTAAAAGGTGTGCTACAAGCCCCATTCATGTTTTTATCAGATACACCTTAATATCATTTACAAGAGGTATCTTTTATTATCAGATGTCTCTTTTATTATCAGATGTCTCTTTTATAAGAGCACGACAGTTACACCTCTTGCAGCCTGCGCACCCATGACCAATGCCTGCTCAATATCCGCAGTCTTGCTTGGTCCAGAAATAAATGTACCGAAGTTGTACTTTGGGTCCATCTCGATGCGAGCGTAAGCCTCGTGCATATTGTTAACTACATTTTCCTTCTTCAGGAATATCACGAGATATTCTGAGATGAAAAGCACAGCCTTCTCCTTCATGGTCTGAGGTATCCATACACAACCATTCTCGGCAACACCCACCTCGCCACGAACGATACCCACATCGGTACCATTCAGCTCGTTGGCCTCTGCCACGGTATCAGGATTCTTCTGGGCGATGGTAATCTCAGGCAGGTTGCTGGCAAAGACCTTTGCCTCAGGATAAGCCTTCTTTACCAAATCGTCAAGACGCTCCCCTTCAGTCGCTTCTATCACATGGCCGCCCACCGACTCTGTCATGGAAACAAACTGCTGCAACGTATCCGCATACTGAATACCCTTTACCTCTGTCGCCGGCATATCGAATTGAACGTGCGTATTCTTACGCAACTTGTTCAGGAAATCTTCTTTCTTCATTGAATAGCAAGTTTTAGGGGATTTGCAATCCCCGATTACTAACTTACGGGGATTTGTAATCCCCATCATTCTACTACTTCACCTTTCCTTCTTTCCACAACTGATGGAAACTCTTCTTGGCAAACTTAGGCATGGCATGACCGATGCCCCAAGCATTCCAGTTGCTGAAGTGTGTGCAGCACTCAGGCACGAGATTGACGAGTGGCGCAAACTTCAAGGCGGTGGTGTAGAGTGCAGGACGGTCGAAGAGATACTTCATGCCGTTGGACATCGCCTTCTTCACAGGGTCTGCCTTGCCCAACTTCTCCAGGCTCTGGCGCCATACATATATCTGTGAGCCTGGGCCAACCTTTGAAGGACATACGTTATCGCAAGACAAGCACAAGGTACAAGCCGAAACATTGTCTGCATACTGCTGAGGATTCTTCAGCATACCCAGGTTCACACCGATTGGGCCAGGGATGAAATAGGTATAGCTGTAACCACCTGAACGACGATATACAGGACAGGTATTCATACAAGCTCCGCATCGCATACACTTCAAGGTCTGCCAGTGGTCCTTATCTGCGAGAATGTCACTTCTGCCATTGTCCACCAGCACCACGTGCATCTCTGCACCCGGACGAGCCTGACGGAAATGAGAGGTATAAGTGGTAGTAGGCTGACCAGTACCACAACGACAAAGCAAGCGTTGGAATACAGCCAATGACTTATAGTCAGGAACCAACTTTTCGATACCCATCGCCACGATGTGCAACTTAGGCATAGAGGTAGTCATGTCGGCATTACCCTCGTTGGTGCAAACCACACAGTCGCCCGTGGCAGCCACACCAAAGTTGCAGCCAGTCATACCAGCCCCAGCCTCCATAAACTGGTCGCGCAAGTGATGGCGAGCGCAACGAGTCAGGTAAGTAGGGTCGTAGTTGCCAATCTCCTTGGAGATACCCTTCTCCTCAAACATCTTTCCAACCTCCTCACGCTTTAGGTGGATGGCAGGCATCACGATATGGCTAGGTTTCTGACCCAAGAGCTGAATGATGCGCTCACCCAAGTCGGTCTCCACCACGTCGATGCCGTGCTGCTCCAGGTAAGGGTTCATCTCGCACTCCTCGGTGAGCATGGATTTCGACTTCACCATCTTCTTCACGTTATGGTCTTTCAGGATGCCGAGCACAATCTCGTTAAACTCCTGCGCATCCTTCGCCCAGTGAACCTTCACGCCACGGCTCTCCAGGTTCTTGGAGAACATATCTAGGTAATCGGCAAGATGGGTGATGGTGTGCATCTTTATCTCCGATGCGTGCTCACGCAAGTCTTCCCACTCAGGCAATTCCTGCGCCATCTTATCTCTTTTCTGACGAACAGACCAGAAGGTAGCATCATGCCAAGTGGTCTTCTCTACGTTCTGCGTAAATTTCGCAGCTCTCTTGGAATGTTCTGTACTCATAGTCCTGCAGCTAAAATTTGAACAACATGAATAAACTTAATCGGCAAATTCTCCTTCTTGGCGATACCCGCCATGTGCATCAAGCACGAAGAGTCTGGTCCCGTAACATACTCAGCACCTGTGGCCATGTGGCGCTTAATCTTGTCCTCGCCCATTCGGGTAGACACGGCAGGTTCCTCGATGGAGAACATACCACCGAATCCACAGCACTCATCCTTGCGCTCAGGCTCATGGATGGTGATGCCTTCCACCATATTTAACAGGTCGATAATCTTGTTGAATGGTTTGATATGACGCTCGGAAGGAGACGACAAGCCCAGCTCACGCACGCCATGGCAGCTGTTGTGAACACTCACCACGTGAGTAAACTTGCCTGGCACATGGTCTACCTTCAGCACATCGTGAAGGAACTCCACGATATCCATAATCTTATTAGATGACACACACTCATGCTTACCCGCCAAAATCTTTGGGTAATACACTTTTACGTAAGCTGCGCACGAAGCAGAAGGAGCTACGATATAGTCGTAATCCTTGAAGAGCTCGTCGAAGGTCTCGATGACATGCTCCGACTTATCTTGGAAACCAGCGTTGGCCATAGGCTGACCGCAGCAGGTTTGTTTCTCTGGATAGCCTACATCCAATCCATAATGCTTGAGCAACTTGTATGTAGCGACACCCGCTTCTGGGTAGAGGGCATCCACATAGCAAGGGACGAATAATCCGACTTTCATAGTTGTTATAATCTTGTTAGCTATTGTTTTACTTGTACTGCAAAAGTAACAAAATTATTGCTAAAAGAGGAAATGCCCACCTGTTTTTTTTCTGAATTGATGATATTTAACGCATGAAACATAAACTTTGCAAACTAGATATTGCAGTTTTCTCGATATTTTGTAGTACCTTTGCAAATGAAAAGAACAAAAACAAGACATGATAGTTTGTATAGCAGAGAAACCTAGCGTAGCCAAGGACATCGCCCGCATCATCGGCGCCACGACGGCTCGCGATGGTTATATGGAAGGAAACGGATACCAAGTGACATGGACTTTCGGCCACCTGTGTGAGTTGAAAGAACCCGACGATTATACTCCAATGTGGAAACGTTGGAGCCTTTCGGCATTGCCTATGATTCCACAGCGTTTCGGCATCAAGCTCATCAACGACGAGGGCATCAAAAGGCAGTTTGCCACCATCGAGAAATTAATGCAAGCTGCCGACAGCATCATCAACTGTGGTGACGCCGGACAGGAGGGTGAGCTTATCCAGCGATGGGTGATGCAGAAGGCACAGGCTAAGTGTCCCGTGAAGCGTTTGTGGATTTCGTCCATGACCGACGAGGCTATCAAGCAAGGTTTTCAGGAGCTGAAAGACCAGAAGGAATATCAGTCTCTCTACCTTGCCGGTCTCTCTCGTGCCATCGGCGACTGGATTCTCGGTATGAATGCCACCCGTCTCTATACATTAAAATATGGACAGAACCGACAGGTGCTGAGCATCGGCCGTGTGCAGACCCCTACCCTCGCCCTCATCGTCAACCGCCAGAAGGAGATAGACAACTTTGTATCTGAACCATATTGGGTGCTCGCCACCATCTATCGTGACACCCAGTTTACGGCAACCAGCGGCAAGTTTACCAGCAAGGAGGAAGGCGAGAAGGCTTTTTCTACCATCGCTGGCAAACCATTCACCGTTACCGATGTTACCAAGAAGAAAGGTAATGAGGCACCTCCGCATCTCTACGACTTGACATCACTGCAGGTGGACTGCAACAAAAAGTTTGCTTATTCCGCCGACATCACCCTCAAGCTCATCCAGAGCCTATACGAGAAGAAGTACACCACTTATCCTCGTGTAGACACCCAGTTTCTGACCGACGACATCTATCCAAAGTGCCCACAGATACTGAACGGCGTGAGCCAAGCTAAGATTAGCAGTCAGCAGAAATACCTGCCCCTCATCCAGCAACTTGCAGCCACAGGCAAGAAACTGCCAAAGAGCAAGAAGGTATTTGACAACAGCAAGGTGACCGACCACCATGCCATCATCCCGACAGGCGTTCCGCCAACAGGACTGACAGACATGGAGGCAAATGTCTATGACCTGATAGCCAAGCGATTCATCAGCGTATTCTATCCCGACTGCAAGTTCTCTACTACCACCGTTCTCGGCGAGGTAATCAACGAGGATGGCGAGAAGCCTCAGAAGATAGAGTTTAAGGTAAGCGGAAAGGAGATTCTAGACCCAGGATGGAGAAATGTTTATGCCAAGGACGCTAAGAATGCCGACGACGATGATGCATCTGATGGTGGAAATGGAGCATCGGATGGTGGTTCTTCCGATGGCAACGGAAATGAAAGCAAGAAGGAGGTGGTAGAGGAAAGAACCCTCCCTTCATTCGTGAAAGGCGAAAGTGGCGAGCATACCCCTACCCTTACCGAGAAGTGGACTACTCCACCTAAGTATTATACCGAGGCAACCCTGCTCCGTGCGATGGAGACGGCAGGTAAGTTTGTGGATGATGAGGAACTGCGTGCTGCCCTCAAGGAGAATGGCATCGGCCGCCCTTCATCACGAGCCGGCATCATCGAGACACTCTTCAAACGTCATTACATCCGCCGACAGCGTAAGAACCTG
This sequence comes from Lachnospiraceae bacterium, assembly GCA_963604545.1. Taxonomy (GTDB): domain Bacteria; phylum Bacteroidota; class Bacteroidia; order Bacteroidales; family Bacteroidaceae; genus Prevotella. The sequence goes on along the minus strand of CAVCRI010000009.1, from coordinate 3,527 downwards.
TTGGCTACCCCTACAGGCATCGAACTCATCGACACCATCCACGAGGAACTCTTGAAGAGTTGTGAGCTGACGGGTATCTGGGAGAAGAAGCTCCGAGACATCGAGCACAAGACCTACGACCCTGCCGATTTCATCAATGGTCTGAAGGAGCAGATCAACCAAATTGTCATCGATGTTTTATCGGACAACAGTAGCCGAAGAGTAACCATCATGACGGAGGAAGACCTCAAGAAGAAGACAACAGCAAAGAAGACAACAGCGAAGAAAGCTCCTGCCAAAAAGAAGGAAGAGCCAAAGGCAACGGCTAGTGCTGCCACTGGCAACACAATGAGCAAACCAGCAACAACGAGCACACCAGCAGCAAAGGCTACAGCCGAAACCGACCCAATGGTAGGCAAGCCTTGCCCACTCTGTGGCAAGGGAACCATCATCAAGGGCAAGACTGCATACGGTTGTAGTAACTGGAAGGCAGGTTGCCAGTACCGTCAACCATTCTCGCAGATGTAAGAGGATTCGCAAACAAGCTAGTTTGAAAGTTCAAAAGCTAGTGTTCTTGGGTAAGAGAATATAGGATTGTGAGTATTAAAGAATAGGTTCGTGAGAGTTGTCACTAGGCTCAGCAAGTCTGCCGACTATAGTCAGCAGCTCTGCCGAGCCTAGTGAGCAGAGCTGCCGAGCTTAGTGACAATTTGTCCCATTTACCCTAGTCTCTCCTCCTCAAAGCAAGGAAGCTTATCCCTAAGGAGCTACTGGCTTACCCTTCTGAACATATATGCATTAGTAATTGATTGCATACCCATATTGCGGTATATCCCTATCCGCTTGTTGTGAAATTTGGGGATGTAAAGGAATGCAGGCCACATCCCCTTCAGTGGAACTAGCAGTAATACAATACTTTACGCTAAATTCTGAAGGGGGTTTGAAAACTAGTAAACTTTTTTATCAAAATCAATGGTAGCATTAATCTTTCCTAATTATTCCTCTTAACCCATATTATAATGAAGAATTTTTTATATATTTGCAAATTATAATGAAGGTTATAGATTTAGCAAACACATTTGCTATAGTAATAAAATAGACAGAACGTTATGACTGATAAATTTCATTCATGCGCTGAGCTGATAGAATATATAAATAAGGTAGGATTGCTGCCTTTGTTACGCCTCGTTTCATCACTCAACTGGTCGGCAGAGCAAGTGGTGGACGAGGATTGCCAGTATGTGACTTTACCTGATGGGGGATGGGAGTGGTCGCTATTGACTACTCCTGAAGACTTATTTGGCAAGGAGGCTTGCCACCCCCATCGCACGCCAGAGGAATCTCGTGAAAGACTGATGGAGCATTTCAGAAAAATACTCCCTGGAGTCTCAGACACATTCTTCGAGGAGATGCTGGATAAGAACTCGTAGAATTAATTTCCACTGAAAACATATACGTTATGACTCATTCCAGATTATATTATATAATAATGTGTAGCCTGCTTCTTCTAACAAGCTGCAGCGTAGACAAGAACCTGAAGAAGGGAGAGAAGTTCCTGGCTTTGGGCGAATACTACGATGCAGCCGACCAGTTTAAGCAAGCTTACACCAAGACACCTAGCAAGGAAAGAGACAACCGTGGCAAGATAGCCCTCAAGATGGCTCGTTGCTACGACAAAATCAACGCCACCCCCAAGGCTATTGCCGCCTATCGCAATGCTATCCGATATAACCAAGCATCCATCAACGACCGCTTGGCTTACGCTCGTATGCTCCTCAAAAATGGTGACTACAAACAGGCTGCCAAGGAATTTGAGGTGGTTCTCGACTCCATGCCCAATGATGTCCTTGCCCAAAACGGCTTGAAATCCGCCCAACTGGCACCAACGTGGAAGAAGGAGGGCAGCAGATATAAGGTGAAGAAAATGGATGCGTTCAATTCCAGAAGAGACGACTATTCGCCGATGCTCTTCGGCGACGAATATGACCAACTCTATTTTACCTCAACCCGAAACGAAGCCGAGGGAGACGAGTTGAGCGGAATCACCGGCACCAAGGCTGGCGACATTTTTCTCTCAGAAAAGGATGACAAGGGGAAATGGAGCAAGCCTGAGGCCATCGGCACAGGGCTGAACACCGCCTACGACGAGGGTGCTTGTTGCTTTACGCCAGACGGCAGGGAGATGTACCTCACCCAGTGCGTCACCGCCCCTTCCTCTCCTCGCTATGCCCAGATAGTCACCTCCCCTCGCTCGGATGCAGCATGGGGCAAGACCACCAAACTGGAAATCAGTAAGGATACATTGAGCAGCTATGCCCACCCTGCCATCTCACCCGACGGTGAGTGGCTCTACTTCGTGTCGGATATGCCAGGAGGCATGGGCGGACTTGACATCTGGCGTGTTCGCATCACTGCCGCAGGTCTGGGAGGAGTAGAGAACTTAGGCTCCCCTATCAACACACCAGGCGACGAGATGTTTCCTACCTTCCGCCCCAACGGCGACCTCTACTTCAGCAGCAATGGACATGTGGGCATGGGCGGTCTCGACATCTATATCGCCAAGGTAGACCCAAAGACCCATAAATATAAGCTAGAGCATCCTGGCTATCCCCTCAACACAGAGGCAGATGACTTCGGAATGACCTTCGAGGGGCCTCACAACCGTGGATTCTTCTCTTCCAACCGCAAGGACGGAAGAGGTTACGACCACATCTACTCTTTTGAGAACCCAGAGATTCTGACCACCATGAAGGGATGGGTATACGAGATGGGAGGCTACGAGTTGCCAGCAGCCCAAGTGATGGTGGTGGGCAATGATGGCACCTACAAGAAATTGCCAGTGAAGGGCGACGGCTCCTTCACGATGGCCATCAACCCTAAGGTGGATTACCTCGTGATGGCATCGTGCAAGGGATTTCTCAATCACAAAGAAGAGTTACGTGTAGACTCCGCAAAAGAGAGCAAGGAATACGTACTGCAATTCCCACTTGCCTCTATCACAGCACCAGTCTTGATAGACAATATCTTCTATGATTTCGACAAGGCTACGCTGACACCAGCCAGCACCAAGGCTCTCGACGAGTTGGTGGCATTGCTCAAGGAGAACCCGAACGTAACCATCGAACTGAGTGCCCACTGCGACTACAAGGGCAACAGCGAATACAACAAGCGATTGTCGCAGCGACGTGCCCAATCGGTAGTGGACTACCTCATCCACCACGGCATAGAGAAGGAACGCCTTACCCCTATGGGATATGGCAAGGAACGCCCTAAGACCATCCGAAAGAAACTGACAGAGAAATATCCTTGGCTCAAGGAAGGCGATGTGTTATCAGAGGAGTTCATCCTTAAGCAAACCAAGGAGCATCAGGAGATTTGCAACCAACTGAACCGCCGAACCGAGTTCATCGTCTTGAGAACCACTTACAATATGTTCGACGAGAAGGGTAATCTCAAGAATCCTCCTAAGCCAAAGGTGAAGGAAGAAGACAAGACCGAAGACAATGGCTTCGACTTTGACTTCGAATAAAAGAACGTATCTCGTTTGA
>CAVCRI010000008.1:0-35646 GCA_963604545.1 Lachnospiraceae bacterium | reverse complement strand
GTAAGGGCAAAAGCGTAACCAACAAGCACCTTAATAGATACGCTTTTGCCCATACAGGGCGTTAGAATGCGTATCTTGGTTAACCCAGGGTGTCGCTACGCTTGCCCTGGGCTAGGTGCTCGTTGGGCTTTCAGCCCGCTTCTACCGTACAGGTGGAAAACGTACAGGAGAAAAACGTACAGGAGAAAAACGTACAGGAGAAAAACGTACAGGTGGAAAAACTTCACACCTGTACGGCAAGGACGTTAGTCCAAACCTACATCGCCATCAGAGCCTGACCCCGTACCGCTGCCTGAGCCTTGTCCGCCATCAGAGCCTGACCCCGTACCGCTGCCTGAGCCTTGTCCGCCATCAGAGCCTGACCCCGTACCGCTGCCTGAGCCTTGTCCGCCATCAGAGCCTGACCCCGTACCGCTGCCTGAGCCTTGTCCGCCATCAGAGCCTGACCCCGTACCGCTGCCTGAGCCTTGTCCGCCATCAGAGCCTGAGCCAGAACTGCTGCCAGAACTGCTGCCAGAACCGCTGCCAGAGCCACTTCCAGAGTCGCCTCCAGGGTTGGTGTTGTCTGGCTCCTCGACTTTGCCAGGGTCGGTTGACGACACGTTCTTCACGACCTTGCCGTTGCGGTCGATGCAAGTGATGGAGATGCTCGTGTTGGCAAGCTCCTGCTTGATGTCTACGCTAGGGGTGAAGATGACTCGGCGGCAGTTGATGAGCTGAGGGCCCACGTCCTCCACCTTCTCCACGCTCTTGGCACGCAGGCCGAAGCGCATGATGCCCAGTCCCGGCACCACCACGGAGTGGCCTTCGGTGGCCCATGCCTTGATGACGGCGCTCAGCGCACTGTAGGCTGCCGCCATCACTGCCTCAGCCATGCCGCTGCGCAGGGAAGCCTCGGCTATCACCTTGTCTTGTGAGAGCTGGCTGTAGAGCACAGGTTGCATACAGTAGGCATAGACATCGTTGCCTTTCTCGTCTTTCTTGAACGCCAACTTGCGTTCCAACGCTTTAACTTTGATTCCCATAATTCCTTTAGGTTTTTAGTTGAGTATTTATCCATGCCGCCCATGTCCATCCCGTGGGCTTCGGCGGTAGTCAATCTGTCTGACTGACGATGCAAAGATACAAAATTTTGGGGCGAAAGCCATGGGTTATCCACGACTTGTGGCTCATTATTTGTCATTTGGCATTGTTATTTATCATTCATCATCCATTATTTACCATTTGGCATTTGGTCTGAGATCAGCCCCAGAACCTTCTCCGCCTCACGCACCACGAATCCTGCGGGGTTCTTCAGCTTCTTCTGTTTCATCAGGTCGTAGGCTTCGTCTAGCATCGAGCTCATGCGGGGCTCTTGGTCCTCACTCATCTTCGAGAGCAGGCTCTTGGCCACCTTCTCGTCTACCGAGAACGACATGGTGAAGCGCATCTTGAGCCTAGCCCTGGCGCCCGCCAGCTCCTTGGACACAACCTGGGTGGAGCTGCCGCCCGGTGACTCGCCTCGCTGATGCAACTCGAAGACCACCTTGATCGTGTTCTCCACAAACTTGTTGATGATGTCCTTGCGGGTGTGGGTAACGTAGCAGTCGCTCAGCCCCAGGTCGAAGGCACGCTTGATTTCGTGCTCAGCCACCGAGAGCTGGTGGTACTCCAGGTTGCCGAACCCGGCGTAGGTGCTGTCGCAGGTGAGCAGCCCGAACACCATCCTCGGCTCAAACTCTCGCACGTTGATCTTGAGGCTTCCCTCCATCAGGTCGTAGAGCTTGCGGGCGGCATAGTGGGGCAGCGAGAACATCAGGTCGAGGTCGATGCGGTGGTAGCCGAAGTCCATGGCGAAGAGATACTGTATCACCTCGAAGGGGATGGTGATGCGGGCGTATCGCTTGCGGTTCTTCTTCAGGCTGCGCTGGTAGTAGAAGATGTAGGGCAGTCGCTGCCAGGCCACCTGCACCTTGTTGGGGTTGCGTGGCACCGGTATCTTGTAGGGCACGTCGAGGTCCTTCTTGGAGATTTCCGCCAAGTCCTTCTCCAGGTTGGGGTAGTGGCTCTCCGAGGGCTCCAGGTTGCGGAACGGAATCTCCAGCCAGGCATAGTTGTCGATGTGCTGGAACACGGTTGGGTCTACTTGGCGATGCATGGCTTTCTGGCTGATCATCGCCTTGATTTCGGTCTGGATGTTGGCCATCACGCGCAAGATGTACTTGTACTGGTGGGGTGTCCAGCTGTTGCGGCTCAGCGTGAAGGCGCTGGGTAGCAGGATTCTAGAGCCTTTTGGTTCTTGGTTATTATTATTTACCATAATTGAAAAGCCTCCCTCCTTCGGGGGCATTTTATTAGTTGTTCTTTTTAATCTTTCTGCCTCAAGTATAATATAGAAGGAACAACAGGGAGGTGTGTGTTGTCTGAAAGTGTTCCGAGTCCTGTTGCGCCTCATCCCGAATGTGAGAATGGGATGGGGCAGGGCCATTGTCATCCAGAAACACTCTTTCCCTGATGTTCGGATATACGAAACTTTAGGGCATAAGAATGCTTTCTGGACCGAATGACATATATGGCCAGGGTAAAGAGTTCTCACTCTCTTTATGCCTCCCCGGTTCGGAAACACTTTCAGTCCAAAATCTCAGTTTGTGTCCGTCTCCCGCCATTGCTGGCAAGACGGGCATTTCCAAAAGATGTGGCAAAGGTAACACTTTTTTCTGAGACTTGTATATTCTTTCTCAAAAAAATGAGGAAAAATTTTTCTCGCCTGCGCATACGACATGTTATTTCTCCCTTATATCTCTATCATATCCTCATATTATAGGACAGCCCGATTTGCTCGCTAATAGCTTGATATTCTGATAATTACGTTTTAGGTACAGGTATCGCGTGTATGTATGTGGGCTGCAAATTACCGCCATGGGTATGGTTTGGTGTGTCGGCGGGTAGGTTAGGGGGGCTATCCGGTATTGGCGGTATCTTTTGCGCTCTGGCGGTATAGGTTGAAATAAAGTTAAGGCGGGACGGCAAGTCGTGGAAAGTATGCCCGGTTTTCGGCTTCTTGTCGTATATTTGCAGCCAACTAAAAACTGTAAGCCTATGAAAAGAATGATTCAGATGATTGTGGTCCATTGCAGCGCCACCCGTTGCAACCGACCTTACACCGTAGAGCAGCTTCGCCACGACCATGTCGAGGTGAACCACTGGCGCTACATCGGTTACCACTTTTATATCCGCCGAGACGGAACGGTGGTCTCCACCCGTCCGCTGGAGCGCATGGGAGCACATGCCAAGGGGTGGAACGCCCACTCGATAGGCATCTGCTACGAGGGTGGGCTGGACGAGCAGGGTAGACCTGCCGACACCCGCACCGATGCCCAGAAGGAGGCGATGAAGCGGCTCATCATGGAGCTGAAGTACCAGTTCCCGACCATCTCGCAGGTGGTGGGCCACCGAGACCTGCCCGGCGTGCAGAAGGCGTGCCCTTGCTTCGACGCCACGCAGCTGGAGCGTTACATACACTTGGAACGCAAAGCGTAAAGTTGGTTAACAAGAAGAGCGGCGTACCGGATATTTTCGTACCTTTGCGGGCGCAAGATTTACCTACCAGCATGGGGGCAACTTGGGGCGCAGGCAGTGGAGATTTTCTCTGCCTAGGCAAATATTTTTCCCCGCCTAGGGATTTTTATCTGCCCGCCTAGGAAAAAATATCCGCCTAGGCGGGCGGATATCGGTCTCCTAAACGGTAGGAATTTCAGTCCAAAGAGATAGGAATATCTGGCCAAATGGATAGGAACATCTGGCCAAATGGATAGGAACATCTGCCAAGAAACGTTAAAATCACTAACTAAAATAAAGAATATGAGAACAGAAGAGAAATTTTTGCAAGTTCGACTGGAGCGATTCTTATCGTTTCATCACCAGGTGTGTGGTAGTTTGTATGTGGGCGACGAGTATTGCTGTGACACGTTGGAGAACGAGCTCCACGAGTTGCCCGTTGGCGAGTATGAGATCACCATCGAGCACAGCGACAAGTTGCACCGCGTGTTGCCGACGGTGGATGGCCATGTGCCGTTCATGTCGGGCAACGGCACGTTTGGCCGCCGCCAGGGCTGCATCGTGCTTGGCGAAATGAGACTTTGCGGCTTGGTGGTGAACAGCGAGGAGAATTTCAATCGCTTCAATTGGCGCATGCGCCAGCAGATCAACCGTTACCATCACAAGGTCATCATCCGCATCACAGAATCTGAGGATTTCCAGGAGCTTGGCTAGGCTCCCGGAAATCCCTCACTGTTCTCCCGGAAATCCCTCACTGTTTATATATAACCACTATTATGATAAATAGCGAATATTAGAACTGCCCCAGGAGGGAAATCGAAGGAATTCTGACCAAGCAGTATGAAGTTGTGTGGAAAGCAAACGAAAGTTAAAACATTTCCTCTCAAATAAACTAAAATGAAAAAATATAATCTATAAACTATGAATATTGCAACTTATGGGCACTGTTTAGCGTCTAAACAAGCAAGGATGAGCCAATGAACATATCGAAAGTTTATCAAGCTCGCTGAAATTCGCAAAAAACAACGAAACCTATTAAAGTTTGCAATATATAATATTTTTATGGTAGAAACAAGTAAGAAAGATTTGCCCTCGGGCAAAGTGACGAAATTTAAAAATTACAACAAGAGTATGAACGGAAGTTTAAAATGCGCCATGGCGGCCCTGCTCATCGCAGCTGCCCCTATGGCCACACAAGCCAAGCAATGGTCGCTCAAGGACTGCATCGACTATGCGCTTGCCAACAACATCGCCATCCAGAAGACGCAGCTCACCAAGGCTAGCGCACAGGAGGACTACCTGCAGTCGAAAGCCGCCCTGCTGCCTTCGCTCAGCGCAAACACCAACCAGAACGTGAACTACACCCCTTGGGTGGCAAGCGGCATCAGCAGCGACGGTTTCTCCAGGGCATCCATCGACAAGGTGTACTACAACGGCAGCTACAGCGTGATGGGCAACTACACCATCTGGAACGGCAACAAGAACCGCAACCAGGTAAAGCTCAACAAGTTGGCTACCGAGGCAGCCGCCATCGACTCAGCCTCTCAGGCCTTGCAACTGCAGGAGCAGATAGCCCAGCTCTACGTTCAGATACTCTACAGCACCGAGGCCATCAAGGTGAACAAGGAGAGCTTCGAGTCGAGCAAGCAGAACGAGGAGCGTGGCAAGGAAATGGTGAAAATCGGCAAGATGAGCCAGGCAGACCTCTCACAGCTCACCGCCCAGCGAGCACAGGATGAGTTTGACATCGTGCAGGCTGAGAGCAACGTGAAGAACTACAAGCGACAGCTCAAGGAGTTGCTACAGATAACGAGCGACGAGCCTTTCGACATCACCGTGCCTAGCACCACCGACGAGATGGCACTCGCCACGATACCTGCCATGAGCGGCATCTACGAGAGCGCGCTGGAGAACCGTCCGGAGTTCCAGAACTACAAGAACCAGCTCGAGCAAAACAACCTCAGCATCGAGATAGCCAAGGCGGGCAAGTTGCCTACCATCAGTGCCAACGCGGGCGTGAGCACAAGCTCCACCTCCATGAACTCAACCAGTTGGGGCACCCAGTTGAAGCAAAACTTCAATGTGGGCGGCGGCATCAGCGTGAGCGTGCCTCTCTTCGACAACCGCTCCACCAAGACCCAGGTCAACAAGGCTCAGATTCAGCGCCAGTCTATCCTCCTCGACCTGAAGAACGAGCAGACCAAGCTCTACTCCACCATCGAGAACTACTGGTTGCAGGCCAACACCAACCAGAGCCAGTTCAAGGCCGCCAAGATGAGCAGCGAGAGTGCCCAGACCAGCTACGACCTGCTGAGCGAGCAATTCAAGCTGGGACTGAAGAACATCGTGGAGCTGCGTACCGGCAAGGACAACCTGCTGAAAGCGAAGCAGAACGAGCTACAGGCCAAGTACCTCACCATCCTCAACATCAATATGCTGAAGTTCTACAAGGACGGCAGAATCTAACAGGCACATGCCTCATCGGCATAAGGTTTCACAGGAGACACACATTATTATATATGTATATTGTAAACTTTAATAGGTAAATCATAAAAATGAAGAAAGTAAGACTGAGCAAGATTTGGCTCGTCGTCATCGCCATCGTCGTCATCGCCGTGGCTGCATGGGCACTCTCGGGAGGCAAGGACGAGGAACAAATCAACTTTAAGGAAGAGAAAGTATCGCTGCAAACCCTCCAGAACAGCGTGACCGCCACCGGTACCATCGAGGCTGTGACCTCCGTGACCGTGGGTACGCAGGTGAGCGGCATCGTCAACAAGCTCTACGTGGACTACAACTCGCAGGTGAAGAAGGGACAGGTCATCGCCGAGCTCGACAAGACCAACCTGCTGAGCGAGCTCAACACCGCCAAGGCCAACCTGACGAGCGCACAGAGCAGCCTGAGCTACCAGAGCGCCAACATGAGCCGCTACCAGACCCTCTACAAGAAGGGACTCGTGAGCGCCGACGACTATGAGAACGCCCTCCTCACCTACCGCCAGGCCAAGGAGCAGGTGGCTAGCGCCAAGGAGAACGTGCAGAAGGCGCAGACCAACCTGGGCTACGCCACCATCACCTCGCCTATCGACGGCACCGTCATCTCCAAGAGCGTGGAGGAAGGCCAGACCGTGGCTGCCAGCTTCAACACCCCTGAGCTCTTCACCATCGCCAAGGACCTGACCAACATGCAGGTGATAGCCAACGTAGACGAGGCTGACATCGGCGGCGTGAAGGTGGGCGACCGCGTGAACTTCACCGTAGACGCTTATCCAGACGACGTGTTCCAGGGCACTGTAAAGCAGGTGCGACTGGAGGCTACCACCACCAACAACGTGGTAACCTACGAGGTGGTAATCTCAGCCCCTAACGCCGACCTCAAGCTGAAGCCGGGCCTCACCGCCAACGTCACCATCTACACCCAGGAGCGTTCGGGCATCCTCGCCGTGCCAAACAAGGCATTGCGCTTCACCCCTACCAAGGAGACCGTGGGCAAGGACATGAAGATAGCCGACTGCAAGGGCAAGAACAAGGTTTGGACCCTCGCCGGCAAGACGCTCACCGCCCACCCTGTAACCATCGGACAGACCGACGGCGTGCACACCGAGATTACCAAGGGCCTGAAGCAGGGACAGAAGATCGTGACCGAAATCATCGTCAACACCCCCGAGCAGGACGACGACCCGCAGCAGAGCCAGGGCTTGATAAGCGGTCCGGGTCCTAGGGGAAAGAAGAAATAACTTTAGTTAGGAGTTAGGAGAAGAAAAATGACAGAACAAAACAACAATACCCAAAACAGTGAGGGCAAGAAGGTCGTGATAGAGCTCGACAACGTGAGGCGCGACTTCCTCGTGGGCGACGAGACCGTCCACGCCCTCAAGGGGGTGAGTTTCAAGATATACGAGGGCGAGTTCGTCACCATCATGGGCAAGTCGGGCTCGGGCAAGAGTACGCTGCTCAACCAGCTGGGCTGCCTCGACACCCCGTCGAGCGGCGAGTACTACCTCGACGGCGTGAGCGTGCGCAAGATGAGCCGCAACGACCGCGCCATCCTGCGCAACCGCAAGATAGGCTTCATCTTCCAGAACTACAACCTCCTGCCGAAGACCACGAGCGTGGAGAACGTGGAGCTGCCGCTGATGTACAACCCGTCGGTATCAGCCGAGGAGCGCAAGCAGCGAGCCATCGAGGCCCTCAAGGCCGTGGGACTGGGCGAGCGACTCTACCACAAGAGCAACCAGATGTCGGGCGGACAGATGCAGCGCGTCGCCATCGCCCGAGCCCTGGTCAACAACCCGGCGGTGATCCTCGCCGACGAGGCTACCGGTAACCTCGACACCCGCACGAGCTTCGAGATACTGGTGCTCTTCCAGAAGCTCTACGCCGAGGGCAGGACCATCATCTTCGTGACCCACAACCCCGACATCGCCAACTATTCGAGCCGCAACATCGAGCTCAGGGACGGCCACATCATCAGCGACAGCTACAACGACCACATCCTCTCGGCAGCCGAAGGACTCGCCGCGCTGCCTGCCAACACCGACGAATAAAACATATACGACATGAATTATCAGAATCTTTTCAAGATAGCCATCCGAGCCATCTTCGCCAACAAGATGCGCTCCTTCCTCACGGCGCTCGGCATCATCATCGGTATCGCCGCCGTCATCACGATGCTCGCCATCGGACAGGGAAGCAAGGCGAGCATCAAGGCCAACATCGCCGAGATGGGCTCCAACATGATCATGATCTCGCCGGGTGCCGACATGCGTGGCGGAGTAAGACAGGACGCCTCCTCGATGGAGACCCTCAAGCAGACCGACTACCAGAGCATCAAGGACGAGTGCAACTACATATCCGCCATCTCGCCTACCGTGAACAGCAGCGGACAGTGGATCAACGGCAACAACAACACCCAGAGCACCATCTACGGCGTGAACCAGGACTACCTCTCCATCCGACAGCTGAAGGTGGCAGACGGCGAGATGTTCACCGACACCGACATCAAGACCGCCTCCAAGGTGTGCATCCTCGGTCAGACGGTTGTTGACTACCTCTTCCCCGACGGCAGCGACCCTATCGGCAAGGTGGTGAGATTCAACAGCATCCCCTTCCGAGTGATAGGCGTGCTGCAGAAGAAGGGCTACAACTCGATGGGCATGGACCAGGACGACCTCGTGCTCGCACCGTACACCACCGTGATGAAGCGCATCCTGGCGCAGACCTACCTGGGCGGCATCGTCTGCTCGGCGATCACCGAGGAGGCATCGCAGCCAGCCCAGGACCAGATTTCCCAGATATTGCGCCGCAACCACAAGCTGAAGGACGCCACCGAGACCACCGAGGCTGACGACGACGACTTCAACATCCGCTCGCAGGAGGAAATCTCGAGCATGATGAACAGCACCATGTCCACCATCACCATCCTGCTGGGCAGCGTGGCGGGCATCTCGCTGCTCGTGGGCGGCATCGGCATCATGAACATCATGTACGTGTCGGTGACCGAGCGCACCCGTGAGATAGGCCTCCGCATGAGCGTGGGAGCCCGAGGCATCGACATCCTCAACCAGTTCCTCATCGAGGCAATCCTTCTCTCCGTCACGGGCGGCATCATCGGCGTGCTGCTGGGCGTGGGACTGTCGGTGAGCCTGAACGCCTTCCTCCACATCGCCACGCAGATAGAGCCATGGAGCATCATCATGAGCTTCGCCGTATGTACCTTCACCGGAGTCTTCTTCGGATGGTACCCTGCCAAGAAGGCTGCAAGGCTCGACCCTATCGAGGCCATCAGGTACGAGTAAGACCCGTGGAACCCGTGAAATCCGTGAAAACCGTGGAATCCGTGTGAGAATCTCCCAAAAATCCCACCGATAAATTTGGTGATTACAAAATAAAGTTGTACTTTTGCGCTCAGCAGAGGTGCAACTTTTTTTGGTATAGGAAGTCACCCCGGGGCTTGATGCCCCAAAAATAATAGTAACATCAATACAAAACGATTAAAACACAGAAAGTTATGAAATTCATCGGAATCATCCCGGCACGATATGCCTCCACCCGCTTCCCGGGCAAGCCATTGGCTATGTTGGGCGGCAAACCAGTTATCCAGCATGTTTATGAGAAAGTGGCCTCCGCACTGGAGGAAGCCTATGTCGCCACCGACGACCAGCGCATCTACGATGCAGTGGTGGGCTTCGGCGGCAAGGCGGTGATGACACGCACCGACCACAAGAGCGGCACCGACCGCATCGAGGAGGCGATAGAGAAGATAGGCGGCGACTGGGACGTCATCGTCAACGTGCAGGGCGACGAGCCTTTCGTGGCGAATAGCCAGCTGGAGACCATCTGCCACTGCTTCGACGACCCTACCACCCAGATAGCCACCCTGGGCAAGGCGTTCACCTCGATGAAGGCGGTGGAGAACCCCAACAGCCCCAAGATAGCCGTGAGCAACCAGGGCTTTGCCCTCTACTTCTCGCGTAGCGTCATCCCATACGTCAGGGGCAAGGAGCGCACGGAGTGGCTTGAGCACTTCCCTTACCTCAAGCACCTCGGCATCTACGCCTACCGCAAGGAGGTGCTCAGGGAGATAACCCAGCTGCCACAGAGCTCGCTGGAGATAGCCGAGAGCCTGGAGCAGCTGCGCTGGCTACAGAACGGATACAAGATCAAGGTGGGTACCACCGACGTGGAGACCGTGGGCATCGACACCCCCGACGACCTGAAGAGAGCCGAAGACTTCCTGGAGAAAATCTCAGGACCTTTTTAGGCACGGTTTACACGGAGGCTTACGCCATAAGTTGACTTTAAAAAGAATGGAGAAAGATTTGATATTGAACAAGGTGGCTCGCTTCATCGACAGGGAGAGGCTGCTGAAGCCGGGGGCACACTACATCGTGGCACTATCCGGCGGAGCCGACAGCATAGCCCTGGCACTGATGATGAAGGAGATGGGTGTCGATGTCTCCGCCGCCCACTGCAACTTCCGACTGAGGGGCGAGGAGTCTGACCGTGACGAGCAGTTCTGCGTCGACTTCTGCGAGCGGGAGGGCATCCACCTGCACCGCATCCACTTCGACACCCTCGCCTATGTGGAGATGCACAAGCAAAGCATCGAGATGGCGGCGCGCGAGCTCAGATACAGCTACTTCGCCCATCTGGCGAAGGACACCGGGGCGGAGGGCATCCTCGTGGCGCACCACCGTGACGATAACGTGGAGACCCTGCTGCTCAACCTGCTGAGGGGCTCGGGCGTGGACGGACTGGCTGCCATCGCTCCGAAGAACGGCAACATCATCCGCCCCCTGCTCTGCATCAGCCGAGACGAGATACTGCAATACCTCCAGGCCATGCACCAGCCCTACGTGACCGACAGCACCAACCTGGAGGACGATGCCCTGCGCAACAGAATACGCCACCACGTCATCCCCCTGCTAGAGTGCATCAACCCGACGGCAAGGGAGAACATCGCCCTCTCGGCGAAGTACCTGAGGCAAGCCGCCAGGGTGCTGGGCAACCTGCCCGAGGAGAAGATGGTGGACAGGGACAACCATGTGGTCTACATCTCCAAGAAGAGCATCGCCGACTCAGCGTCTCCCCAGTACATGCTACACAGGAGCATCGGCATGTTCGGCTTCCATGGCAACGTGATAGAAGAAATCCTGGAGTCGTTCCACCACGTGGGAAAGGTATGGAAGAGCACCCGCTACCTGCTCGTCATCGACAGGGAGCAGTTGCTCGTCACGCCACAGGATGTCGTGGAGAGCATCAGGAGCGAAAGGGAATACAAGCTGCCCGAGGAAGGGAAATATAGCGTCGGCGCAAGCCACATGCAGCAAGCAGTAGACAACCTGCCGCAAGGCTATGTCCCTATGCAGCAAGCAGATGGAAACGATGCCCCTGTCGAAACGTACGTTAGAATCCGCCGCTTCCCCCGAACCGCCGACTTCCAGCCGAGCAAGGCCCCTCGTCGCATCACGCTTGATGCCTCGAAGGTATGCTTTCCCCTCACCTACCGTCTCACCCAGGAGGGCGACCGCTTCACTCCCTTCGGCATGAGGGGCAGCAAGCTGGTGAGCGACTACCTGACCGACCGCAAGCGCAACTACCTGGAGAAGGCATCGCAGCACGTGGTGACCGACAGCCAGGGCGACATCATCTGGCTCGTGGGCGAGCGCACCTCCGAGGCCTCAAAGATTACCGACCAGACCCAGGAGATACTGGAGATCAGCATCGAATAAAACGGATAAAACGATTAAAAATGAGAGAAAAAGGCATCACGAAGAGGGGAAAGACAACCCTCTTCTGCATGGTTGTTCTGATACTGGTGGCCATGGGCTGCTGGACTTACTATAGCTACACCCCCTCGGGCGAGAGGGTGAGAAACGCCTACGCACGCATCGAGGCCTACAGCCACTACGAACTGCAACTCGACGGCAAGCCGGTGCTCCGATTCGACGAGGACACCACCACCCTGCACGCCTACTTCATGAACCGATGGGCTACCCTCCCCTCATGCGGGGGCAGGCTAGCCGCCACCTATAGCGACGAGCTGGAGCGCAACCGCTACCTGAAGGCCAACGCCGACAGCGTCTTCAAGCAGCGGGTGGACTCGCTCGACAGCCTCTACACAGACTCACAGTGGAAGCAGGGCGAGCTGGCCTACTATGTCCACTCCCATAGCCCAGCCGACCTGGGCTACAACCGCATCTGCGCCTTCGAGGTGAGGGAGAAGCGACTCTGCGACTCATCAAAGAAACTCCTCGACTCGCTCAAGCACGTGCAGAAAGCCTATCAGCCACAGAAGAGCGGCCACATGACCCTGGTACACTGCGTGGAGTACCGTGCATTCTACCGCAACGCCGACGGCAAGCAGGTGAGCGAGCCTTGCCTCGACATCCGCAAGATGGACGGCAGCGACACCAGGGGCTGCCACCTCTTCCAGCTCACGAGCAAGTCTACCCCGAGCGGCATCTACGGACTGGCACCTCGCCTGGCGGCAGGACTAGCCCGTGCGCACGCCCCCATCTGCAACCAGAAGATAGACTTCAACCTGCGCCCAGACTCGCTGGGCTACTACAAGGGCACGGTAGACAGCCTGCGCCGCCCCAACGGCCACGGCAAGTGGCAGGGCTTCGACGGCACCTACTATGAGGGCGAATGGAAAGACGGCAAGCGAGAGGGCTGGGGATTCAGCATCTCGCCTAAGAAACCCCTACGCGTGGGCGAATGGAAGGACGACCGATACAAGGGCGAGAGACTGGTGTACAGCTCGGAGCGCATCTATGGCATCGACATCTCCAAGTACCAGCACGAGGAGGATAAAATCGTGAAGCAAAAGAAAGTGGTGAGGGTTCGCCGTCGCCGCAAGGTCGTGACCGTGACCAAGGTCATCAAGCACCGCTACGGCATCGACTGGAGCCGTCTGCGCATCACCCACCTGGGCAGCATCAGCCGCAAGACCGTGTCGGGCGACGTGGACTTCCCTATCCGATTCATCTACATCAAGAGCACCGAGGGCGCATCGCTCATCAACCCTTACTATAAGAAAGACTATAGCGATGCCCACGCACATGGCTACCGTGTAGGCACTTACCACTTCTTCAGCACACGCACCCCGGCTGCCGTGCAGGCAAACTTCTTCCTGCTGCACAGCCATATCCGCAAGGGCGACTTCCCGCCAGTGCTCGACCTGGAGCCGATGCCAAGCCAAATCAAGAACATGGGCGGAACGGGCGTGCTCTTCGCCCGGGTAAGAACATGGCTGCGACTGGTGGAGAGGGCCACGGGAGCCAAGCCTGTGCTCTACGTGAGCCAGACCTTCGTGAACCGCTACCTCTCTCACGCACCCGACCTAAAGCGCGACTACCCCGTATGGATAGCCCGCTACGGCGAGTACAAGCCCGACATCCACCTGGTGTACTGGCAGCTCTGCCCAGACGGACGGGTGGCTGGCATCCATGGTCACGTGGACATCAACGTGTTCAATGGCTACAAGGATGCCTTCGGCAAGTTCGCCCAGACCAACGGCGTGAAATAGAAGGCTGTTATAAGAAGCTCTGAAATATAGGAAGTTATGTTAAATACGTTAAAGTAAGTTATAGAAATATACAACCTATTATATATTTTACTATCTTCGCACTTAAGTGTGTAACTAAGAGAGGAATATATATCATGAGACAGCTAAAGATACAAAAGAGCATTACGAATCGCAGCAGCGAGGCCCTCGACAAGTATTTGGTGGAGATAGGCAGGGCACCTATGATCTCCATCGACGAAGAGATAGAGCTGGCACAGGTCATCCGCAAGGGAGGTAAGGCCGGCGAGCGCGCCAAGAACAAGCTCGTGGAAGCCAACCTGCGTTTCGTAGTCTCCGTGGCAAAGCAATATCAACACCAGGGGCTCACATTAACCGACCTGATAGATGAGGGCAACATCGGTCTCATCAAGGCGGCGGAGCGCTTCGACGAGACCCGAGGATTCAAGTTCATATCCTACGCCGTATGGTGGATAAGACAGAGCATCCTCCAGGCCATCGCCGAGCAAAGCCGCATCGTGAGACTGCCGCTCAACCAGGTGGGCAGTCTCAACAAGGTGAACCAGGAAATCAACAAGTTTGAGCAAGAGAACCAGCGTCGCCCGAGCGTGGAGGAACTCTCCATGCGCACCGGTGTGGACGAGGAAAAGATAACCCAGAGCATGATGGCGAGCGGCCACCATGTGAGCATCGACGCGCCTTTCGGCGGCGATGACGACGACAATGCGATGGTAGACGTGATGGCGAGCGGAGAGGACAGCCGAACCGACCGCAACGTGGACCACGAGAGCATGGCGGCGGAACTGAAGCAGGTGCTCAAGAAGTGCCTCAAGGAGCGGGAGCGCAAGATCGTGTGCGCCTGCTACGGCATCGGGGAACCTGAGAAAGGACTGGAAGAGATAGGCGACAAGATGGGGCTCACCCGCGAGAGGGTGCGCCAAATCAGGGAAAAGAGCATCACCAAACTCAGAGATTCTGGAAAAGTGGGCATCCTCATGAAATATCTTGGATAAAATTTGTACTATCTCAGCAAAAAGAGATAATATCTCGGCAAAAAGATGAAATATCTTGATAAAAAGTTTGGGATTCTCCACTTTATTAAGTAACTTTGCAATCGGATGTGGCAATGGTGCCCCATCCGATTTTTTGTTTCTAAAGCCCTTGGCCCATGAGAAGAACCCTGATAGGCATCATAGCCCTCACCCTAGCTTGCTGCTTGCCGATGGACGGCACAGCCAAGCGACACTCATCGAGAGACGCACTCACCGACTCGGTGATGAGGCGTGTCTTCGGCTATGCCCAGCAGGTGGACACCGTGGGCAGGGGAAGCCACTCTACCTATGCCTACACCAAGGTGCAGATGCGCACCAACAAGCGCAACGCATCCCTCGCCCTCGTGCCAACGATGTACGCCATCTCGCACGGCGTGGGCAGGAGGTTTATCAGCGAGTACTACAGCCAGGTGGATGTGGACAAGGAGGGCAGACCCTCCTTCCGCCGACTGCTCAACCTGAGCACCATCCCCCACCGACATAGCACGATGACCCCGGTGCTGAGCTACATGACCCCAAACATCTATGGCGAGACACTCTTCCAGGAGAACATCCTCTCCCCCTTCCATCGCTCCAACCGCCGATACTACAAGTACTCGGTAACGCCGCTGCCCTTCGGCATGGCGCAGGTGTACGTATATCCACGCATCAAGAACACCCAGCTGGTGACCGCCAGGGCCATCCTCAACATGGAAACGGGTCAGATCAGGCTGGTGGACTTCGAGGGCGAGTATGACATGACCCGCTTCTACATCTCCATCGTGATGGGCAAGGAAGGCTTCATGACCCTGGGACCCATGAAGTGCGACATGAGGGCGAACTTCCGATTCATGGGCAACAAAATCTCGGGCCGCTACTCCACCTATTATAACTTGCCCCAAACCCTGGGCGACACCCTCGACAACGCCGCCGACACAGCCCTGATGGCAAAGGTGCGACCAGAGCAACTGAGCGCAGACGAGGAAATGATATACCGCGACTACTACCATCGCCTGGAGCTACGAAGACTCAAGGCCAGCGAAGACTCCACCGGCGAGAACTTCCTGCTGTCGAAGAACCTATGGTGGGACATTGTGGGCGACAACCTGCTCAACCGCATCTCCAGCGGATTCGGCAAGGACAACCAGGGCTACTTCCGCATCGACCCCCTCTTCAACCCCCTCTACATGGGCTACTCCCACAACAAGGGAGTAGTCTACAAGTTCAAGCTCAGGGGGCAATACAAGTTCGACGACAACTTTCGCATCTCGCTCGGCATGAGGGGCGGCTACAGCTTCCGCCAGCACAGGTTCTACATCCGGGTGCCGCTGCGCCTCGACTACAACGCCAAGCACGAAGGCTACCTGGAGGTGGAATCGGGTAACGGAAACCGCATCAACATCAACCGGGTGGCGAGACGGGCGCTGGGCTATATCGAGGCAAAAGACTCCCTGGGGCTCTTCTCGCCCGGGGAGATGCCCGTCAACCCACTGGCAGATGCCCAGTTGACGGAATTCAAGGACAACTACCTGCGCTTCACCAACCACTGGCGCTTCACCCCGAAATGGGCACTGGAGCTGGGAGTCGTGGCGCACGACCGCTTGGCAGTGAAGCCAGAATTCTACGAGAAGCTGAACTATCCTACCCGATATACATCCGTGGCACCCGCCATCGGACTGGAATGGCGACCCCTGGCGGAGAGAGGCCCGGTGCTCTCGCTCAACTACGAGCAAGGCATCAAGCGGCTCTTCGGCGGCAACATCGAGTACGGGCGAGTGGAGTTTGACACCCAGAGCATCATCTACGCCTCCCGCCGCCGCATGTTCTCCATGAGGCTGGGCACCGGATTCTACACCAGCAAGGGCGAGCACTGGGACTTCGTGGACTACACCAACTTCCACGACAACAACATTCCCGGGGGCTGGAACGACAGCTGGACGGGCGACTTCGAGCTGCTCTCCTCGCAATGGTACAACGCCAGCGACTACTACCTGCGTGCCAACTTCACCTACGAGGCACCGATGATACTCTCGGCATGGCTGCCGCTGGTGGGACGGTTTATCGAGAAGGAGCGCTTCTACGTGAGCGGACTCAGCGTGAAGCACCTCTCGCCCTACTCGGAATGGGGATATGGCGTGAGCACCCGAGTGATGTCGCTCGCCGCCTTCGCCGCCTTTCGCCACGCCAGCTTCGACGGCGTGGGCTTCAGGTTCGGCTTCGAGCTCTTCAGGAACTGGTAAAAAGAATTAGAACTCTCTCAACATATACAAGATAATGAACTCACAACTTACCGTATACAAGGCGAGCGCCGGTTCGGGCAAGACCTTCACCCTGGCTCGCGAATACATGACGCTCGTGATAGACAACCCGATGGCCTATCGCACCATCCTCGCCGTCACCTTCACCAACAAGGCGACGGAGGAGATGAAGCAGCGCATCCTCGGCCAGCTCTTTGGCATCGCCCATGCCCTGCCGGAGTCTGCCCAGTACCTGGAGCAAATCCAGGAAGCCCTGCCCCATCTCTCCACCAGGCAGATAGAGCAGAACGCGGCGACCGCCCTCCACCTGCTCATCCACAACTACAACTACTTCCGTGTGCAGACCATCGACACCTTCTTCCAGAGCGTGCTGAGAAACCTGGCACGCGAGCTCGACCTCACCGCCAACCTGCGCATCGGTCTCAACGACTACCAGGTGGAGCAGCAGGCGGTAGACGAACTCATCGAGAGCCTGGAGAGTACCGACAAGCTGCTCTTCTGGATCATGGAGTACATCAAGGAAAACATCGCCGACGACAAGGGATGGAACGTGATAGGACAAATCAAGAAGTTTGGCGAGCACATCTTCCGTGAATATTATAAGGAGAACGCCGACCAACTGTCGGAGCGCATGGACGAGAAGGGATTCTTCGAGGCTTTCAAGGACGAGCTGAACAAGCTGAAGAAGCGAGCCCTCGACAAGCTGACCGCACCTGCCAACGAGTTCTTCGAGGCACTGAAGGCGAACGGCTTCTCGGAAAACGACCTCGCTGGCAAAAGCAGAGGTGTCGCAAGCTACTTCAACAAGTTGAGAAACGGAAAGTTCAGCAAGGAGGACCTGGAGAACGCTTCGCTCCAGAAGTATATCGACAGCGAGGAGAACTGGGTCAAGAAATCGGACGTGAAGAACAACACCCCTATCTTCCAGTGCGTGAAAGAGTTGCTCTACCAGAAGCTGAAAGACTCGATAAGCACCCGCCCCGCAAACGTGAGAATCTACAAGAGCACGGAGCTCACCCTGAAGCACCTCAACCAGTTGCGCCTGCTGAGCAGCATCGACAGGAAGGTGAGGGAGCTGAACCAGGAGGCGAACCGCTTCCTACTGAGCGACACGCAGACACTGCTCAACTCGCTCATCCAAGACACCGACTCCCCATTCATCTTCGAGAAGATAGGCACCCAGCTCGACCACGTGATGATCGACGAGTTCCAAGACACCAGCACCATCCAGTGGAAGAACTTCAAGGTGCTCCTGGAGGAGACCATGAGCCGGGAAGACGCCGGCAACCTCATCGTGGGCGACGTGAAGCAGAGCATCTACCGATGGCGCTCGGGCGACTGGCGACTGCTCAACAACATCGAGGATCAGTTCGCCAACCCAAGGAAGCAGCTCGACATCCAAACCCTCGACACCAACTACCGCTCAGACCGCCGGGTCATCAACTTCAACAACGCCTTCTTCGTGAAGGCTGCCATCAAGGAATACCAAGACCTGACGGGAGAGAAGCTGGACTTGGGTGCTGCATCAGATACTACAGGTACTACTGATACTGCTGAGGAATCGGAAATAGCCAGGGCGTTGCGCCTCGCTCCTCTTGGCAACGAGGCTCGCCAGCTGCTCAGTGCCTATGCAGATGTGGAGCAAAAGGTAAAAGACTCCAAGCCAGACCAAGGCTATGTGGAGATACGCCTGCTGAAGTCGCAGACGGATGAGGACGAGGACCGCATGATGAGACTCTGCCTGGAAACTGTGGACGAGCTCGTAGCGAGAGGCGTGAAACCGAGCAGCATCGCCATCCTCGTGCGCAACAACAAGACCATCCAAGACATCGCCGAGTACTTCATGAACAACTCCACCTACGAGATGGTCTCCGACGAGGCATTCCGACTGGACGCCTCCCAGACTGTACTTACGCTGGTCGAAGCGCTTCAGATGCTGATGCACCCCAACGACGAGATAGCCAAGGCTACGCTGAGGAAGTTCGCCATCAGGTACATGGGGAGCGACGAGGTGGTGGAAAAGCTGGAGGCGAACCGCCAGACCTATCTCCAGCTGCCCCTCTACGACCTGGTGGAGCAACTCTTCACCGACCTCAAGATGGGCGAAATCAAGGAGATGAAAGAACAGAGCGCCTACATCTGCGCCTTCTACGATAAGCTATCCGCCTTCCTCACCGACAACAGCAGTGACATCGAGACATTCCTCAAGGAATGGGAAGCCAACATCCACGAGAAGAGCATCCACAGCGACGGGCTCGACGGCATCCGGCTCATCACCATCCACAAGAGCAAGGGACTGGAATACGACCATGTCATCATGCCTTACTGCGACTGGATGATGGAGAAAGGCAACACCATCTGGTGCTCGCCACAGGAGGCACCTTACAACCGCCTCCCGCTCGTGCCCGTAGACTTCAGCGCCAAGCAGATGAAGGAGAGCATCTACGAGGAGGACTACAACCACGAGCACCTGCAAAACGTGGTAGACAACCTCAACCTGCTCTACGTGGCGTTTACCCGCGCCAGCCACAACCTCTTCGTCTTCGCCAAGCGAGCCACCGCCAGCTATCGCTCCAACATCATCGAGGCGGTCTTGCCGAATGTGGCAGACCAACTCAAGGCTGAGCTCAACGGCAAAGACACCGACTCCAAGACCAATGACATCGAGTTCAGATATGGAGAGATGGTGACACCGCAGGATAATGGCAAGAAGCAGCAGACCGAAGTTCCTGACGTGAAGAAAACAATCAATGTCTTCACGATGCCATCAGAGATGGTGCAGGTAGACATCGAGGTATCGCCGGAGCTGCCAGAGTTCAGGCAGAGCAACAAGAGCCGCGACCTCATTGAGGGCGACGAGGAGGAAGAACAGCAGAAGTTCTATATCAAGATGGGTACCGTGCTGCACAGCCTCTTCTCCACCATCCATACCCGAGACGACATCGACGGAGCACTGAAGCAGCTGGAGCTGGACGGCGTGCTCTACGACGAGAACATCTCCAGGGACAAGGTGGAGGCGATGATTCGCAAGCGTCTCGACTCGGAGAAGGTGAGAGACTGGTTCTCCGACCACTGGACTATCTTCAACGAGTGCTCCATCATCAGCATGAACCATGGCAAGATGGAGGAGCATCGTCCCGACCGAGTGATGAAGGACGAGAAGAACACCATCGTCGTAGACTTCAAGTTTGGTAAGCCGAGACAGGAATACCACGACCAGGTGAAGGGCTACATGCAGCTATTGCAGCGCATGGGACACCCTGGGGTGAAAGGCTACCTATGGTATGTCTACCCGAACAAGATAGAAGAAGTGAAATAGCAATATTGAAGAAGTAAATCAAAGAAGCAATATTGAAGAAGTAAATCAAAGAAGTGAAATAACTATATTAGCATCAGAAGATTATGAAATCATTCCTAAGCCATGTGGCTGCCGACATGCTGGCTAAATACGGGACAGACATGAGCGACATCGCCGTCGTCTTCCCTAACAAGCGTGCCTCGCTATTCCTCAATGAGAATCTGGCGGAGCAAGCCGGCCAGCCCATCTGGACTCCTACCTATATCACCATCAGCGACCTCTTCCGCCAGCACAGCGAACTGAAGGTTGCCGACCCCATCAAGTCGATTTGCGACCTGCACAAGACCTTCGTACAATGCACCGGAATCGACGAGACGCTCGACCACTTCTATGGATGGGGGCAATTGTTGCTCAGTGACTTCGACGATGTGGACAAGAACTTCGTCGATGCCAAGCAGCTCTTCTCCAACCTCAGCGACATCCACGAGCTGGACGACATCTCCTATCTCACCGACGACCAGAAGAAGATGATACAGAAGTTCTTCAGCAACTTCACCGAAGACCACAACTCGGAACTCAAGAAGCGATTCCTGCAACTATGGAGCCACTTCTATGACATCTACGTACAGTTCAACAAGCGACTCGCCGACCAGGGACTCGCCTACGAGGGAGCCCTCTATCGAGGCGTGGTGAACAATGAGAACATCGAGTATAAGTACCGCAAGTACCTCTTCGTGGGCTTCAACATGATGCAGAAGGTGGAGCTAACCCTTTGCGACCGACTGATGAAGGAAGGCAAGGCGACCTTCTACTGGGACTACGACCGTTACTACATGGATGGACACAACGAGGCGGGGCATTATATCCGCCAGTATCTGAAGTACTATCCCAATGAGTTGGGCGACCAGAAGCCGGATGAGATGGGCGACCAGAAGCCGGATGCGTCTGCCGGTCCTTCGCAAGCCGAGATTTACGACAACCTCTCGAAGCCCAAGGACATCACCTATATCTCTGCCCCTACCGAGAACATCCAGGCTCGCTACGTGAGCTCCTGGCTCAAGGAGAAACAGCGCTACACCCAGGGACACAAGGTGGCCATCGTATTGAGCGACGAGAACCTGCTGCAGAGCGTTATACATTCACTTCCACGAGAAGTGAAAAGCGTCAATATCACAGTGGGTTATCCGCTCTTGCAAACTCCATTCTACAGTCTCATTCAGACCCTTGTCCGGCTCCAGGGTCTAGGTCATCCCAAACAAAGCGACACCTATCGCCTGCACTATGTGCTGCTGGCACTGAGGCATCCCTACGCCCGCTACATCTCCAGCCGCTATGCCGAGCTTCTCCAGAAACTGGACGAGAAGAAGCAATTCTACCCTAGCCGTTCCTATTTATGCCTGGACGGCGACGAGGGACTCACCCTGCTCTTCCGTGATTTGGACGAAGCTGTACAAGCAAGCACCACTGTAAATGCTTCGACAAAAGCTACAGCAATTGCTTCGGCAGACGACACTGCATGTGCTTCGAAAACAGCCACAGCAAACTCTTCAGCAAGCGATACCATCAACTGTTCTGGAACCGCAGCCAGCTCTTACAACTATCAGCTAATCCATTACCTGCTGGATGTCCTCAAGACGATTGGCACGAACGCCAAGCAATTGGAAGCCCCACTCTTCCAGGAGTCCCTCTATCGTACCTACACCCTGCTTAACCGCTTGCAGGAGCTGATTGCCTCGGGCGACCTCGACATAGATGTCACCACTCTGGAACGACTGATACAACAACTCATCCAGACCACAAGCATCCCTTTCCACGGCGAACCTGCCGAGGGTATCCAGGTGATGGGCGTGCTGGAGACCCGTAACCTAGACTTCGAGCATGTGCTCGTATTGTCGTGCAACGAGGGCAAGTTGCCAAAGGGTGTCAACGACTCGTCGTTCATCCCTTATTCATTGAGAAAGGCATACGGCTTGACCACCGTAGAGAACAAGGTTGCCATCTTCGCCTACTACTTCCACAGCCTGCTGCAGCGAGCTAGCGACATCACACTCACCTACAACAATGCCACCGACGAGGGACAGACGGGCGAGATGAGCCGCTTCATGTTGCAACTGATGGTGGAGAGCCCCCACCACATCCTTCGCAAGACGCTTATAGCCGGGCAGAAGCCCCTCCATCCGGAGTATGAGGAGGCGGAGAAAGATAGTGAGGCGATGCGGACTCTCAACGAGGTGAAGATGATAACCCCAACCTTCCTCAACCTGTACCAGCGATGCCAGAAGCGTTTCTATTATAAATATGTGAGGGGACTGGAAGAACCAGACGAGATAGACGAGGACGAGGTGGACAACCGTGTGTTCGGTAACATCTTCCACCGAGCCGCTGAGCTTTTCTATTTCAGCTTTGCCAGCCCTAGCAACATCAAGACGAACAAGGACGGCAAGCAGAGTCTCATCCGTCCTATAGTCATCACGCCGGTAGACCTCGACCATGCCTTGAAGGATAAGTCGATGGTGTACAGGTTAGTTGACCAGGCTTTCCGCGAGGAGCTCTTCAAGGTGAGTGAGAAGGATTACCAGCCCAAGTACAATGGCTTGCAGCTCATCAACAAGGAGGTGATAGCCAGCTATCTGCGCCAGCTCATCACCATCGACCGCCGTCAAGCCCCATTCACTATCATCGGACTGGAGCTGGTAGTCTCAGCACCGTTTGACATCGAGGTGGCTGGGGGTAAGAGAACCTTCAGACTAGGCGGTTTCATCGACCGTTTGGACGCTGTCGCAGCCAATGGAAACTCTGCAGGAAAAGATAGTTATGCAAAGAATGGCAACAGCCATGCAATGGATGATAACGGTAATGTAATAGGTGGCGACAGGCATGCGATGAGGAGTAATGACAACCAAGCAAGCTACAGCAATATTCCCAAGCGAATCCGTGTGATAGACTACAAGACCGGCAGAACCCAGCCAACCCATCCCAAGGAAGTGGACGAAGTGTTCTCCTGCAAGCCACAAGCACTCGCCAAACATACTGACTACTATCTCCAGGCGATGCTCTACTCCATCATCGTTAGTCACGACAAAGGATTGAACCAGGCGCAAGACCCAGTTTCTCCCGCCCTCCTCTTTATCCAAAATGCAGGTGCTGACGACTATGACCCAATTCTCAAGTTCGGCAAGGAGCTTATCTCTGATGTAGCCCCTTACGAGCAAGACTACCTGGCAAACCTCCAGGCACTCATAGCAGACATCTACAATCCGCAGCTGCCATTCAAGCCAACCGTAGACAGGAGGCGTTGCACCTATTGCCCTTATGCGCAACTGTGTAAGTAATTAATGTGCTCGTCAGAGTCTATTACAGGAGTATATTACAGGAGATAAAGCGGCATTTAATATTAATTTAGAATGAAAATTTGCTGCTTTCAGGAATTCTCAGTATTTTTGCAGAAAGCAAAGGAAAGAGAATAATATTTAAAAAGAGGATTATGAAACAGAAAGATATAGACAAGCTCGTGAGCGACAACTTAAACTACGTGAAGTCTGTCGCCAACCAATACCGTGGCAAGGGCATCGAGTTTGATGATTTGGTAAGCGAGGGAACTCTCGCTATGATTACCGCCGCCAACAAGTATGATGAGAGCCGAGGAGCCCAGTTTGTAGCCTATGCCGGTCCGTTCATTCGCAAGGCAATGGAGTCTGCCATCGAAAAGCAATCCTCCCTCTACCGCGTGCCTAAGGACCAGAAGAAGTTCGTGCCTCGCAATGCCGAGAAAGCGATGTCGATAGATGCTCCCTTGAGCGATGGCAACCAGTATACTCTACTCGACATCCTGGTAAATAAGGATGTGGACTTGGCGGATGACAACGCCGCTTTCCGACAGATGCTAAAGGACTTAGAGCGTTGCATTCAAGTGCTGGATGAGCGTGAGCAAATCATCATCAAGAAGTTCTATGGCCTGGGGGAAACCCATGAGACTTTGGCAGAGATAGCCGAGGACATGCAACTGAAGCGAGAACGAGTGCGCCAAATCAGAGACAAGGCAACACGCAAAATCGCAAAGAATGCCAAGAGCCTCTACCTCAAGTCATTCCTGAAGAAGTAACGCCCTAGGTTTACATGTAACATGTAACTTGTAAGTAACAGAGTCGCCCTCTGAGGGCAAAAGCAATGAAAATGGAGATGCTTTTGTCCTCAGAGGGCGACTCTGTTATTGATTGGTCTTAAAGCTAGATTATTCAACCTGTACGTTTTAAGCGGGCAGAAAGCCCAATAAACTTCAACCGTACAGGTTGCAGATTATTTCTTCTGCAAGTGCTGCTGGCGATACTGACGAGGAGTGATGCCCAGGCGCTTGAAGAAGTTGGCATAGAAGCTCTGGCGGGTGCTGAAACCAGCCATTTCACTGATGTCTTCCACGCTCATCTTGGCATAACGACGGTCGGTGAGCAGCGACATGGCGTCGTTGACACGATAATCGTTTACCAACTCAGAGTAGTTCTTGTGGAAACGAGTTGCACACACAGCAGATATATAACGGGAGTTAGTATTCAGGTCCTCGGCAAGTTTCTTGGAATTGTACAAAGGATCTTTGTATTTTCTCTCCGTTACAATCAAGCGGATAATCTCATCACGGAGGCGGTCTTTAGTCTCCTCACTCAGCAAGTTTTGGTATCTTGCGTTCTTTTCCTTTTTCGGTTGAATATTGTACTTAGCCATAGCGCGTAATAAATTAATACAACAAAGATACGCTATTTAGAGCAAACCACCAAATTTTTTACCACTTTTTTGAAAAAAAAGCTCAATTTTATTGCTTATATCAAATAAAATAACTAATTTTGCATATCATTACATTATTAATATAGAAAAAGAGAAAGTTTGTATGAAGCAAATTCTATGGTTTGTTAAGACTTATGCCACCTTCGTGGTGCTTTATGTTTTGCAGAAACCTATATTCCTGCTATTGGAAAAGGGGTCTGCCATGCAACCTGTTGACAATATATTTTCAGTGATGCCTACCGTCATCTGGCATGGTCTTCCCCTCGACCTCGCCATGGCAGGCTACCTATCCGTCATTCCGGGCTTACTCTCCATTGCCGCCCTCTGGCTTAGGAAGGAGCTGATTAGGCCAGTGATGAACATTTATTTCATAATAGCCTCACTGCTAATATGTTTTACATTCATACTTAACGCAAGCCTTTACCCTTACTGGAAGTATCCGTTGGACAGCACGCCGCTCTTCTACTTCTCCACATCGCCAGCCGATGCCGTAGCTAGCGTGAGCATGCTGCAAGTGCTGCTCTCCATCCTTTTGCTCGTGGTGCTCACCGTGGCAGTGTGGTTTGCGCTTCGCATGCCTTCCGGCAGCCGCCATCGCCGCAGCCGTTACAGTAACTATGGATTTGGCGAGTTCGGCGGCGGACGACGAGGTTATGATGACTACGAGCGCCATCGTGGTCGCAGTTCCCTCATCCTTCTCTTGCTCACGGCATTGCTCTTCCTGCCAATCCGTGGAGGCTTCACTGTCTCCACCACCAATACGGGCAAGGCATACTTCTGCCAGAACCCATTCCTTAACCATGCGGCGGTCAACCCAACCTTCAGTCTCTTTGAGTCGATGGCGCACAGCACCGACTTTGCCGAGCAATATCGCTTCATGAAGGAGGGTGAGGCCAACAAGCTCTTCGCCGACCTCATCAGTACGAGCGACCAGAACACCTATCCCCTGCTCAACGCAGAGACCTTTAAGAAGGGTTCGCCAGACATCCTTCTCGTCATCATGGAAGGCTTCGCCAGCGACATGCTCCCATCCATGGGCACACAGAAAGATGTGGCGGTTTGCCTCGACTCCATCGCCCAGCAGAGCGTACTCTTCACCCGCTTCTACGCCAATAGCTATCGCACCGACCGTGCGCTGGTGCCTATCCTGAGCGGATACCCAGCCCAGCCTAGCACGAGCATCATCCGATACCCACATAAGGCTGCCAACCTGCCTTCCATCGCGCGCAGCCTGAAGCAGCATCGCCATTACCAGACCGCCTATTATTATGGTGGCGATGTGGACTATAGCAACATGCGCTCCTACATCACCTCTCAGGGATTTGAGAAGATTATATCCGACCAAGACTTCCCTGTGAGCGAGAAGATGAGCAAATGGGGAGTGCCAGACCACCTGCTAGCCAACAGGCTGATGGCCGACATCAAGGCGCAGCAGAACGCAAGGCACCCGATGCTGAGAGTGTTGCAGACCTCCAGCAGCCACGAGCCTTTCGACGTACCCTATAAGCGACTTGCCGACAAGCGACTGAACAGCTTCGCCTACACCGACAGCGTGATGGGGGCCATCGTAAGAGAGTATCGCAAGTTGCCTAGATGGAAGAACACGCTGATTATCTTCGTGCCAGACCATGTGGGCAGCTACAAGGATGGTCTCGACGACGGCGACCGCAGCCGCTACCAGATACCACTCATCCTGGCAGGTGGAGCTATCGCCCGTCCACTCAAGGTGGGCATCATCGGCTCTCAGCAAGACATCGCCGCCACACTGCTGGGCCAGCTCGGGATAGCGCACGACGAGTTTAAGTTCAGCAAGAACATGATGAGCGATGCTACCCCTAAGTTCGCCTTCTTCACCAACAACGACAAGTTTGGCATGGTCAACGAGGACAACTCCCTCATCTACGACAACAAGGCACGCCGCATCGTCTACAACAAGGGCAAGAAAGACCAGAACCTCAAGCCAGGCATGGCCTATCTCCAGAAACTCTATGACGACCTGGCCAAGAAGTAAAGACTATTTGGCCAAGAAGTAAGAACCGTCTGGTCAAGAAGCAAACTATCAGGCCAAGAAAAGATTATATCTGGCTAATATGTAAGCGACAAGCCGGCTAGACAACAAGATAAGATTAGACACGACAATGACAGACATCATACAACAGCTGGCGCAGCTCGACGAGCAAGCCTTCCTGTTTCTCAATGGTTTGCACCATGGGCTATTAGACTACTTCATGGTACTGGTGAGCAACCGCTTCACGTGGGTGCCCCTCTATGCGAGCTTCATCTTCGTGATGGTGCGCAACTTCCACTGGAAGGTAACCCTCTCCACCCTGCTCTGCGTGGCACTGGTAGTCTTGCTCTGCGACCAGACCTCCTCGGGGCTGCTCAAGCCCATGGTGGAACGCCTCCGCCCCAGCAACCTCGACAACCCCATCTCGCCAATGGTTCACATCGTTGACGGCTACCGTGGCGGAAGATATGGCTTCCCATCCTCCCACTCTGCCAACTCGTGGGGACTGGCGTTCTTCGGAATGCAGCTGGTGCGCAACCGCAAGCTGAGCCTCTTCCTCGTGGTATGGGCGCTGGTGATGAGCTACTCCAGAATCTACCTGGGCGTGCACTATACGGGCGACATCCTGGTGGGGGCAATCATCGGATGCCTCATGGGAACCCTGGTCTACCTGCTCTATCATCGG
Organism: Lachnospiraceae bacterium; assembly: GCA_963604545.1. Classification (GTDB taxonomy): domain Bacteria; phylum Bacteroidota; class Bacteroidia; order Bacteroidales; family Bacteroidaceae; genus Prevotella. The sequence goes on along the minus strand of CAVCRI010000008.1, from coordinate 8,023 downwards.
TTTGCCCGCTCCTACACCGACCAGTTTCGGCATCCCGCCGCTAGTTTGCGATACGACTACCTGCCCATCAGCGTGGGCATAGCCAGTTTCGCCGTGATGCTCGCCGTGGGAATTGGAATGGGAATATAAATGTAATGTTACATAATAGCATGGAGACATAGAGACATGGGGATACAATAGCATAGGAACGAGAATACAAAGAAAATATTCACATTATAAAACATATCAGACTATGAAGAAATTAAGCATTTTGGCAATCGCCATGAGTATGTTGGCATTCACAGCATGCTCTGAGAAAAAAGCACCTGCCCAGCCAGCAGCACAGGCTGAACAGACAGTTATCACCGACTCAGCTGCCCAGCAGGCGATAGCAGGCGACTATAAGAGCGCAGACGGAAAGCGTGTGATTACCCTCAACAGTGACTTCACCGCAAAGACCAGCAACCTCGACAAGGAGTTCTACAAGTGGAGTTTCCTCGTAAAGCCAGAGGGAACAAGCGTACAGATTGAGTTGGCGCGCAAGGGTCTCGACGCTGATGTTACCGAGCAGGCAGCCATCGACACAGAGGACGGGTCTCTCCTCCTCAAGAACGAGACATTCCGCAAGGACAAGAAATAAAATAAGGAAATGGTTATAGGTACTTAATGCTCTGTTGGTACTTAATGCTCTGTTGGTACTTAATGCTCTGTTGGTACTTAATGCTCTGTTGGTACTTAATGCTCATTCAATGAGCAAGGCACCCCCGCTTCTCAGTGGGGGTGCCTCTATTTTAAGGTATTAGTTTCCTTTTTAAGGTAAAAAGATTGTATTCAGGATAACGATGGCAAAGGTACGGCGTTTTTACGAAAAAAACAAATATTTTGGTATGTTTAAAAACATATATGTACACTTTTTTGTATGTCTTGACATTTAGTTTTGCCGATTTAGCATTTACTTTTGCCGGATTTATCATTTACTTTTGCCGGATTTAGCATTTCCGATGAAATTAAGTGACGGATAATTTCCTTACTTACAATTATTTTTGTACCTTTGCACCATAATAATAACAAAATAATTCTTTTTGAAATATGGCAATGAATGAAGAAAACAAAGTCGAAGAGAAGAAAAGTATTTCTTTCGTAGAACAGTTGGTTGAGGAAGACCTCAAGGAAGGTAAGAACGATGGTCGCATCCAGACTCGTTTCCCGCCAGAGCCTAACGGCTATCTCCACATTGGTCATGCCAAGGCCATCTGCATGGACTTCGGTGTAGCTGAGAAGTACAACGGTGTCTGCAACCTTCGTTTTGACGACACCAATCCTAGCAAGGAGAACAATGAATATGTGGAGAACATCCTCCAGGACATCCAGTGGCTCGGCTTCAAGTGGGGCAACATCTACTACGCTTCCGACTACTTCGAGAAGCTCTGGGACTTCGCCGTATGGATGATCAAGAAGGGCAACGCTTACATCGACGAGCAGACTGCCGAGGAGATTGCGGCACAGAAGGGTACCCCTACCTCTCCAGGTACGGCGAGCCCATACCGTGACCGCCCTATCGAGGAAAACCTCGCCCTGTTTGAGAAGATGAACACGCCAGAGGCTGTGGAAGGCAGCATGGTGCTCCGTGCCAAGCTCGACATGGCTAACCCTAACATGCACTTCCGCGACCCTATCATGTATCGCATCATCCAGACTCCTCACCATCGCACGGGCACCAAGTGGCACGCTTACCCTATGTACGACTTCGCCCATGGACAGAGCGACTACTTCGAGGGCGTAACCCACTCTATCTGCACCTTGGAGTTTGTGCCTCACCGCCCACTCTACGACAAGTTCGTGGACTTCCTGAAGGAGATGGATGGCACAGCCGACAACCTGAGCGACAACCGCCCACGCCAGATTGAGTTCAACCGCCTGAACCTCACCTATACCGTGATGAGCAAGCGCAAGCTCCATACGCTCGTAGACGAGCACTTGGTCAACGGCTGGGACGACCCTCGTATGCCTACACTCTGCGGTATGCGCCGTCGCGGTTACTCGCCAGAGAGCATCCGCATGTTCATCGACAGTATCGGCTACACCAAGTTTGATGCCCTCAACGACATGGCCCTGTTGGAGGCCTCTGTGCGTGAGGACCTCAACAAGAAGGCTTGCCGTGTGAGCGCCGTGCTCGACCCAGTGAAGCTCGTCATCACCAACTATCCTGACGGCGAGACCGAGGAGATGGAGGCCATCAACAATCCAGAGAACGAGGCTGACGGCTCACACACCATCACCTTCTCCAAGAATCTATGGATAGAGCGTGCAGACTTCATGGAGGATGCTCCTAAGAAGTTCTTCCGCATGACCCCAGGCAAGGAGGTACGCCTCAAGAACGCCTACATCGTGAAGTGCACCGGTTGCACCAAGGACGAGAACGGTGTCATCACAGAGATTCAGGCAGAGTACGACCCTACCAGCAAGAGCGGCATGGAAGGTGCCAACCGCAAGGTGAAGGGCACCCTGCACTGGGTATCAGCCGACCACTGTGTGAAGGCTGAGGTACGTGAGTACGACCGCCTCTTCAACGTAGAGAACCCATCTGCCGACGAGCGTGACTTCCGTGAGCTCCTCAACCCAGAGAGCTTGCACGACTATAAGAACTGCTACGTTGAGGAATACGCTGCGGGCAAGAAGCCAGGCGAGTACCTCCAGTTCCAGCGCATCGGTTACTTCATGGCCGACCTCGACTCTACCGCCGAGCACCCAGTCTTCAACAAGACCGTGGGTCTGAAGGACACCTGGGCAAAACAGAACAAGTAAGAAAAGTCAATATATGAGTATTGGGTTCAAGCCGCCATGGTGCTTGAATCCAAATACTTATCTTAAAGGAAAAATATGAATACAGCAGATCTCTTTCTGTGGATATTGGATAATCTGAACTACTGGGTGGTAGTGGTCTTCATGGCCATCGAGAGCTCATTTATCCCATTCCCATCAGAGGTGGTGGTGCCACCGGCAGCCTGGAAGGCGATGGACCCGGCGAGCGGCATGAGCTTCGTGCTCGTCATCGTTTTCGCCACATTGGGTGCCGACCTGGGTGCGCTCATCAACTATTACATCGCAAAGTGGGTGGGGCGCCCTATCATCTATCGCTTCGCCGACAGTAGAATCGGGCACATGTGCCTCATCGACCGCGAGAAGGTCGAAACAGCCGAAGAATACTTCCGCAAGCATGGCGCAGCTTCCACCATCTTTGGCCGTCTGGTACCAGCCGTACGCCAGCTCATCAGTATTCCGGCGGGTTTGGCAGGCATGCACGTGGGCAAGTTCCTGCTCTACACCACCATCGGTGCCGGCATATGGAACATGGTATTGGCTTGCATCGGTTGGGGCATCTACAAGTACACCGACTACAAGACCACCCAGGATGTCTACCAGCAGGCCATCAAGTATAGCCACGAGATAGGCTATGTCATCTTGGCATTGGCAGTAGTGGTCGTAGCTTTCTTGGCTTACAAGGGCTTGAAAAAGAAATAAAGCGAAGCAAAGAAAGAAGTGAACAATCAATAAAATTGCCCGCCTAGAGAAATATTTTTTCCTAGGCGGGCAATTTTATTTTCCTAGGCGGGGAGATAAAACCGCCCAGGGGAGTATATATTTTATGAGAATAGGCTGCGAAATTACTTACCTCTGAAAAGGAGAATTGTTTGTCATTGCCAGAGTTTTCACTTACAGCTGCAAGAGGATTTACTTATCACTGCCCGAGAACTCCTTGATGCGCTGTTCCTCGGACATCTTGCAGATGAGGAGCGTGCCATCCTGCTCGGCGATGATATAGCCGTCCAAGCCCTGGATAACCACCTTCTTCTCCTGCATGGTGTGTACGATGCAATTCTTCGACTCCACCATCTCGATGTTATTTCCTATCAAGGCGTTGCCAAAGACATCCTTGCGACTCTGCACCATCAGGCTACCCCAGGTGCCCAGGTCGCTCCATCCGAAGTCGGCAGGCATCATGAAGATTTCCTCCGCCTTCTCCATGATGGCATAGTCTACGGAGATGTTCTCGCACTCAGGATAGCGCAAGTCTATCTCTGCCTGCTCCTTGTCGGTGCCGTAGATGCTGCGCATGCCCTCGAAGATCTTGGCGATGCCCGGCTGGTAGACACGGAAGGCGTTGACGATGGTGGCGGCACTCATCACAAAGATGCCGGCATTCCAGTAGAAGCTGCTGTCCTTGAGGTATGCGGTAGCTGTCGCCAAGTCTGGCTTCTCCTTGAACTGGTCTACACGGAAAATCTCCTTGTTGCGAGCAGAAGGTGCGCTCAAGTCTGCCTGGATATAGCCATAGCCCGTCTCAGGGCGAGTAGGCTTCATGCCGAGGGTGACGATGCTGTCGGTCTCGCCCGTAAACTTGAGGGCAGAGGTGATGACTCTCCTAAACTCATTGGCATTGGTGACGATGTGGTCGGAAGGAGACACCACGATGTTGGCATGAGGGTCTTTCTCCTTGATGCGCCAGCTGATGTAAGCGATGCAAGGGGCTGTATTTCGACGGCAAGGTTCCTGCAGGATGTTGCCCTCTGGTATCTCAGGCAACTGTTCATGTACCAATGCCGCATATTTCTTATTGGTGACAACCCACACGTTTTCTGGGTCGCAAACGCCCTCAAAGCGGTCGAAGGTGAGCTGCAACAGTGAGCGTCCGGTTCCTAGAACGTCTATAAACTGCTTTGGTTTATCCACCGTACTCATAGGCCAGAATCTACTGCCTACACCGCCGGCCATGATAACTAAATGATTATTTTTATGAGCCATATTTTATAAATAATTATAGATGTTTGGCAAAAGTAATAAAAATATTTGGGATGAGCAAATAAAAAGGGCGGAAAAATTCCGCCCCCTTGTATTTATTTGACTAAAGTCATGGAAAATATGTTTAATAACATAAATATCCGTTACGTCTACTGCCACTATCCTAGCTAGACTAGAGCTTGCCCAGCTCACTCTTCCAGTCGGCGTAGGCCTCCAGGTATGCGCTGCGATTAGCCTCGTCTGGCTCGATGACCGCCAGCTTCTTGAGTGAGGCGAACGCCTCGTCGTGATCCTTGTAGATGCCTGCACCGATACCTGCGCCCTTGGCTGCGCCTGCACTACCATCGGTCTCGTACAGCTCGATGGTAGCACCACTCACGCCAGCCAATGTGTCGCGGAACAATGGGCTGAGGAACATGTTTGCCTTTCCGGCGTGAATCTTCTTGATGTCCATGCCCATCTGCTGCATGATTTCCATGCCATAGCAGAAGCTGAAGACGATACCCTCCTGGGCGGCGCGTACGATGTGAGCACGGTTGTGCTTGTTGAAGCTGATGCCACGGATGGAACAGCCCACCTCCTTGTTTTCGAGCACACGCTCGGCACCATTGCCGAATGGGATGATTTTCACGCCGTCGCTGCCGATTGGCACGCTAGCTGCCAAGTCGTTCATGTCGGCATAGCTTACATCTGGTGTGATGTTGCGGTGTACCCAAGCGTTGAGGATGCCCGTGCCGTTGATGCAGAGCAATACGCCCAGACGGTCGAGGTCGGTGGTATAGTTGGCATGAGCGAAGGTGTTGACACGGCTCTTAGGGTCGTAGTTTACCTCGCCGAGCACGCCATAGACTACGCCCGAAGTACCTGCCGTGCTGGCAATCTCGCCAGGGTTGAACACGTTGAGGCTGACGGCGTTGTTAGGCTGGTCGCCGGCACGATAAGAGATAGGAGTACCCTCCTTGAGCCCGAGTTCCTCGGCTGCCGCCTTGCTAACTACGCTCTGGACAGAGAATGTAGGCACGATGTCGGCGAGCATGCTCTCATCGAAGCCAAAGTAATCGAGGAGAAACTTGGCTGGTTTCTTTGCCTTGAAGTCCCACATCATGCCCTCTGAGAGACCGCTGATGGTGGTCTTCACCTCGCCAGAGAGTTTCATGGCGAGATAGTCGCCAGGTAGCATTATCTTGTCTATCTTGCCGAAAATCTCAGGCTCGTTCTCCTTCACCCAAGCCAACTTGGAGGCAGTGAAGTTGCCCGGAGAGTTGAGGAGGTTGCGCAAGCAGAGGTCCTCGCCCAGGTCGTGGAACGCCTTCTCGCCATAAGGCACGGCACGAGAGTCGCACCAGATGATGCTAGGGCGCAACACTTGCTGGTTCTTGTCTACGCATACCAGCCCGTGCATCTGATAAGAGATGCCGATGGCGAGGATGTCCTCACCCTTGGCACCGCTCTCAGCCATGATTTTCTTGAGAGAGAGCTTGGCATTGTCCCACCACATCTGTGGGTCTTGCTCTGCCCAGCCTGTCTTGACAGCCATGATAGGTGCCTCATGGTCTGGATAGAAAGCCGAAGCCACAATTTCACCATTGTCTACATCGGTGAGTGAAGCCTTCACCGAACTTGAACCTACGTCGAAGCCTAATAAATATCTTCTAGCCATAATCTTAGTTTCGTTTATAAAGTTATTGTTATTTTGCCTGCATTATATAAACTTATAGTTTATTTTACCATAATACGAACCAACGGCAAAATTCCCCCTAAAAATTAAAACTTGGCAGGAAAATTACTCCAGCAGGTCGTCGAACAGGCTGCGAGGCGAAGCCTTACCCCCCTTCTCGGCATCCATGCCCTCATCAAGAATCTGAGCCTCTGTCGACGCAAACTTGAACATGAGTTGCTGGACGGCAGTATTTTGGTAGTTGATGTGGTAGACGCCATATCCCTTGCCCTTCTCGATGATGGAGTTGGGGTTCTTGGAGTTCTTGGTGAGATACTGAGTCACATAGGCATGTACCTCCTTGAATTCCAGCGGGGTGAAAATGGAATTGCAAGCATTGTACACATGGCGGGCAATCTTCTCGACCTTCAGTCCCTTGTTGCCGGCTACGACGAGCACATTCAATATTTCTTGGTCTAGGTTCTTCATTGTTTATCCATGCAAAAAGCCGCAGCCTCCTACCCTCTTGAATTGGCAAGAAACTGCGGCTCCTTGAAAAAAGAATTATTTAAGCAAGGGCAACCTTGTTGTCCTCGTCCTTAATCTTACCCTCCTTGAAGAGCCATCCGATACCAAGGATTGCATCCTCAACACTGATCTTAGCTGCCTTAGCGATTTCATCCAAAGAAAGAGCCTTCTCAGCTGCTGCCAATGTCTGGTAAACATCACCTGCGCGGAAACCTGCGTTCTCAGCGTTCAAATAGATTACTTCCTTCTTAGCTGCAGTAGTCTTCTTAGCTGCTGGAGCCTTCTTTGTAGCTGTCTTCTTGGCAGCTGTCTTAGTTGTTGCTTTCTTTTCTACCATGTCTTTAGTAATAATTTGTTGTCTCGAAGTAATACATTGTGTCCTACTTCTGTTTATGTTCTATAAAATCTGACGCAAAATTAAGACTTTTTTTTGGTTTATAGGTCTTTTTCTGTAGAAAAGTGAGCATTTATAATGAATTATGCCGCATTTCTTGATATAAGTCAAGATAATGCGGCATAAAACTTACTATTTATCAGCCTTTTATAGCTTTTTATCGTATATTCTTACTGACAGAGGAAAATTGATTAATCTTTCAAGTCGAGTTTGATTTCTGATTAATCTTTCAAGTCGAGCTTGATTTCCAACTCATCCAACTGCTTAGGGTCCAACTCGGATGGAGCGTCGAGCATGACATCACGGCCAGAGTTGTTCTTAGGGAAGGCGATGCAGTCACGGATGCTGTCGAGACCCGCCAAGATGCTGACGAAGCGGTCGAGACCGAAGGCGAGACCTGCGTGAGGTGGCGCTCCATACTTGAAGGCATTCATCAGGAAGCCGAACTGAGCCTCGGCACGCTCTGGCGTGAAGCCGAGCACCTCGAACATCTTCTCCTGCAATTTGGTGTCGTGGATACGGAGAGAACCGCCACCAACCTCGATGCCGTTGCATACGAAGTCGTAAGCCTTGGCACGTACCTGCTCAGGATGCTCGTCGAGCAATGGGATGTCGTCAGGGTTTGGCATGGTGAATGGATGGTGGGTAGCCATCAGGCGCTGCTC